>NZ_PVSN01000036.1 GCF_004766315.1 Weissella confusa | reverse complement strand
CGACCGCTCTAGACAATGCGGTTATGGAAAGTTTCTTTAATAAGTTGAAAGTCGAAATCGGCCCATTGAACAATTATTCATCAGCAAAAGAGTTGATTGATGCAATTAACAATTGGATACTGTATTACAACAACACACGAATTCAAGCAAAATTAAACGGCCACTCACCGGTAGAATACCGACAAATGGCCGCTTAATCAGCTAAAATATTTTACTTTAACTTTTTGGGTACACCGCATAATCTATCTGAGGTGTCTCATTTACTTAAACAACGCACGGGTTGCGAGTTGAATAAGTATATTAAGTTCATCTTCACTAACGCTAAGATTATTGCGTAGGCGTGACTGCATGAGCCATTGCATCGGCTGTAAAGCTTGTGCCACGATGATATCAACATTGGCTGTCGTTAACAGTTGTTGTTGGTACGCTTGCTTAATAACAGTCAACATGGCTGGACTGAGCAATGAACCTTCACCCTGCATCTCATCTGGCAAAAATTCTGGATTAGCAACCATTGTTGCCATGAAAGCAACTTGCTTCGGGTGTTTCTCGAAATTAGCTGCATAATCACGCATCAAAGTTGCAAACTGATCCTGTGGTGTCAGCGTCTGATCTGGCATTGGTAATTGTGTGATTAAATTGTCTTGGACCTTGCCAAATAGTTGGCCCAATAAATCGGCCTTGTTTTCATAATAAATATAGGTCGTCGCAACCGATACACCGGCGCGTTTCGCTAGTTTATTAATGCTTAAATTTGCAATTCCTGATTCTTCCACTAAATCAAACGTTGCGTTTTCTAAAGCTTGAATCTTATTCTCATCTCGTGTTCGCATACATTATTCCCTATTAATTGCTAAAGTCGTTACTCCCCAGTAAATCGATACTCAGCAAAATCTTTTCTATTCTCTAATCGTAACGGTTATGACGTAAATGAGCAACTACAAAAAAAGAGGGTTGCCCCTCTTCCTGTCGCTATCCTTTACCTGTGGTCAGCTTTAGACCAACCGCACCGACGATAATCATCGTGATAAATAAGATGCGCTTCCAATCTTTTGATTCTTTATATAAATACATGCCGACGATTGTACCACCGGCAGACCCGATACCTGTCCAGATTGCGTAACCAGTTCCCATCGGAATCTGGCGTAAAGCGAGACCAAGCAGACCAATACTTAATGCACCACCAATGGCCATACCAGCGGCAGCCCACCAAGCTTTGCGTCGTTGCCATTCATTAATCATGATAACGCCAGAAACTTCCATTAAGCCGGCGAGAACAAGAAATACCCATGCCATTATGTGCGTTCCTCCGTTATCAACTTAAGACCAATCACACCACCTAATAAGATAGCTAAGAACAGTAGTTCCGGTAAGTCTAACTTGTCACCAAATACCAACCATCCCGTCAAAACAGTTGCAGCGGAACCAAGCCCAACGAATACGGCATATACGGTACCAACTGGCAATTTGTCGACGGCTGTCATGAATAAAAGGAATGATAACCCTAAGGCAATGAGGGTTAGTCCCCATTCCCACCATTGATTAGCGTGTTTTAGACCGACGACCCAGCCATCTTCAAACCCAATGGCTAGCACAATTTTTAACCAAGGATTCCTCAACATACGAGGTCCTCCCTTACTTTAATTCTGTTTAACTATTCCAGTATACCCAAAAGGTGTTAGAAAGTGTGCTAATCAGTCCGTATTAGATAGTTTTCCGTCGACAATTTTGTAGACATTATCGGCAAATTCACGTAGTCGATCATCGTGCGTGACGATGACGACTGCTTTTTGCTCATCATGCGCAATATTAGCGAAAAGTTGCCCAACTTCTTTGACACGAGCCGTATCTAATGCGGCAGTTGGCTCGTCGGCTAAAACGATTGCCGGGTTTGTATACAACGCACGAGCAATGGCTACTCGTTGCTGTTGGCCACCGGATAGTTCACCGGGGTATTTGTTTAAGAGTTTTTTGATGCCCAGCGTATCGATGATTTTGTCAAAATCAGCTGCGCTAAGGTTGTTGTCGGGTTTTACTTGCTTAACCAGCTTAAATTGGTCCGCGACTGTTAAATATGGTACGAGATTATATGCCTGTAAGACAAAGCCAATTTGTTCCAACCGTGTTCTTTCGGCTTCTTTGGTACTTAAATCACTAATATCGCGCCCATTCAATCGAACTGAACCTTCTGTCGGCGTCTGTAAGCCACCTAAAATCGTCAGCAAGGTACTTTTACCAGACCCTGAAGGTCCAATAATGAGTGACACCTGGCCGGCTTTAAATGATAAACTGACGTCTTCTAATGCTGTGACTAAATTGGTTTTCTGACCAAATTGTTTGGTGACATGTTCAAGAGATAGTTTTTCTTCACGCATTGTCCTAACCTCCAATCACTGATACGGGATCAATCTTGCTAATCACACGAATTGGAATAATCGCACCTAGTAGGCCGGTTACCATCAATCCGGCTGCAATAAGTCCCATTAATCCCCAATCAAATGCCATTGGGACACTATCCGGAATGCCAAATTCTGTTAATGCTGACAATACAGCACCGACGATGATGCCAGTCGCCATAATAAAGAACGTTTCAAACAATGTATTTTGAGCCAAGAAACGATTTGGAATTCCTTGGGCACGTAGAACGGCCAAGTTAGGCAATTTTTGAACCGTTAGAATATAGAGGAAGATGGTAATCACAATCAAGGAAATGACAATCAGGAAACCGATCATTAGGCCAAACGTCGCTTTTTGTGGCGTATAACCTGGCAGTTTATTGATAAAGGCCTGATATGAATACGTCTTCAGGGTGTTATCGTCGACCGATTGAGACGTTTTTGAGGCAACCACGCTACCTGGGAATTGATCTGAAACACCCTTAATGGCACGCCACTCCGCTAACTCACCATAAATAACAGGTGCAGTGTTATACGTGGCATTTTTGACATAACCCACAATTTTATATTTCGTGTCAGATAGGCCGATTGAAACCTTGTCCCCGATACCAAAATTATCCTTATTAACTGAGTCAGCGACTACCACTTCATTGGCTGCCTTTGGTAAATGCCCCTTAGTTAGTTGCAACTCTTTAGCAATGTACTCATCATTGTTCATCCCCACGAATTGGGCGGATTCCCGCTTGCCGTCAATTTTCATATTCACCGGTGTAATGCCCAGCGTCGCGGTGTTACGGTTGCTTAATTGACTCACCTGTTTCGCCGTGAGCAATGACTGTCCTGCATTACCGTTAGCATCCTTGGTCATCACAAATGACTTAGACTGCCAACTGTCCACGGCAGCGGTGTTGGCTGTTGCTAGTCCAAGTGCCAGGGCACTTAAAATAAAAATCAGATAACTGATCAAGACGACGACCGTCAGAATCAACCCGTACCGTAGTTTTTCTTTTTTAATCTCTCTAATCGCTAAAAACATGCGTCCCTCCTGTACTTGTTGTCGCTTACTATACTTACACTACACAAGTATACAAATGTGGATTGACTAATATATCAGCAAAAGAAAAAGACTTCCCACTTGTACAAATGGAAAGTCTGATATCTAGCTTAATCGATATGTGCGCGTGAATAACGGGCCATTGCTGTAAAGAGACCGGCCACGGCACCAACAACAATCATGGCACCCTCGACAATGTGCTTGGTTGTGTTATGCGCCACCGTTGACATCTTGGCATCAAATGTCTTTGGTTGATCTGGCGTCGTCTCGATTGTTGCAAGTTGTTGCGATTGCGTACTTGCATCGTCACGAGTGGCACGAGCTGTTCGACTTGTCGTTGTTTGTGATGACTCAGCTGCTGATGACGCGACACTTGATTCGGGTTGGCTGACTGATGATGCGCTTGCAGCATTACTTGCAGCTGCCGTTGAACTGGCGGCTTGGCTTGTTTGTGGCGCATCGAATGCCGGATTATCAATTTCACGGCCATGACTAGCTAAATCAGCCTTTAATGCCTCAACATTGACGGCGCCATCAATGTTGAGGCTGGATCATGATCCAACCCCAATGAGTGGCCTAACTCGTGCGTAATCACCGTCTGCAAATCAGATCCCTGCTCAGTGATACGTTGCTGATAAATGTCCGTTTCACCAGTTGGTGCAAAGGTCAACGCCAAATTAGGCGTGTTGTCACCGTCTGGCACAGGGACGTCCTTGATTGTAACTGAAGCGGCACTGGGGTCACTTGTGACACCGACCACGGTAGTCCCAGCTAGATTATTCCAGTACGCCGCTGCGTTGGCTACCTGATTTGGGTAGTCTGGCGAATAAGCCACAACCATGTTGCTACTGTTTAAATTACTGGTTGCCCATGTAACCGCATGAGCTGATGGTGTGTCTGCTAGCAGTGTAGCAGCAACTGCCACACCAAGCAGTCCCTTTGAAAAATTCATGATTCATATCCCTACTGTTTTATAACTTACAATCTAAATTACGCCTTACGTTTTGTAAGTTAAAGCCAATAGTTTTATGTAAGCGTTTTTGTTAACAAACTGAAAAGTCAATGAAAAAAACTCCCCGATTTTGTTATCAGGGAGTCTTATAAGAAAATGTCACTAATTGGTTGCTAAGGCGCTTGAAACTTTGTGAAGAACCACCTTCACTTCTTGCTTCAAACGACCGCCTTGATTACTTGTTTTCGTTGGTTTGGGCAATGATTCGACACTGACGGTAGCTGCGGATGGCTTGACAAAAGTCGCATCACGCGTGACAGTTGCTGATCCTGCGATTTGACTGGCAGCCGTTTCAGCGACTTCTGTGGCCGTTGTCTCAGGTTGCTTTTGTTCAGAAGCGGACGTCGTTTCAGTTGACGAACTCTTTTCACTAACTGATGTCTCAGACGAAGTAGGGCTTGTTTGGCTAGATGACACCGATGCTGTCTTAGTTGCCTCGTAGGCGGGATTATCCAATTGACGGCCATGGCTCGCCAAGTCAGCCTTCAAAGCTTGATAATCATGTGCTTGACCACCTAATTGACCACCAGCCGGAGCCATCAACGTTGATCCGGCATCGTGATCCAAGCCCAACGAGTGGCCTAGTTCGTGGGTAATGACTGTTTGCAAATCAACCCCTTGCGTCGCCACGCGTGATGGATAAATATCAGTAATCCCATTTGGCGCGTACGTTAGCGCCACGTTTGGATCAGCGTAGCCAGCGGGGGTGTCCTTCTTTTCAATCGTGACGGTTGCGTCAGCTTGATTATTCGTTACGGCAATAACTGTTGTTCCCGCAAGGCTGTTCCAATACGCTGCTGCTGCTGCAGTTTGCGCGGGATAATCGGCTGAATACGCGACAACCGTGTCTGACGCGTTTAGATTGCTGTATGCCCATGTGGCTGCGTTAGCAATGGTTGCATTGGCTAAAACTAGCGTTGCCAATACAACACTGGCTAATCCTTTAATAAACTTCATAATTTTTCACTCACCTTGTGTCTCTAATTTGGCGTCTGCGGTCGCCTTTTCGATCTCTCGCTTGACTAGCATAAAGGTTACGAAAGGTAAGCGAAACGAAATGGTTTTAAGAAAGCGTTTTCGTTACACAACTGTAAAAAAAGCGCCTGCCACAAAATTATGGCAAGCGCTGATAATGATTTAATTTTCACGAGCTGTCATGTAGGCGCGACTCATTGGCAAGCCTTGACCGGCTGCCCCCTTTGTCATCAGGAATTGAATCACATCAATGTTACCTGATTCAAATGAAGCTGCACTACCTTGGAGATACAAATCCCAAGCGCGCGCAAAGGCTTCACCACGATTTGCAACCGTTTCATCGTAAACCGCGTGGTAATTCTCAGTCCAAGTTTCCAACGTCTTTTGGTAGTGACGACGTAATGGTTCGATATCGTCCAATTGCATACCAGCTTCCATAATGTGCGTCACATTCTCAGCGATGTTTGGAATGTAACCGCCTGGGAAGATGTACTTTTGAATAAATGGATCGACACCGGCGCCGTAGTGCTGGCCAGTAATGCCGTGAATCAACGCACGACCATTTGGTACGAGATAGTTAGCGACATCCTTAAAGTACTCACCGAGGTTTTCCTTACCGACGTGCTCGAACATCCCAACTGAGGTGATGTAATCAAAAGTCATATCCGCATCACGGTAATCGCGTAACATGACATGGACCTTATCTTGTAGGCCTAGTTCTTGAATACGTTGGTTCGTAAAGGCGTATTGTTCTTCTGACAACGTTACTCCGTATGTTTCAAGGCCGTATTCTTGGGCGGCTGTGATAATCAAAGTTCCCCAGCCAGAACCGATATCCAATAGCTTCTTGCCTGGTTCACTGTGCAACTTGTCTAAGATATGGTGAACCTTGGCCATCTGAGCCTCTTCCAATGTCATATCATCCTTTGGCCAGTATGCCGCAGAATAAGTCATTGATGGGTCCAACCACTCCTTATAGAAGTCGTTACCGATATCATAGTGACTGTGAATGTCTTCTTTAGATTCGTTCTTATCGTGGCCGTGGAGCATCTTCGTCAATGTGCCCTTGAACCCACTTTGATCGGTCAAAAAACTACCAGATTGGCGGTAAGCGGAAGCAATCAATTCTTGGATGCTACCTTCGATTTCAATGCCACGATTCATGTACGCCTCAGCGAGTGTCAATGTTGGCATCTTAGCTAAGGACTTCATGTTTGGTTTCTCGTTTAACTTGATGTGAATCTCTGGCAAACCGGCACCGTAGTTTTCAGACTTGCCATCCCAATACGTCACCATAACGGGTACATCAAAAGCTTTAGATAAAAGCTTGCTAAATACTTGTTTCTCTAACATGTTATCCACCCTATCTCAATATTCTTACATAATAAAGTTTACACCCATTTTAAACGCCGGTAAAAATAGCTGTCTACAGGCCCTTTTAGCGACTTAAATTTTTACAATTCTGAAATAACAATCTTGTTGTCAACGAGGTCAGCTTGCAAGTTCTTAGCGTCCAAGTGATCCAAGTAGAAGTCGGTCACATTGTCACGAATTTGTTGTTCGATGACACGACGCAATGGACGTGCTCCCATGGCCTCATCGTAACCTTCGTCAATCAACCAAGCCTTGGCTTCAGGCGTAACCGTCAAGACAATATCCTTCTTGGCCAATGTATCGTTAACATCATTCAACATCAAGTCGACAATTTGGTTCAAGTCTTCCTTCGTCAAGTGTGAGAACTCTACAATAGCGTTGAAACGGTTCAAGAATTCTGGACGGAAGTATGGTGCCAATTTCTCCATCAATTCCTTATCCTTGGCATCGTCACCCATCAAAGCTTCGTTTCCAAAGCCGGCGTTTGATGTGGCAATCACAACGGTGTTCTTGAAGTTAACCGTGTTTCCTTGTCCATCAGTCAAACGACCGTCGTCCATCACTTGCAACAACAACGTCAAAACTTGTGGGTTAGCCTTTTCAATCTCATCTAGCAAGACGATAGCATATGGTTGACGACGAACACGCTCAGTCAACGTGTTGCTGTTGTCATCGTATCCAACGTATCCAGCAGTTGCACCAATCAACTTAGAAACGGCCGTCAAATCTGAGTACTCTGACATGTCCAAACGGATAACGTGGTCCTTTGAACCAAACATATCCAAAGCTAATTGCTTTGCCAACTCAGTCTTACCTGTTCCAGTAGGTCCAACGAACAAGAAGCTACCAATTGGACGGTTTCCTTCATCGAAGCCGGCACGGTTACGACGGATAGCACGTGATACGGCTTCAACGGCATCGTCTTGACCGATAACCTTACCGCGCAAACGCTCGTTAATACCCTTCAAACGTTCAATGTCTGAAGCACCCATTTGTGCAACCGGCACACCAGTCAAACGCTCAACTGACTCAGCCACGTCGTTAACCGTAGCCGTTACCTTCTTAGCTTCACCAGCGTCGTCGATTTGCTTTTGCAATTCGTCAATCTTAACCTTGTGTTGTGCAGCTGACTCGTAATCTTCCTTATCAGCAGCTAGTTGTTGTGCCTCACGTTCACGCTTGATTTGCTCTTCCAATGACACCACGTCAGTGACGGGGTTCTTAGCAGCCAAGTGAGCAGCCGTCATATCCAACAAGTCGATGGCCTTATCAGGCAAAGAACGTTGTGGAATGTATTGAATTGAGTAATCAACCGCTGCCTTCAAAACATTGTCAGGCAATTCAACGTTGTGGTGTTGGGCATACAAGTCACGCAAACCAAGCAAGATGTTGAAAGCATCCTCTGGTGAAGGTGCGTTAACTGTGACTTCGTTGAAACGACGTGCCAAAGCAGCGTTCTTCAAAATCGTGTTACGGTACTCATCTTGTGTCGTTGCACCGATAACGGTGAACTCCCCACGACTCAAAGCCGGCTTCAAAATATCAGCCAAGCCCTTTGAACCTGAATCACCACCCATCGCACCTGTACCTAGGATTTGGTGAATCTCATCGAAGAAGATAACCACGTTACCGGCTTCCTTGACTTCCTTAATCAAGTTTTGCACGTTCTCTTCGAATGAACCACGGTATTGTGTACCAGCCTCGATGCTTGAAAGATCAATTGAGACAACTTCCTTGTTGCGAATTGAAGCAGGCACATCACCAGCAACAATTGCTTGTGCCAACCCTTCAACAACCGCAGTCTTACCAACTCCAGCGTCTCCAACAAGGACTGGGTTGTTCTTGGTACGACGGCTCAAGATTTCAGCCGTTTCTTGAATTTCCTTGTTACGACCGATAACTGGATCCAACAAACCTTCACGGGCCTCTTGCGTCAAGTTACGGCCAAGCTTTGCTAGAATGCCATCCTTCTTTGGTGCTTGCCCGTTTGGCTCGACTTCTGGTAAGTCTTGGTTAGCACTGTTAGGTAGTTGACCAGTACGACGGTATTCTGCGAATTCTTCAGGCGTTACCTCACGCCCGTTGATCAAATAACGAGAATTCTCTGAGTTGAAACCACCCATGCGTCCCATCATTTGGTTAAAGATATCATCCATGTTGTTAAAATCATTAAAGTTTGCCATTTTATTTACAATCCCCCCAATATTCAATTGTTAAACTCGGCTGTAATGAGGAGGCCCCCACGGCCATCCCTCAACTTTGTAAACTAATTGTACAACTATTACAAAACCATTGCAAGCATTTTCTAGCACTCTCTTTGTTAGAGCGCTAATTATTTTGGGTGTGCGCTGTAAAACCGCGTCATATAGGCATTTTAGCCACAAAAGTAAATTAAAAAAGCTGGTATTAACGTCGTTAAATCGTTAATACCAGCTTTTATTTTAAAACTTAAAGAATGATTTCTTCGGACGAGCAAACGAGAATCCTTCACCTAATGTTTCTTGTGTATCCATGACTGTCACGAATGCACGTGGGTCAATATCATCAATAATCTTTCGCACGACGTTCATTTCTGACGGATCAACCACTGCGTAGACAACGCGTTGTTCATTGTGCGTAAAGCCACCTTCAGCGTGAAGCAACGACGTTCCACGTTCCAAATCTTGCATAATCGCATGCGAAATCTCTTCCGGCTTTGATGTGAAGATTAAGAATGCACGAGCTGCATAAGATCCCTTTTGGGTGAAGTTAACCATTTGTGCGAACACGAAGGCTGCGATAACGGTGTACATCATTTGAACGACGTCAATGTAAACCAATGAAGCTGTCAAAACCACGACATCAAGTGCGAATAACGTGCGTCCCATGGGGATGTTTAGCTTCTGTTCTAAGATTCGCGCAATGACGTCCGTTCCACCAGTTGTCCCACCATAGCGATAAATTAACCCCGAACCTAATCCACCAAACAATCCTGCTAGCAAAGCCGAAATCAGCAAATCATGCTGCAAGTCTAAATCGAATGGTATTAGTTGCCATAGCCACAACCAAAATGACAGACTGAAAATCCCATATAATGTGTAAATCAATGCGCGCTTTCCGAGCATCCGCAATCCAATTAAGAGCAATGGAATGTTCAAAAATAGCGTTGATAACGCAGGATTAATATTTAGCAACGCTTTAAAGATCAACGTAATACCTGTTACACCACCTTCGGCCAGGTGATTGGGAATATTCACGTTAACCAGCCCCCACGCATACATAGCCGTTCCAACTGTAAAAATTGCGAAGTCACGTAGTCGCACTTTTTCAATTAGACGCTCTGGCATAATGTTTTCTGCCATACGAATTGCCCCCAGTCCTAAAAGCTTAATATGTAAATCATATCACAAATTACAGTATGCCAGTCATTAAAAAAAGACATGTCCAAATTGAACATGTCTGATAGTACCAATATTTAACCGCGACCGCCTTGGAACTCGTTGTAAAGCGTGATTCCACCGTCGATATACAATGTCGTACCTGTAATGTATGAGGCTTCGTTAGAAATCAGCCACACAGCTGCGTTAGCGACATCAACTGGGTCACCGACCTTCTTCATTGGGATCATGCCCTCTGTGTCGGCACGAACCGCTGGATCAGCAAAACGTTGTGCGTTAATTGGCGTTTCCAAAGCCCCTGGTGAAATGGCGTTGATACGAATGCCACGTTCAGCATACTCAAGCGCCGTTGTCTTCGTAAACATCAAGACACCAGCCTTTGCCGTTGCGTATGAAGCATATATAGGCCAAGGAATAATGTCGTGGATTGATGAGGTGTTTAGAATGTTTCCCTTTTTGTTGTGCTTCAAGAAGTGCTGCACCGCAATCTTGGTTCCCAAAAAGACACCATCCAAGTCAACGTGAAGGACACGTTGCCAATCTTCATAAGATGTTTCGTGTGTCTCTGATTGAATTTCAAAGCCAGCGTTGTTAACCCAAACATCGATATCGCCAAAAGCTTCAATCGCTTTGTCGTAAATCGCCTGCACACCAGCTTCTGTTCCAACGTCAGCACGAATCCCCACTGCGCGTCCGCCTGATTATTCAATCAGATAAATCAAACCATCAATCACCTTTTCGTCAGCGTTGATATAGTTAATCACCACGTTCATCGCTTCAGATCCCATGTGACGTGCAATCGCTTCACCAATACCAGAAGAACTACCAGTTACAACCGCTGTTTTCCCACGCAAATCAGGATAACGGGTTGAGTCTTTTGTATGATTAATTGTCATGCGTTCCACCCTCCGTACATATATTGTACATTAATGCACATGATAAAACATGAAAATTCTATTTTCGAGACATGAAAAAACCAGTGACCCAAAAATGGTCACTGGTTTTTAAACCTAATTAACGCTTTTGCTTACCCGCGTTACGACCACCCTTTGATTTAGGGCGTGTGTTTTCGCTGGCGTCATCTGTAATATCCTTACGTGCTTGTGCATCTTGTTGTGCTTGCGCAGCCTTCATCGCTTGTGCAAATGGACCAGTTGGTTCTGATTGCAACTTACCAGACAAGGCATCGTCAACAACATCCTTAACTTCGAATGTGTCCGCAACGTGTTGACGCAAACGTGGACGCCATACGATGATGATCAACGTTTGAATGATCATAACCAAGGCACCAACGAAGAAGTACAATGCGATACCACCGTTGGTTACCCAAGTCATGAACAACATCATAATTGGCATAATCATCATCATTGATTGCATTTGCTTCTTTTGCTCAGCCGGTACACCTACCATTGACAAGTAAGCTTGCAAACCATAAACAACCGCTGTTGCAATGGCCAATACAGGTGATTGGTGTGCCAACTTGATACCGAAGAAGCTGGCGTTGACCAAATCTGGTGAGTTCTTAATAGCTGCGTACAACCCCATGAACACAGGCCATTGTATGATCAAAACCGTAAAGTTCATGCCACCTAGCAATGATACACCGTTCTCACGGTAGACAGCCATCATCGCTTGAGAAGCAAGCATCTTTTCTTCTTGCGTTTGGGCGTTCTTTTGCGCTTCTTGAATCTTTGTCATTTGTGGTTGCAACAAACGCATCTTTTCTTGTTGAATCGTTGCAGCACGTTGTTGGTGCACCATAAATGGCAACAAAACCAAACGCACAACGAACGTCAAGATGATGATTGACCAACCAACTGCATTGGCACCACCAATCCAGTTTTCAGACATGTGCATGAAATTAGTCAATGGGCCTTCAAGGAAGTAACCGTGCCCCGTCACAAACAAAATGACCAACAGAATCAACAAAATTGGCGTTAAGCCTTTAATCTTCATGGAAATAACATCCTTATCTATCTCTTTTTTTAACGTTTCTATTATAGCACACGGTTTTTCTTTGCGAACTTACTTTACAAAAAAACAACCATCAAAAACTTGATGGTTGTTTTAGTAAGCGGACGACGGGAATCGAACCCGCATTCCCAGCTTGGAAGGCTGGAGCACTAGCCATTGTACTACATCCGCATATTTAACTACGTTGCCTAAACAGCATAGTTAATAATACAGGTAAAACGTTGTAACGTCAACCCCTTATTTCATCATTAAACTGACAAAACGATACTTTTCTGCGCGGTTATCGCTTAAAAATGTATTCAAATCCTTGAAATCAACGAATATCTGCGTAATGTAGTTGTCTTTACGACTTGCCGGCATGACGCCGTACCATTGGAGATCAGTCATCTTGTCATAACGAGTATTGTCCATAAAAATACCGGTCACTGGGACAACGGAAAATGAAAAATCAGGGTATTGCGTTGCTGTTCGATGAGCAATGCCTTCCGCGTCAGATTCGGTTGTCGCAGCCGTTAATAACGTATCGACATCTTCGCCGACCATGCGAACGGCATACCAACTATGCTCGTCACTCGTTAACTCATCAATAGGTTGATAGTCTTCTTCATCTGGCAACATCAGGTTTACTCCTTTCTGATTACAACTTACCAGTCAAGAACTGTGCTTCACCGTAACCAAAGCTCCAATCCTCATCGGTATTAACAACTAGGTTAATCATCACATCTTCTTTACGAAGACCAGTCTTATCGTGCAACTCCGAAACCAGGTTGTTATAGAAGTTAACCTTTTGTTCCGTTGTGCGCGGACGAGTCACCAAACTGAAAACAAGTACCTTATCCGTGCGTTCGATTCCTAGACCAGTGTCCAAAATTTGCATCTCGTAAGGTTCGTGTTGCGTCACGATTTGGTAACGATCACCATCTGGTGCGCCAAATGCGGCGAGCATCACTTCATATGAAATGTCCAAATTTGCTTGATTTCTTCAGGCGTACGCCCCTTAATCATATCGATATTCATCTTTGGCATATTACTTGCCTCCTTAGTTGTAATATAGGTTACTCCCGCGTTTGAATTTGAGCAAGAAAAAACGTGCCTTTGCAGACACGTTTTTTAAATCATTATTATAACTTACCGTGCTTCTTCTCACCCAACGTGAACAATACCCACGCTAGCACACCGAAGAAGATTGGACCGACAACCGTCCAAATACCGCTGAACCAATCTCCCGTTTGGAATGGAGAGATAATCGTCAACAAGATTGAAACAATCGTCAAAGCTTCAACAAGGATTGTGATAATCCAAGTAATTGTTGGGTTCTTGTAGAAGACGAATGGACGCTCAACGTCGTTCAAACGCTTAAACAATGGGAACGCAGCAACCAAGAAGACGTAAGGCAACGTTGATGATACGTTACCCATGTTCGTCAAAACAAGGTATAGTTGCTCAGCACTCTTACCACCAAATGAAATCAAGATAACCAAAATGGAGACCAAGATGCCTTGTGACCAAACGGCAACAGCAGGCACGTCATGTTCATTCAAAGCAATGAACTTCTTTGGCCAAACTTCCTTTGGTGATCCCAAAATGAATGACTTCAATGGTGCATATGTCAAAACAAAGAATGATCCAACATAAGCAAAGAACATTGAAATACCAGCGAAGCGGGCGAAAATTGAACCCAAAATCAAACCAGCGCTGTGAGTCATGCCAAAGGCATCACCCAATTGCACCCCAAGGTTGTTCATCAACACATACGTGATGTTTCCAAGGTTAGCTGACTTATCAGCTGACAATGATGTCCAGTTTGTTGACGCCCCCCAAAGCAAAATTGAGATAGCGTAACCCAAACCAATAATGGTTGTGGCAATCAAAGCGGCCTTTGGATACGTCTTTTCAGCGTTATCAACGTCTTCCATGATACCGCCCATTTGTTCCAAACCAGCGTAAGCAAAGATAGCATACAACGCGAATGAAATCATTTGACCAATCGTTTGATAATCAGGGCTGCCTGAGATAAAGAATGATCGCAACTTCAATGGCTCAGCGAAGTGACCACCATGGCCAATCAACACCGCGATTGAAGCCAACAATAAAATGACGTTCAACGCCATAACGAACATACCACCCAAAGCAGAAATTCGTGAGATTGACTTAACACCACGGGTTACAAAGTATGCAACAACCAAGATGAACAAAACGGCCAAAACACCAACCGTTTGACCACCGTTCAAACCGAACAATGACCATGTTGTTGTCATATCTTTACCGAAAATCAAAGTTGAGAGCGGAATCCACACCTTTTGTGAAACGGAAATCATCCAAATCACCCATGATGCCAATCCGATGAAAGTTGCAATAAAAGCAACCTTCTTACCCAATGAACGCTCCATCCATGAGTAAATACCACCCTTAGCGTCCTTGAATGATGCACCGAATTCGGCATACATCATTGAAGTTGGTAGGAAGAACAACAAGGCACCCAAAACATACCAAATAATTGCTGCATAACCCATACGCTCAAAGGCCACAGGCCCATTGGCGAAACCAAAAATGGTGGTAAACATCATCATGATTAACGCGCCAAGGCCGATTTTCTTCTTATCCATAAGAATAACCCCTTGAAAAATTCATATTTAATTTACGAAAATATCATAAATATACATGCAATTAGTTTACGCTTGTTTAAGGCGCGTGGCAATTCAATGACCTAAATCAAACTGTTTTCTAACCTGATTAAAACCTAATTCTCACATTATCACCAATGAAACATTAAGATGACATCAAAAGCCTTATAAAGACTTGACTGTTTTTTTATATGTGTGAAAATAGAAGCATTAGTAAAAGATTGAATTGAGGGAATTTCATGGCTGTCACGGTTTATTCATTTTCTCACCGCACCTCAGCGTTGAATGCGTTGAAGTCAGTCGAGAGCTTTTTCGAACGTAACAACTTAGACTACGAGCTAGTACAGTTGAAGGACTCATCATCCCTCCCCTGTTTCAGTGCCAACGATGCGTGCAATTTGCGCAGCTGAGGATCCTGAAGCAACCATTTTCAAGAATCCACGCGGTATGTCAATTGACGATTGGACAATCAATGATGTCATTGCAAGTCCAATCAAGTCTTTGAAGTCACCTCTAACAGTTGAGACCAACGAAGCTGGCGAGGTTGTCCATGTTATGACTGGTATTAATGAAGATATGTTGGGATTGTTTATTCCACGCGATCGTCGTAAGAACGAATTGCAAGCTCTTTTGCAACGTTCTGCTGAGTTGGACGAAGAAGAAAATTAATTCAAAGAAAAAGACGAGTTCGTATAAAGCGAACTCGTCTTTTTTCGTATCCATGATTAAGAATTAAACTTATTGACGATTGACTCAATGTCTTTAATCACAAGTGACATCGTGCCATCTGGATTATTCACAAATTCAACCTTACTACGGTCTTGGTAAATATCCATCGGAATCGCGATCTCGATACCAGAGTCCAACTTAAAACGTTGGAGCCGGTATTTCTTCTCCACACGCTCAACGTTAGGCACGTCGATTTCAGTATCAAGCTCCTTGTCCGCAATCACTTCGTTATACGCCTGTTTGGCTGAAATATTACCTTTGAAAACAGCTTCTGCAATGTCAGCAGTATTGATTTGACCACCATCTGAGACTGACTCAAAAATGGCACTTTGCGTTGCTGCCATCGCTTCGTGTTCAGGCACGTCAAATTTCTCAGCAACGGTCTTAACCGCGCGCTTAATTGTCTTGATATTATCCTTGGTAGACTCTTCTGGCTTAATCTCCAAGAAACGCTCTGAGAAGTAATTGATGCGGTGTCCATCAATTAAATATTGCTTCTCGACTAGCATATAAGCGCCAGTCATCAAATTAACAATGATCCCCTCATCTGCCTTTTGATTTGCACCTGGCAACACAGCTTGATTCAAAACCAAGTTGTTCACCAATTGATCATCGCGATAATCCACAATGTGCGCATAGCGTGGCGCAAAGTTTAGCTTGATCAAGCCAAAGAAGTCATCTGTTCCCTCTGCAAACTCAAAGCTTAACAAATCCCCAGCTGGCACCGCATCACTAGCAGCGATTGTGTCAAACAATTTCTCGGTTAGTTGGGTTGTCTTCTCAGCAAACGATAACCCATTATTGTCGTCGATGGTCTGGGCCAAGTAATCTTCACCCGTTAACGTGCCGGGCTTAAAGTCGCCGGTTTGAAACTTCATAATAATCTTCTCTAGATAATCATGGAGTCCTGGTTGGGTCAAATCAATTTCAGCTTGAGATGCAATTAGATTGCCTGCATCTTTATCCAAAATGTGCAAAATAACGTGTTTTAAAATCATAATCTTTATCTCTCGTTTTATATATTAAAAAAGCTGTGGCCAACTGAATTGGCCACAGCTTTTAGTGTACTATTTTTCTGGCTTAATAGGCAATGTAATTCGGAAGATTGATCCTTGTCCAATGGCGGATTCTAGTTCAATCTTACCGCCATAACCCTCGACTAGCTTTTGGGCAATACTCAAACCGAGACCATTACCACCTTGCTTACGAGAACGTGCCTTATCAACGCGATAGAAGCGGTCGAAGACACGCGCAGCATCTTCTGGAGAAATACCTTCACCAAAGTCTTGCACGGCCAATTGTACGAAGTTACCAGAACGTGACGCAGCAAAATGAATCTCCTTGCGGTCTTGGCTGTACTTCACGGCGTTGTCCGACAAGATAATTAAAATTTGCTCCAAGTGATCACGATTCATATTAACAATCGTTGGTCCCTTCAAGTCATCATCCAAGCCAAATGTGAAGTCTGGGTGAATCATCTTGAAGTTCGTGTAAATGGCATTAATCATGTCCTTTACGTCCGTATCACCATCACGGAATGTCAATTCGACTTGATCAGCACGCGTCAAATCAAGCATTTCAGAAACTAGCCCTTCCATACGACGCATTTCTTGTAATGATGCCTCAATTGACTCAGCCAATATCTTAGGATCATCCTTACCCCAACGATTCAATAACTCCATGTGGCCCTTAACAATAGCCACTGGCGTACGCAATTCGTGCGAAACATCTTCAACGAATTGGTGTTGTTGCAAAATGAAACGTTGCATACGATCCAGCATGTCGTTCAACAAATCTGACAAGTCCGTTAATTCATCAGGACGACGGTCTTCATGTTGGACACGAGCTTGTGATTGTGGGTCGGCTTGCATTTCGTCAACAACCTTTTTGATGTTGTTGACTGGACGAAGTAGGTAATCTGATAGCCAGTAGCCCCACAATGCCAACAAGAACAAGCCCAGACCAATCAAAATCATGATGATCAGGTACACACGGTTAAAAGTTTTATGATAAGACGTCAGATGATTTTCAATCACGACATAACCAATCAGGTGGTTATTCGAGTTGCGCAATTCCTGACGACCGACCAACACAGAACTCCCATTAACACGTTCCGTTTTCACACTCAGATCGGAAACACGTTGGAATGACACACCAGCACCACCAATCGGATAAACCTGGCGACCATTTGTGTTATAAACCATCACAGTGTAATCCTGACGCGTGATTTGTTGCATAACCGGGTCGTTAACAACCTTGTTCAGGTCATTTGACTTTGGTCGCAACATGGCATCAACATCAGCTGGTGATAACTTCTTTTCATCTAGATTTTGCAGACGCGTTGTGACGACCTGTAGTGACGTCGCCACTTGTTGACGCTCGGTTTTCAGCATTTGTGATGAAAAAGCCTGCACAACAAACCAAGCAAAGATTATAAATATTAAAAAAACACCGGCTGCAGAACCAAGTGCCCACTTCCATTTAAGTGAGAGTCCCTGGCGCTGCGGTGTTTCAGTGATAATGGATGCATTGTCCATTAGTCGCCCCCAAAATTACTGACGCATAACGTATCCAGTACCGCGAACGGTTTGGATGTATGATGCGCGTGAGTCTGGTTGATCAATCTTATTACGCAAGTAACGAATATAAACATCGACAACATTGGTTTCGATTTGTGAGTCGTAACCCCAAACCTTCTTCAATAGTTCCTCACGAGATTGGACAACGTTAATGTTTTCCATCAAGATTAACAACAATTCGTACTCACGCTTCGTCAAATTAATGATTTCATTACCACGGTGGGCAATGCGGTTTTCCTTTTCAACCGTCAAGTCACGGTAACGGACAACACTTTGGTGCGTGCTGTGCTCTTCGGTTTCGATATTAATACGACGCAACAAAGCACGGACACGGGCCAACAATTCTTCAATGGCAAATGGCTTTACCACGTAATCATCAGCCCCGTAATCTAGCCCTGAAACACGATCAATAACTGAATCACGAGCCGTCATCATGATGATTGGCGTGTTCTTAACTTCACGCAAACGACGTGCCACTTCCAACCCACTTAGTTCTGGCAACATCAAGTCCAACAAAATCAAATCGTAATCGTTGTCCAATGCAGCTTGTAATCCACCACGACCGTTGTCTTCTACGTGCGTTTCATAACCTTCGTGTTGCAACTCTAGTTCAACAAAACGCGCCAAATTTACTTCATCTTCAATAACAAGGACACTACTCATGTGCGATACCTCATCTTACTTTCTACAGGATACGGTCACTCCCCTGAAGTCATGACATATTAAAATTAGCATAACATGGTTTTCTAATAATTCCTAGTCTTTTGCCATTATGACGGCTATTTGGACTCTGAAGGTGTATTAGATTTCCGGTTATGTTGATAAACAAAAATTGCTAATGTGATTGGCAGCACCAAAATGACACCTAAAATGGCATACAACAAGGATAGCATTGATGACGTGAATAATTTCGCATTCATGATTTCGCCAATCGTGTAATGTAACTTACCAAACCAAATCGCCAAGCTCAAAAAGTCGGCCATAAAGCCAAACAAGACGGTATTAACAGCCGTTCCGATAATTTGTTGACCTAGCTTTTGACCGGCACCAATTAACTGGCTGGTCTTCATATCCGGTTGATCATGACGCAATTCACCTACGCCAGCGGCAATCGCAATCGCTGCTTCGGCAATCGCGCCAAGTGTGGCAAGCAAAGCAGCCACAATCCCTAGTGTGACGAAATTAACATTAATGCCTAATGATAATCCTTCGAGTTCTTCTGAGTTTTCTTCAGCAAATCCTTGCGCCATTGCCAGGTGCTCTGCCGGCAGAATTAGCAGAATTAAAGCGATCATGACAATAAAACTTGCAATCAAGGCGATTGACGTTGTTTCTTCATCAGCACCAGCGCTCAGGATGGTAATTGTTAACAAAAAGGCACCACCCACAAGCAAAACAGCCATGGCGTTGAATTGGAAGTTAATCAGCACAATCATGACGATCATAATACCGAAATTAACCCACAAACTGGCAAAAGCACCAATGCCCTTACCACCACCAATCGCGACCATTAAGACAAGCAAAATAACGGCTAAAATCATGGTTACTGTCATCTTGGCACCTCCGTCTTAATGCGGGTGAACTTACGAACCAGCAACACCCACATGATGCCGGCCGGAACCGTCAGCACAATCCCAATCGCACTAATCAATGTTTGAACGAGTCCTAGTGACATATTCATCATGTACGTAAATCCCCAATCATTACCGTTACGCAAGTACAAAACGGCCATTGGAATTTGCTCCGCAATGAAAATCAAAAACAATGTATTACTCAAAGCACCGAAAATTTCTTGGCCAACGTGACGACCAGACTGAATAATTTCACGAATCGTAATATTAGGACGCTCACGTTCCAAACTAAACAACGTCGCAATCATATCAGTTGCTTCATCCATAACGGCACCCAAAACGCCAACCAAGGTCATTGCCATGAACAATGGCTGTGGAAGCTGCGTAATAAACGACATGAGTTCAAAGTGTAACCCGTGATTGTTAGTCATCTTAAAGACAATCGACGCAATTATCATCGCCAATGCCGTCGCTGTCAGAACAGTGGCGAACACGACCCAAGTTTGTCGTTGGCGGAATCCCATCACTAAGCCAAGCGTAATTGCCGAGGCTAACACACTAAATAGCATGAATAAACCAAGAATATTACCGTTGGTCGTGTGTAAATCTAATGAAACTGTGCCAATAAAGAGTACAACATTCACAGCCAGAGAAATGACAGTCAGACGGCCAGCGTGACCCATCGAAATAATCAAAATACCAAGGACCGCAATCATAATCGGCACCCAAACAGTATCGCGTTTCATGGTTTGCACAGTCCAAGTTTGATGATCCGCGCGATTCAAGAAAATTTGATTACCAACCTTAAATGGTTGTTCAATCGCCATTGCGGCGTCTGATGTGTTCTTCACCGTGATGGTTTTACCGGCTTGGCTGGTGTTCAACAATTTGACACGTAAAGACTGCGTGGCCTCTTTCACATCATTATTATACTGATCAGTCAATCGGTTAGTTTGTAGCACCTTAACCTGCGTCACCTGGCCCAGTGGCGTACGATACCAACTGGCATTGTGGCGCAAAACAACCACGCTTGCTACGACCAGTAAAATCAATACAAGCCAAGACCACCAACGTTTCTTTTCTGTGTACTGCTTCATTAATCAAATACCCGACGATTGTCGCCAGCCATTTGAATTTCTTTGGCCAAGAAATGAATACGTTGCATTAGACGTTCCGCCTTAACTGGCTCAGCGCCACTCTTGGTAACCGTGAAATGCTCCTTTTCTAGCTGGTCCATTGAGAAGTTTGACGTGAAGAACGTTGGTAACTCATTTTGCATACGATATTCGAGGATAACACCCAAAATATCATCACGAATCCAAGCCGTAATTGACTCAGCCCCGATATCATCAAGCACCAAAATGGGCACACGCTTAATGGCATTAATCTTATCTTGTGGGTTTTCCTTTGAATCGATTGACCCACGCATTTCGACAGCAAAGCTTGGGAAGTGTACCAACGTTACCGGAATGCCTTCTTGCGCCAGCTCATTAGCCATTGCGCCCATCAAATGGGTCTTACCAATACCGTATGAACCGTGAATATACAAGCCACGGTGATAAGCCTTCGGGTCAGCAATATACTCGCTGACAAAATTAATAACCGCTGTTAAAGCGGCTAAACGATCGCGGTCATCCTCAGAAAAGTCGTCTAAACGTGCGCGTTCGATTAACTTTGGCATCCCAATTGATTGCACCAGGTTAGCTTGCATCTGCAAACGTTGCGCAGCCAAAGTGGCTTCGTCTGGTTGATAAACAATCACAATGCGATTTTCGGCCACTTCCAGCATTGGCTTATAACCACGGTGAACGACTGGCTTGCCAGCCGCGGCATTTTTAACTTGTGTGTAGAATTCATACAAGACTGCAAAATCGCGGTTTACAATATCACGGGTTAACACATCTTTATTTTGATCGAAGAATGCCTTGATGCCGGGTTCAGCAAAAACCTCTTTTTGAATTGCTGCATAACGCGCATGTAAGTTCTTCTTATTCATGAATTGATCGAGCGCTTGCCCAACATCCATGGGATTATCCGAATCAGTTTGACGATTCAGACGAAATGTTTCGTCAGCCATAGTTAATTCTCCTTGTTAGTCTGTTGTCGACGAGCGCGGAGTTGCGCCAGTTGATCCTTCGCAGCCTGGGCTGCCTCTTCAGAAACAGTTGAAGCTGTTTGATTTTCCCAGTCGGGACGCGTTTCCTTAACCTGTGTTGGGCGTTGCCACTGACGACCATTCGATCGGCCAGCAACTTTCTTTTCCTGCTTCGTTTGACGCGACTTGGCACGACGTTGCAAGTATTCGAGCGCACCGACGGCGGTTGTGACCTTTGCTTGCGCCCAATCGTTAACAATCGTTTGCAACAAAGCCTTGTTGAGGGTCGCCTTTTTTTCAACAACCGTTAATTCATAAAGCATGACATTCAACACTTCTGGGGCTACTTTATCTAGCTGTGCAATGTCTTCTAACGCCTTAATTTCTGCATCCGTTACAAACCCACCACTCACTTCACGCAAGTTTTTCAAGAATACAAGTGGTGCCGTATTCTTGGCCGATTGAATAATGGCCTCGGCTGGGCTCTTAACGTCTGTATTCTGCGTCGCTTCAACTGGCTTGTTGGCAACCACTTCAGTGTGATGACGTTGTTCAGATTGATAACTCTTCTTAAGCGTCGATCGAATAGCATCCATGTCAATGCCATTGTCAGGTGTAATAGTCGCTTGAATGACGCGGACCAAATCAACATCGCCCAGGCCATACAAGTTTTTAACGATGGTCAAGTCCGCTTCATGCTTGCGAATGGCTGACGCAGAGACGCCAAATGTGCGTAGCATGTCAGCCAGCAAAGCAACGTCAACTGGTTTAGCCGACTGGTGAAGTTCCTTTTGCCAGTCACTCTTCGCGTCATCATTGCTCAATGGTGCTTCTGGTAACTTTTCAAATGACACATTACCCATCATGTCAAAGAAGGTCGTCGAGACGTTCACACCTGGAATCGTTGCGTCCTTTGGCTTAATATCGTCTACCAATTGTTGGAAAAGTTCATCGCCCAAATAATGCGCAAGCAAACTAGACAACATCGTATCCGCCAAAAAGGCCTTCATGGTCATTGGTGGGAAAAGACGATACACCCATTGCGATCCGAAACTCGTGTCTTGGCGATAGGTCTTAATCAGGCCCATGCCTTCTAGGTTTTGACGAGCTGACAGAAAATCGTGTTGGCTGATTGCTAATTGATCGAGTAAGTCGACGTGTAGATTCTGAGCGTCAGGTGTTTCACCCATCATCGCCCATGCTAAATACAGCGTAAATGCATCACGCCCAATAATGGGCAAGTAAACCTTAGTTAGTGACTGAACAGCCCCAAGGTTAATTGGTTCGTCATACATCAGCCGATAATGCTGACGAATTGAAAACTCAGCCATGTCGGCCTCCTTGTTAATTTAGTGTGGTAATTGCGCCAACACGGCATCAACTTGTTCGTAGGTTTCAGCGATCGTCCCGGAATTGTCGATGACATAGTCGGCTAATTGTTCTTTCTCAGCCATTGGCATTTGAGAATTCATGCGCTTGCGGGCGTCTTCAGCCGATAATTGGTTGCGATCCATCAGACGTTCTTGTTGTACATCAGCCGGAACCGTAACAACCATAACTGCATCAGCTCCGGCTGCGTTCTTGCCTTCTAATAACAACGGAATGTCCAAAACAATTAACGGTACGCCCGCCTTTGCATACGCATCAGCCTGTGCCCGCATACTTGCTTGGACACGGGGGTGTGTAAATTGGTTTAGTTTTGCTAATTTCTCTGGGTTACCAAAGACAACAGCTCCCAACGCTTTGCGGTTAAGCGATCCGTCAGGTAACAGCATCTCATCCCCAAATTCCGCCACAACATCCGCTAAGGCCGGTTGCCCTGGTTCAACAACTTCGCGAGCCACGACGTCAGCATCAAGCACCGGAATCCCCAGTTCTTTAAAGTGATTAGATACGGTTGACTTACCGGTAGCAATACCCCCAGTTAATCCCAATTTAAACATGTTTTTACTCCTTTTCTACTTGGCAAACAGGGCAATAAGTTGTCCCACGTTGTGCAACTTTCATCTTCTCAAGTGGGTGTCCACAACGAAGACACGGTTCGCCAACACGTCCGTACACTTGCAACTCATTTTGGAATTCACCTGCTTCACCAAAGGCCGTCGTAAAACTGTGCACGGTTGTACCGTGGTGCTCAGTGGCGCGCGCAATTTCATGAATGATATTCTCACGCAAGCGGGCTAGTTCGTCTTCGGTTAGCTTGTTCGCGGCTGTTAACGGGTGAATCTGTGATTGCCACAGCGTTTCATCGACGTAAATATTACCTAACCCCGCAATATGGCTTTGATCAAGCAAAAACGGCTTGACGTGCATACGTGACTTGCCAAATTCACTAATCATATAAGCCAACGACAAATCCTGCTCAGTTGGCTCTGGACCAATTTTAGCCAGTCCAGCAACTTGTAGCGCTTCAGCATCTGGTACAAGGTTCATACGACCGAACTTACGCGTATCTCGGTAAAATAAATCAATTCCCTCATCAAGATGGAATGTCACTAGGTCGTGCTTACCAGGCTCGGTACCCGCTGGCACGGTATAGTAGGCACCTTCCATACGCAAATGCGACACCATGGTTAAGCCGCCAGAAAAACGGAACAGCAGATATTTACCTCGACGATCCACTTTATCGATTGTACGGCCAACTAATTCGGCATCGAATTCTTCTGGTGCCATACCGCCGATTGTTTTTTCCCAGCGTACCTCTGTACCCAGTACTTTACGTCCTACTACTAGTCGTGTAAGGCCACGACGAACCGTTTCAACTTCAGGAAGCTCTGGCATGATTCCCGCCTTTCCGACCGTATATTTTACAGACGGTCATGTGTCATTTATCTTATTTAGTTTACCATTTTTAACAGGCGACGGTTAGATATAAAATACAATCTTATCGACATAAAAGACCCAGCAAAATGAATTGTTGGGTCTTCAAAATATCTATTACTTTGCGTCGTACCAGCTCTTACCTTCGTGACTGGCAACTGATAGTGGCACATCCAACTTAACAGCTGAATCCATAATGCGTGGCACGAGTTCATGCAACGCTTCAATTTCGCTGGCTGGTGCCTCAAAAATCAATTCGTCGTGTACCTGAAGTAGCATCTTTGCTTGCAAACCTGCATCCGCAATCGCTTGTTGCATGTTAATCATCGCAATTTTGATGATGTCAGCGGCTGAACCTTGAATTGGTGAATTCATCGCTGTGCGCTCCGCAAAGCTACGGGCGTTAAAGTTCTTCGCCTTAATATCAGGCAAGTAACGACGACGGTGCGCAATCGTTTCCACATAGCCCTTTTCACGCGCTGACGCAATAATGTCTTCTGACCATTGCTTAACACCTGGGTATTGTTCAAAGTACGTGTCGATGATTTGCTTGGCTTGCTTTCGTGACACACCAATGTTCTTGGCCAAACCAAAGTCAGAGATACCATACACAATACCGAAGTTTACGGCCTTTGCTTGACGACGGATATTGCCATCAACCGTTTCTTCCGGCGCTAGACCAAAGATACGGCGCGCTGTGGCCGCGTGAATGTCCTCGCCGTTGATAAACGCTTCTTGCAAGTGCTTATCGCCAGTGATGTGCGCCAAAACACGCAATTCAATTTGTGAGTAGTCGGCACTGAAAATCATCCAGTCTTCTTGTCGTGGAATGAAGGCCTTGCGAATGCGGCGACCTTCTTCAATGCGTACGGGAATGTTTTGCAAGTTTGGCTCAACTGATGACAAACGACCAGTCTGCGTCAATGTTTGCAAGTAACGTGTGTGCACCTTTGAATCAGAACCGTGAATCACACGCAACAGTCCTTCGACGTACGTTGATTGAATCTTCGCAATTTGGCGGTATTCCAAAATTGACGCAACTAGAGGGACATCCCCCATTTGCTCCAAAACTTCAACACTGGTTGAGTAACCAGTCTTAGTCTTCTTAATTGGCGTGTAACCCATTTCCTCAAACAAGATAACCCCTAATTGCTTAGGAGATTGAATATTGAATTCGTGACCTGCTTGTTGGTAGATTGTTTGTTCCAGTTCTGATAAGCGTTCCGTCAACTTGCTGCGCATTTCGAGCAACGTGTTGGCATCTACTGTAATACCGGTTGCCTCCATGTCAGCTAGCACATACGTCAATGGCAATTCGATTTCTTCGTACAAATTCGTTTGTTCGTGGTCGGCTAGTTTCTTGATCAGTGGCGTCTTCAAGTATTGAATAGCCATCGCCTTGCGACCAAGGTGCTCAAACAGATCTTCATCGGCTTCAGGAATGGCAAACTTGGCCCCCTTGCCGTAAACCTCTTCGTCAGTACGAACCGCATAGTAGCCGTTTTCGTGGGCTAATGCGCCTAAATTGTTGTTATTGTCGTTCGTGTCTAGCAAGTACGCAACCAACAACAAATCGAAATCAACCGCTGGGAATGTCACACCAAGACGTCGCAATGCCACGATAGTCTCCTTGGCGTTAAAGACATTCTTCTTAATCGCTGGGTCTTGCAACATCTTGTTCACGGGAGTGCCTTGTACCAGCAACTCAATGTCACGACTCACAAAGTAACCGTGCTCATTATTACCAATTGCAAACCCGACTGGTGCGGCCGTGTGGTAATTATCACCATCTAGTTCAAGATAAAAACTAACCTCATCACCAAGCTGTTCAATGTGCGTCAAGTTCGCGGCGGTCAACTCACGAACTTCCAAAGGCGTATTGCTCAAATCATGAACTGGTTCACCGTTTTCATCAGCCTCATTGTGCAGTGGCGCTGGGATGGTGTGTCCTTGATTAGCCAACTTCACCAATTGTGCCTTGAAATCCAAATGTTGATAGAACGGAATAATGGCGTCGTAATCTGGCCCTTGATAAGCCAAATCAGTCAACGTGTAATCAACCGGTGCATTCGTGCGAATCGTGGCCAAGTCACGTGACAACAACGCATCTTCCTTACCAGCAACTAGCTTTTCCTTTTGCTTAGAAGCCTTCATTTCATCAATGCGCTCATACATCTCAGGAATGGTGTGGTATTCCTTCATCAACTTGATCGCTGTCTTAGGACCGATGCCAGCAACACCAGGATAGTTATCACTCGTGTCGCCCTGGAGTCCCTTAACTTCAACGATTTGCGCTGCAGTCAAACCGTCGTAGACTTCTGCAACCATCGCTGGTGTGTAGTGATCCATTTCGGTGATACCCTTCTTAGTCACCCAAACAGACACATCGTCGGTCACCATTTGCGTCATATCCCGGTCTCCCGTCACAATTGTTACCGCGTAACCGGCGGCTTCTCCCATACGAGCAGTGGTTCCGATAATATCATCAGCTTCATAGCCCGGTAGCTCGTATGACTTGATTCCGTGCAATTCAACCATCTTACGCAGTGGTTCGAATTGTTCAACCAATTCTTGTGGCGTCTTGTCTCGGTTTCCCTTATAGTTATCAAACTTTCCTGTACGGAACGTCGCCTTGCCGGCATCCCAAGCAACCAATGCCAAATCAGGATTAAATGGATCAACAATCCCGTCCAATAGGTTGTTAAAGCCTACCAAAGCATTTGTGTGTAGTCCCTCGTGATTTACAAAACGGTCAACTTGGTTAATCAGCGCATAAAATGCACGAAAAGCCAGTGAGTTACCATCGATCAATAGTAATGTTGGTTTTGCCATGTTTATCTCATTTCCGGGTGACGTGTCACCCACCGTAGTCATATCTTTAGTGTAACAGAAAAGCGCCTCGCAAGTAACGAGACGCTTTAATATTTTTATGAGTTTAATCGCGTGATCCACCGAATGCAGTGAGCAATTGAATCATGTAGATGAACAAGTTAATGAAGTCCATGTATAGTGACAACGCACCTGAAACGGCCATTCCTTGTTCCATGTCTGCATCACCAGCAAATTGCATGTACATTGCCTTCAAACGGTTCATGTCGTATGCCGTAAACAATGCAAAGACAATCACACCAACAACTGACAAGAACATGTACACAATGCTGTTAAAGAAGAACAAGTTGATGATGCCTCCGATAATCAAGGCAATCAATGAACCAAACAAGATAGATGACATTGACGCCATTGACTTCTTAGTCGTGACACCATACAAAGCCATACCAGCAAACAAGAATGCCGTCGTCAAGAATGCCGTTGCTAACGTCCCAATTGGCGTTACCATACCGATGACCGTAAACATCAATCCGTTCAACACGGCGAACCCCATCAACATACCAAATGCTTGTGCCGGGTTTTGGTAAACGCGCTTACCAAACAAGTAAACGAAGCCAAACACAACGCCAATCATGATGATTGATGAAATTGGGCTGCTGAAGATCGTTGCAATTTGGCGCGCAAACATTGTAATGCCCAAGTATGCCGTAACTGCAGTTACCAACAATGCCAAGGCCATGTATGTGTAGACCTTCTTAAAGAAACTGTTCAAGCCTTGCACATCTGGGTTAACCAGACGTGGCTCTTGTTGTTCAAATCCAAAATTATCCATATTATTAATACCTCTTTCGTTGTCCGAAGACAATGTTTTGGTTAACTACCCCAATGTGTATATTATAACAAAAACCTTAACTGAAACTCTATGGTTCAGTTAAGGTTTTTAATCGTTTTTTACTGTAGGTTTGATTGCGTGTTCGCTAGAATCTTCTCAAACGCAAACTCCGTGTTTTGCAAATCACCAGCACCCATGAAGATAAAGACACCTTCTTCGTGGTCCAACAATGGTGCGACGTCAGTTGGTGATACAATGCCACCAAACTTTGAAATATTAGCACCCAAATCTGATGATGAAATATCACCAGCAGCTTCACGTGCTGAAGCAAAGATTTCTGTCAAATACACCTTGTCAGCCAATTCAAGTGACTTTGCAAAATCATCTTGGTATGCGATGGTACGTGAGAACGTGTGTGGTTGGAAGACAGCCACCAATTCACGTCCAGGGTACTTTTGACGCGCCGCATCCAAGGTTGCCGTGATTTCTGATGGGTGGTGTGCGTAGTCATCAATGATGGTTACGGGGCCGATTTGCTTTTCAGTAAAGCGGCGCTTAACACCCTTAAAAGACAACAACTCCTTGCGC
This sequence comes from Weissella confusa, assembly GCF_004766315.1. Lineage (GTDB taxonomy): Bacteria > Bacillota > Bacilli > Lactobacillales > Lactobacillaceae > Weissella > Weissella confusa_A. The sequence goes on along the minus strand of NZ_PVSN01000036.1, from coordinate 20,142 downwards.
ACAAGATCGCCGTCAATCTTTTCGAAGTATGCAACAGCGATAACAGCCAAAGAGTTTAGCACACCGTGTTGACCGAACAAAGGCACCTCAAAGTTACCCAAAAATTCATCGTGGTAGTAGACATCGAAGCTAGAACCAGTCGTTGAACGCTTAATATCAGTCGCATAGAAATCATCTGTTTCAGGGTTTGTACCGTAGAAGTAAACTGGTACATCCACCTTCATTTGACGAAGTTGTGGATCGTCACCCCAAGCAAAAATACCCTTCTTGACGTTGTTTCCGAATTCTTCGAAGGCACTGCGAACGTCATCAACACCCGTGTAGTAATCAGGGTGATCGAAGTCGATGTTGGTCATGATTGCGTAGTCAGGTGTGTAATCCTTAAAGTGGCGACGGTATTCGTCAGCTTCAAAAATAAAGAAGCGGGCGTCAGGAACACCCTTACCTGTACCATCTCCAATCAAGTATGACGTTGGTGCGATACCAGCCAACACGTGGGCCAACAAACCAGTCGTTGACGTCTTACCGTGGGCACCGGCAACACCGATTGACGTGTATTGCTTGATTAGGCTTTCAACCATGTCAGGGTACGTTACAACGTTCACTTGATCACCCATTGCCAAAGCTGCGGCAACTTCCACTTGATCATCAGTAAAGGCGTTTCCACGAATAATCGTCATACCTGGCTTGATGTTTGCGGCGTCGAATGAATACATTGGAATACCTGCTGCAGCCAAGGGCTTTTGCGTGAAAGTATATTCGTCAATGTCAGAACCTGCGACTTGTAGGCCTTGATCGTGAAGAATCAAAGCCAGCGCACTCATACCTGAGCCCTTAATTCCAATAAAGTAGTACAACGTATCTTTGTCCATTTTCATTCGTCCAATCTGTTTGTAAGTATCATCTATTATACACGTAAAACCGTTCACAGACAAAAACTCAGCGGAAAAAGAAAGAAGCCTTAACCATGAATAAACACGGTTAAGGCTTCAATGTCAGTTAGTCTTCAAAATACGATGTTTCGCTCTTGGCAGCCACGCTTGCTTCTTCAGATAAAATATCGTCCAAACTCAAACCTAGCCCCGTTTTAACATGCGTGTTGGCATGTTTTTCATGAGGGACTGCTGGTGCTTCACTGGCCACAACCGTTGCAACTGGCTTATCAGGAACCGTCACCGTTTCCACTTGCGGTTGCAACGTTTCCACGATAACTGGTTCAGCCGGTTGCGATACGGCTGGCATTTCAACCTCTTCGGGTTCGGCTGCCGGCTCGGCAAGTACATCAACGGCGTCCTCGGACGAATCCGCCCACATGACATAGGCCGTCTTAGCCAACATCAAGTGTGCGACTTGCTCATCGTAGTTTTCCATAAGACGTTCATAAAAGACAATGGGACGACGATCAGCCATGCTGTTACCCCCGTCTTATTGGAACAACGCTTGTGCTTCGGCTGAGTTTGCGTCGAATGGTGTACCAACTTCCGCAAAGTCATCTGGCAAAATTAAGGCACCTGGTACTTGTGGTGCATTTGGCAAACGCAACTCACGACCAGACGTAATCATACCGTTTGAGGCAACGCCACGCAAAGCACCTGGCCAGATAATCAAACCTGAAGGCATCATCGCCCCAACCTTAGCAACAACAACCTTAATGCCTTGGCGCATGTTTGGTGAACCTGAAACGATTTGCACGCGTTCATCATTGTCCACTACCGTCGTCGTCACTTGCAAGTGATCTGAATCTGGGTGCGGCTCTGCTGACTCAACATATCCGACAACAAACTTAGGCGTCGTATCAGCTACCAATACATCTTCGAATCCTGCGGCTGCAAGTACTTCGTTCAACTTGGCAACTTGTTCTTCAGTCAAAATAACTTGACCGTTAACATCTGACAAATCAAGGATTTGTGAAGCGTTCAAAAAATTCAATCCCAAAAGGGCGTTGTCCTTATCAGCAAGGCGTACAACATCTCCCTTTTGCGTTGCGGTGTGCTCGGCTGCTGGGGCAGTCAACACAACCAAAACATCACCCATTCCGGCTGGGTTGTAGCTGGCAATCAACATCTTGTCAGTCTCCGTTTCTTTTTTTATTTATTAATCACCGTAAATAATGTCATTTACAGTTGTCTTATCAAGCTTTTGTGCAAGGGTCTCAACCAGTGCTTGAGCAGCTTCAAAGTCTGAAACTGACCAAACCGTCTGGTGTGTGTGAATATAACGTGAAGCAACACCCAATGCAACCGATGGCACACCAGACAATTGTGATTGTGCACCGTGCGCATCAGTGCCACCCTTAGCCACGAAGTATTGCAACGGAATACCCGCATCATGTGCAGTATCCAACACAAATTCCTTCAAGCGTAATGGCATGATGACACCTGGATCATAAACACGCAATAAGGCACCGTGGTCCATTTGACCTTGACCCTGTTCTGATTGGGTGTCGTCGGCCGCAGATGAGTCCAGCGCAAAGAAAATATCAGGTCGCAATTGGTTAACGGCTGGGCCGACCCCACGCAAACCAACTTCTTCTTGGACATTTGCCCCCATCATCAACGTATTAGGCAACGAAACACCTTGCAAATTCTCAAGGGCATTCAAAATCGTCACCAAGCCAAAACGGTTGTCCCAACTCTTTGACACAACACGCTTGCCGTTTGCCAACATTTCTGTTTTAACAGCTGGCACAATGAAATCACCTGGGTGAACACCGAATGAGGCTGCTTCATCGGCTGAAGTAAACCCACCATCAAACAAAATGTCTTGAATCTTCGGTGCACCATTCACACCACCTTCACGCAAAAAGTGTGGTGATACCGCTGAAGACACAACAGGGTATTGGTTATCGCGAGTAAAGAGTGTAAAACGTTGTGCTGAGACCGTGTATGGGTTCCAACCACCAACTGGGTCGACCACCAACATACCACGTGGTGTAATTTGCGTCACGATGAAACCAACTTCATCCATATGCGCACCAATCATAATACGTGGGGCTTCAGCATCATCGTTATGACGAATACCATAGATACCACCCAGGCCGTTCTGAACAACTTCATCAACAAGTGGCGTCAAATCCTCGCGAAAGGCCTTACGAACAGCGTGTTCTTGACCTGAGGTTCCCTGCAACTCAGTATACTTTACAATACGATTCCAAATACGTTCTTCCATGTTGTATCACACTTTCTTTTTTACTTGTGCAAATCTAGAATGGCGCGGATTTGCGCTTCCAACATGCCAATACCAACAACGTTTGCGCCACCTTCAGGCAAAATAATGTCAGCGTATCGCTTCGTTGGTTCAACGAATTGGTGATACATTGGCTTAACCGTTGCCAAGTATTGGTTTACAACTGATTCTGTCGTACGACCACGTTCAACGATGTCACGTTGCATGCGACGGATGAAACGCAAATCGTCATCTGTGTCAACGTAGACCTTAATGTCTAACATGTCACGCAATTCAGGTTCAGTGAATAGCAAAACACCTTCCACGATGATAACGTCTGATGCTTCAACTGTGACTGTCTTATCAGAACGCGTGTGGGCAGCATAGTCATACGTTGGTTGTTCAATTGATTCGCGTTGCAACAATTGCTTCAATTGGGCAATCAACAAATCGTTATCTAATGAATCCGGGTGATCGTAGTTCGTCGCAACGCGTTGCGTCATACTCTTTTCACTTTGATCCTTGTAATAAGCGTCTTGTGGGATCATAACCACAGATTCACCCTTCAAGCGCTCGATGATTTCACGGCTAACCGTTGTCTTACCTGAACCTGAGCCACCAGTAACTCCGATAACAACTGGACGTGAATTAGACATAGTACAATCCTCTTTCTTCAATTCAATTCAATTCAATTCTTTAAATATAACTTATTGTAGGGGCAGTGTCACTGTAATGGTTGTCCCAACACCAACCTGGCTATCCAAATCAATTGTTCCCTTAGCTTGGTTAACTAAGTCATTGACAATGGCAAGACCAAGACCGGTACCAGGGATTGCTTGATTACGTGACTTATCAATTCGATAAAAGCGTTCGAAAATGCGATTTTGCTGCTCACTTGGAATTCCGAGGCCAGTATCCTTAACGGCAACCACAAATTCAGAAGCCGTGACCATGGCGGACACTTTAACCAATCCATCCTGACGATTGTACTTAACAGCGTTAACAATCAAGTTCGTCAGAATTTGGCGAAGCACGGTTGCGTCTTGCGTCACCGTAAAGGATGGTGCAACCTCATTCTGCAGCGTTAAGTGTTGCTTTTCGGCACTCTCGGCTTGTGACTTAAAGATGTCATTAACCATATCAGACAATTTGATTGGCGTTGCATTTTCCTGGCGTTCAGGCACCTTAGCAATTGTCAAAATATCTTCCGTCAACTCCAATAAACGGTTCGTTTCCGATTGGATAATGGTCAAGAACTCCTGACGTGCGTCTGGATCGTCCTGTGCACCGCCCAGCAACGTTTCCGTAAAGCCGGCAATGGCCGTTAACGGTGTACGCAATTCATGTGAAGCATTTGCGATAAAGGCACTTTGCATATCCTGCATCTGCGTAACCTCAGTCATATCGTAAAGCAAAACCAATAATTCGTGGTGACGTTCGCGTGTTTCATAGTAAACCAACGAAACGTCGACGATGTGGGCATCCAACTTCACCAGCTCACGAACATGCGTTTGTCGTTTTAATGATTGTTCGAACAACGATAATAGGCGGTGATTTTTAATAACATCATCATACTGTCGTCCCACAACGTTCTGCGTCAAACCCAGTAATGTTTGCGCTTGTGGATTAGTCTGAATAATCGTTCGTTCAGGTGTAATACGCAAGGCGCCAAGTGGCATGTTAGCCATCAGAGCAGCCAATGTACTTCCTTGTTGTTGTAGCAATTTAATGCGGTTACGATTTAATCGTTGCACATCATTAATCGCTTCAGCCAACGGTGCTAATGAATCGTCCGGACGCATCAAGATGTGCCCCGCGCGCGTATTATCTGTTTGTAAATCCCGCAATTTATCAATAAAAATCGCCATGTGTTGATCACGACGTTGTTGTTGCAAGTCCAACACCAATGTCGCAACGCCAGCCAAAATCATCGACAACAACAATAACAAATGCGCTTTTGGCATTCGCGTTTCATCACCTGTTAACGCAGCTACCAGGAAAAGTCCCCAGATGAGTACGAAGAACAAGGCCCAGAAAACGACAAAACGTTTCGCGTTATGCATTAACTCTGATTGCATGTATGTCCTCCTTATTCAGCTGTCGGTTGATTGTCGAAACGGTAGCCAAAACCACGAACCGTCTTCAGATGGACAGGGTGCTTCGGATCATTCTCAATCTTATCGCGCAAGTGTGAAAGGTGTATGTCAACCATTCGCGTATCTGGACCAGTATACTCATAGCCCCAAACACCGTGCAGAATCGTTTCACGACTCAAAACACGTCCTTCACGTTCAGCCATATAAGCTAACAATTCATATTCCTTCGGGGTCAGTTTAATAATCTCACCGTCACGTTGCACAACCATCTTGTCAAAGTCGATCATAATATTGCCGAATTGCTTCGTCTTATTCTCGTTTTTACTCTCGGGTGTCGTCACGTCAAAGCGACGTAACACGGCTCGTACACGCGCAATCACTTCACGCGGACTAAATGGTTTCGTCACGTAATCATCAGCACCAATTTCCAACCCTAAAATTTTGTCAACTTCCTCATCCAAAGCAGTCAACATGATAATGGGAATACGGTTCTTTTCGGCGCGTAATTCGCGAGTGACTTCAACACCACTTTTGCCCGGCAGCATCACATCCAACAGCATAATATCAATTGGTTGTTCAGCCAGTGTTGCAATGGCACTTGGACCATCGGTCGCACTGACAACATCAAAACCTGATTTTTTCAGATTGTATGTCAGCAATGTCACCAAAGAAGGTTCATCATCAACAACTAAAACTGTCGTCATCACGGTAACTCCTGTGTTTAATATTACTTCTAGTGTACCACGACTTTGCCGGCTGCTGACCGGCAATTCCAACTTTTCATCATAACTAAGCGAGCATTCATTTAATTAAGTCTGCAAAATAAAAAGGCATTACTGCCCTTTTACTTTATGAGGCTATGATTGTGCCAGCTTCAAAGCGTGTTTACGACTAATGGCCTTAATAACAAACATGCCGGCTAACATCATCGCACCTAGGAGAAACACGGTCCACTCCCCCATTCGGAAACACCATACCCAAATGCAATTGTGATAATTGGCGCGAATAAATCCGTCGCAAAAAATGAAATACCGAAAACACGTCCCAAGTATTCTGGGGCACTATCTTGTTGCCGCACTGTATTGATCTTAATAACAAATGACGCACGCGCAAAGCCGTTTAAGATGACTAGCACGATGAATACCCACAACGTTTGAACAAACGTGCCTAATATGAATGCAACGCCCAACACGTAAAAGTCCCAGTATAGCGTTTTCAATGAATTTAGATGTGGCAAGCGGGCGAATAGTAAACCAGCTACGATTCCGGCTACCGCAGCCAGCGTTAAAGCAGTCGAATAATCAGTCGCAGTTCCGTGATAACTGTGTTGAATCAAGAATGGCATCGCGATGATAAAGCCCTCAAAAAAGAAGTTACTCCACATCGTTAGCAACATCGACTCGAACAACCGTGGCTGAGAGACGACATAACGATAACCGCCAATCAAGCTTTGCCAAAACGATTCTGACTGGATGCTTTCGTGTTTTGGCGTTGGTTGATACTTAATGGCTAGGTTCAATCCGACTGTAATTAACAACATCACACCAAAGATTTGTAGAAATGACTGTAGGTCAATTCACTTCAAGTGCAATAGCAGTCCACCAACTAGCGGTCCGAAGGCTTGCCCAGTTGAGAAAGCAGCGGATGCCCAAGCGTTAAATCGGGCTAAAGCACTTGTCTTAATAACGTCTGGCAAAATCGCACGAGCGGCCGGATACGCGAATGAGACGTCGACATTTAAGATAAACGTCAACGCAAACAACAACCACAGCTGCGGATGGTCGGGATTAATCACCATCGACAATGTCAACGTCCCAATCGCTCCGAATAAATTGGCACCCAGCAATACCCATTTACGATTAAACCGGTCCAATACTGATCCGACATACACATCATTCAATAGATAAACCAGGAACCCAAATCCGCTCAACCATCCCAATACTTGTGCATTACCGTAACTTGAAACCAAGAACCAATTCAAACCAAATCGGTAAACACCATCACCAAAAACTGATGCAAAATTTGAAGCAAGTAATGGAAAACTAAACTTCTCTAATTTTGATTCTCTTTCTTGCATAGTTACCCCTCTCTGAAAAACATAATGTGCTTAGTGTATCAAACTCTGTCCGCCTCGTCACTGCTGATTTGTAAACAAAAAACCAGAACCGACAATGTGGCTCTGGTTAAAAATGTTTTGATTATAGGAACTTGATGAAGACCACACCAGCGGCCATCACAACAACTCCCAAGATTTGAATACGTGACACGCTAATCTTAGCTGAACGCCACCAGCCGAATTGTTGAACCAACATAGATCCAACGATTTGACCAATCAATCCCATCGTAATCGTCAATCCCGCACCAATTTGAGGTACTGACAAAACGCTGGCAAAGACGAACAAACCACCAAGAATACCGCCGAGCCAGTTCCAGCTCTTAGCTTGCTTCAATTCTGACATCTTTGGCAAACGCTTGTCCACAATCAATGCAACAATCGTGATCAAAATAAAGCCAACAAAGAATGAAATGAATGATCCTTGGGCAGGTGCATGTAGCAAGGCACCCAAGCGACCGTTGATGGCTTGTTGCATAGCTGAGAATGCACCAGCAATAATAGCCCATACACGCCAACCTAGCAATTCAGTGTGTGTTTCCTTAGCTTGGATCGCCTTATCCATTGCTTCAACATCCTTGTTCAAGACGTTTGGCAAAACAACCGCGACGACCACACCAGCAATCAAAACAATCACACCGATAACACGTAGCGCCGTCAAAGGAATTGGTTGTGATCCAAACCAGCCAAATGTATCAATAAGCGTACCCATCAAAATTTGACCAAGGATTGGCAAAACAACTGTTTGGATTGCGCCCAAGCGTGGGAATAGCAAAACGTTTGATGTCAAATAAATGGCACCCAGCACACCACCCAACCAAATCCATGCTGGATTTGATTGAATGAAAGTCATTGTTGGAAATACTTGATGTGACTTAACGGCACTAACAATTGCCAAAAAGACAGAACCAACCAAAAATGAGATTGCTGCTGAGATAAATGGTGAGCCCACCACCTTCTTCATATCAGCGTTAATTGGGTTTTGGTTCGCAAGCATGAAACCAGCAAACAATGACAAACCTAGAAATACAAAATTCACTGTTCTTCTCCTAAAAAATAAAATCGTTATTAATGAATGCTTTATTATTGTAAGCCTTTAAAGATGTAATGCAAGCATTTTGAGCAATCTATTTTGTGAAAAAATGTGTTTTTGTAGATTTAAAAAGCCTATTTATAGCCATTCTGAATATTATGTTGTTGATTTTTCTTCACAAGCTTGTGAAATAAAAAAGGGATTAGCCAGTGACTAATCCCTTTTTAGATAATCTATTAATCATCCTTACGCTTCAAATCTTCACGCGGTCCATTGTGCTTGCGACGGCGCTTTGGCAATAGGTAACGACCTGCCAAGAACACAACCACAAAGACGACGATTGGCCAGATCAGTAGCTTCCACCAATTGGCTGGATTCTTCCAATCATCAGCTGCACTAACTTGTTGGCCGGCCAATTGCGCAACTTGTGCGGCAGTGACCTTTAACGTGCGTGTTTCGGTTGTTTTAACATCACCTGAGGCGACAGTAACATGAACCTTGTATGTGCCAACCTTAATTGACTTAATGTTCTTCTTAATGTCGAATGTAAAACTTGATTGTGGCGCGATATCAACATTACCGTCTTTTTCGTAAACCACCTTATCATTCTTATCTGTCACGCTCGTTGTAACAGTTGCATCCTTAACCAACGTGTTCGCCTTATTGCTCAACGTCACGCCTAATACACGATCAGACGACAAATCACTTAGACTTGCCTTGCCTACTTTTAGAACTGGCTTAACTGGCGTTGTGTCGTTTTGTAGGATAACCGGAATCTCAGATGCCGTATTTGATGTCGTTGATCGTACAAATGAGACACCACCCACTAGTTGTCCTGTCACATTTTGGCTACCCGTAACGTAATTAACCTTACCGTTATCACGCGTCATTGCCGTACCACCAGTCAGACGCAAGGTCATTTCTGAATCGGTGTTATTCTTGATATAGAACGTCACTTGTTCTTTTTGACCAGGCGCCAATTTCAAATCAATTGATGACAAGTTATTCTTGTCGATTTGAGACGCTGGAATATCCGCTGTAATATCATATGCGGGTAACGTGTCAGCTGAAACCGGCTTTGATACGCCAATCAAAGCGAGCGCTAACCCGACCGCATAAACTGCATGTCGCAATTCATAACCAATATAACCCCTATTTTCACTTATTATAATAATTTTTCCTGTAAAATGCACGTAACTACGCTTTAGTAGGAATATCTTACCGTATAGTTTTGAATAAAGATGTCTTATTTAACTAAGAATCGCATGTTTTTAAACCACATGACGGCTAAAACAATCGCCGCGATAGCCAACAAACTAAACGCGTACAGTAACGCTTCCATAAACGGCACCTTTTGGGGCTCTTGTGTTACTGGTGCAGTTGTTTTAGGTAAGTTGATTTGCTTTTGCCAAGTTTGGTTCATACCGCTCCAATTTGCGACCACCTGAACACGATATTTACCACCAGGCAAGTTTTTAACATTATTTTTAACCCAATATGTCATTGTCGAGTTAGGCGCTAGCTGCGCATTACGTCGCGTCTCTTCTATCACCGTCTTCTTTGTTGCCACATTGATAATTTTTGTCGTAAACGTTGCGCCGTTGATAAACGATCCTGAAGTATTGGCGACTGCGACTGCAAAACCAGTTTGCTTGTTGACCTTTTCGTATGAAACCGCGTGAAGTTCAGCTGTCGTCGCCGGGAGATTACGTGTGTTTCGTGCCAACACAGCGACCGTTGTTTCAACAGCATCTGCGTTTTTCGAAGCCGGCAACGAGAAAGTCACACCACCTGCAATAATCCCGTCAACCGGCGTATTCGGCATCGAAATGGTACCTGTTACTTTTGCGTCTGCCTTTGGCGCCACTTGAATCGTTTGTTGGTCTAAATGAATCAGGTTTTCCATTTGTGGCCCAACATTGCCGATGACGTTCTTGTCGTTATACAGCACCTGTCCCAATGGTGAAGTTGACGCTGAACCAGTCTCGACGTTCAAAGACAACGCGTCATTTGAATTGTTCTTAATATCAAATGAAACCGATTCGACCTGGTTTGGGTTAAGCAACAAATCAAGGTAATTCTTATTTTGACTATCTAATTGCGTTTTGGGAATTGCTGGCGTCACCGTGTATGGCGGATTATCATCTGCGAAAACACCATGCATGACCGTGAACGTTAATATCAACGTCGCCAATCCAAAGAGTATTTTTTTCATTGTCTGCTCCATGCTCTGACAAAAAAGAAAGGGCGAGGTGCAATGCCCTCGCCCTTTTCATTTCGCCTTAATTAATCCAAGAAATCACGCAATTGCTTTGAACGTGATGGGTGGCGCAACTTACGAAGTGCCTTGGCTTCGATTTGACGGATACGCTCACGAGTAACCCCAAATACCTTACCAACTTCTTCCAAAGTACGCGTACGACCATCTTCCAAACCGAAACGCAAACGCAAAACGTTCTCTTCACGGTCAGTCAACGTGTCCAAAACTGATTCCAATTGTTCCTTAAGCATTTGGTAAGCAGCTGAATCAGCAGGTGAAATAGCTTCATTATCTTCAATGAAGTCTCCCAAGTGTGAATCATCCTCTTCACCAATTGGTGTTTCCAATGAAACTGGCTCTTGTGCAATCTTCAAAATATCACGGACCTTGTCAGTCACGATGTCCATTTCGGCACCGATTTCTTCAGGCGTAGGTTCGCGACCCAAATCTTGCAACAAGTTACGTTGAATACGAATCAACTTGTTGATCGTTTCAACCATGTGCACAGGAATACGGATTGTACGAGCTTGGTCGGCGATTGCACGAGTAATCGCTTGACGAATCCACCAAGTTGCATAAGTTGAGAACTTGAATCCCTTGCGGTAATCAAACTTCTCAACAGCCTTCATCAATCCCATGTTTCCTTCTTGAATCAAGTCCAAGAATTGCATACCACGACCAACGTAACGCTTAGCGATAGAAACAACCAAACGCAAGTTAGCTTCAGCCAATTCTTGCTTAGCAGTTTCATCACCTTGCTCAATACGCTCGGCCAAAGCAACTTCTTCATCACCAGTCAACAATGACACACGTCCGATTTCCTTTAGGTACATACGAACAGGGTCATTAATCTTCATGCCAGTAGGTGCATCAGCAGCTTGCTTCAATTCCTTTTCTGACAACTTGGTCTTCTTGTTTTCAAGCGCACGTGCGGTTGGCTCGCCGTTTTCATCAACGACAGAGATACCAGCTGATTCAATCTTCTCGTATAGTTCATCGATTTGATCAGCGTTCAAACGCATTGGCTTTACCAAAGCATCTTGGAGAGCATTTTCTTTAATTTCCTTGTCGGCCTTGAACTCCTTGATGATGTTCTTAACTGCCTTATCAAATTCAGCTTGATCGAACTTTGCTGAAATTGGTGCTTGCTTTTCTGCCATAGCGGCCTCCTTAATTACTTGTGGGTCTGTTGTTCACGTAATGCGGCCATGTACTCAACACTAAGTTGGGCAACCAGCGCGTCATTGTGCATTTGATTAGCTTCTTTAATCTGACGCTGTAACCTATTAATTCTATCAGATAATGGTGCATCATGGCTAATAAATTGAATATACATGCCAACTTGACTACGATCAGCGAATAATTCGTCATCAAAGTCATCGAGCGTTGCCAAAATACGGGTCAATTCCGGCTTTTGAACAAAGTCCATGAGGCCTGCCATATCAACAATCGGCTCATTACCGTGTGTCTCACGGTAGCCGGTAGCCAACATTAATAGCGTCTCATATGGTACGTCAACAAACGTAAAGTCTGGCGTACCCGTTACCTGTAGCCAAACATCGTTATCACGTAGCATCCATGCCAACAACATGCGTTCAGCTTTTTCTACACGTGAAATTGTACGTGGCGTTGGCGCCGGAATAGGTGCCGGTGCATCTGCCTGCCAATCACCATTTGGCGCGACCGGATAATTTGGTTCTGGTCGGCGATACCCTGATTGACGATTATTGTTCGACCTTGGATTTGAACGATTTGCCTGTTGTTGCAACAACAATGGGCGAAGCTGATCTTGCAAGGCTTCCATCCCAATGTTGAATTCCTCAGAAATTTCGCGCAAATAAGTCTCGCGCATAACTGGTTCTGGGACTGTCGCAATAACTGCCAGTACATCACTCACATAAGCAAATAATTCTGTTTGATTATTGAGGTTACGATCCGTCTTCAAGTAACGAATGTTAAATGCAACGGGATCTTCAGTGTTGTGTGACAACACATTTAGAAATGCACTCACATCATTCGAACGCAAGAATTCATCCGGGTCTTGGTTATCCGGAATGTGGATAACATTAGCCGAGATGTGACCATTTTGCGCAACAAGGTCCAAAGCTCGCTTCGTCGCCTTTTGACCAGCAGCGTCAGAATCATAACTGATCGAAACATTGTCAGCCATACGTGACAAAACTTGAACTTGTTCTGGTGTCAAAGATGTTCCCATTGAGGCAACACCGTTTTGAATACCGGCTTGGAACGCCGCAATAACGTCCATGAAGCCTTCAAACACAACGGCGTGCTTCTGCTTACGAATCGCACCCTTGGCAAGGTCCAAATTAAACAACTCTTGCGACTTGTTAAATAAAGGACTCTCCGGCGAATTCATATACTTTGCTTGCGAATCATCATTTGACAGCCGACGGCCAGAGAACGCAATCGGGTGCCCAGCACTATCACGAATCGTGAAAAGGACACGATTCGTAAAACGATCGTGCAACGTTCCATCATCCCATTCGATGAATAGTTCTGATGATCGTAGTAATTGATAATCTACTTGTTGTTCTTGGAAATAGTTAATCAATACATCGTTTTCAGGTGCAAACCCGAGCATAAATGCATCAATTGTCCCATCATCCAAGCCTCGATCGTGTAGGTAATCAAGGGCACCCTCACCTGCCTCAGTATTAACAAGCAAGTGGTGGTACAACTTTGTCGCATCTGCGTATAGCTCACGCAGCGCCTTGATTTGTGGATCAACCACTTCCGTTGCTTCATCAGATGTATAAGATGCATCTAAGTCAACACCCGCAAATGGGGCAACCTTTGCCACAGCTTGTGGGAAAGTTGCATTATCGATATCCATGATAAAGCTAAAGACGTTACCACCACGACCGCAAGAGAAGCAGTGGTAAATTTGTTTATCTTCATTAACTGAGAAAGACGGTGTACGTTCATCGTGGAACGGGCAAAGCCCAAACAGATTACGTCCCTGTTTCTTCAGATGTACATATGGCGAAATGACATCAACGATATTAACACGTTGTCGAATTTCTTCGACTAACTGTTCTGGAATACGTGTTGCGATTGTCATCACCCCCAACTCTAAAAATGACCATTTCCAGCTCTTATAATTATACGCTTGAATGCACAATATGCAAGCGAGTTTGTCAACCCCCATTGACTAGCTGTAACCCTTGATAAATCAAGGGTTCAATTTTCACTTAAAAATATTATGTAAACTAAAATCTGATTGCATACTTGCACACTCCATGCCTCCTTATATGCCTAGAAATGGCATGTGTTTTTTATTATGAACAGTACACAATAAAAAAGGGGCACATGGCCTATGTGGTCACATGTCCCCCTTTTCATTTGGGTGCTATTCTAGTTTTTTCTTTGTAGCCTTGAACAATAACCAGCTAGCTACTAGTCCTGTGACGACGTTCATCGCTATTGAAAAGAATTGCGCGGTTTGCTCCGAAAGTGTTCCTGGGAAGAATTTTATCGGGTAATCAGTTTCCCAAAACGTCAGGGCACACGTACCTGCAATGAAAATGATATAAAATAATTGGTTACCCAAATTCGAGATTTTATACTTATGAGTAATACCTTTAAAGGAAAGCCGACGCCCGTTTTGAATGTGAAATCGGTTAAGATCCTGATTTATACTACCGACGAATGTTGCCAAAAGTAAAATGGCCAATAATTTCATCACGGGGTTCGGGAAAAGCCAATCACGAAGCCGGCCCCCAAAATGAATTGGCGTTTTTTATGCGTCAGCTTAGTCTGCATTATTCCGCCAAACTCAAAACCAAAAATATACAAACCGTACGTGACGAAAGTCGCATTTTCTGAGCCAATCAATGACGCAAGTATCAGCGGCATAAATAGCAGTATATACGCCATTATAAGGCCCCTTAACACGGTTGCAAAAAACAATTCAGAATGCTTAAGCCGCCCAAACTCTAATACGGCCAAGAAACTGACAACGATAGACAAAGTCAGCAGCATCCCGATGACCAACTTTTCTTCAAATACCGCTTGGCTATTATTTAACATTGGTGATGCAAGGCTAACACGGGCGATGAAGTCTAACAACACGACAGCCAGAACTAGACCTATGGCCTTACCGTCTGTAGCCAAATTATTGACAGCAGTCTTTGGCACAACAAACAACGCTGCGAAGTATAGCAGGCCCAGCAGAATACTGCTAACGTCCATCGGAAATGCAATTTGCAGTATAACAAGAGTAACAATGATAACCAGCAAATCAATTAATAAAGTTGCTGGCTTTACCGGGCGAAACAACTTTTCAGACTTGTACGTTAGAAAAAGAGGCCAAATAGTTGCCGATGAATAACCTAATAAAACGGCAACAAGTATAGCCAACACCTTCGTATCTGACTTAATAAATGGCATAAACATAAATCCGATACAAGCGGTAGAAACACTACTTCTTAAGTTCATAAACGGACCGGTCGCAATTTGATCCGGCAATAGCCAAACGGCCACAGACCTAACCCCATACACAAGTAATAGCATTAGAAAATATGTTCCGGATTCAGAATTTGTGTAATTTTGTAACACCATTTCGTACGGTAGAATGATAGTAATATTTGCCAGAAAATATAGTATGGCATAAATGAACGTATACATACAAAGCCCCCTAGCTCTCAAATTCAGTACATTGTATGTTGTTATAATGCTTTTAAAAAATGTATCATTTTCTATTCGTCAAAAAATAAAAAAGAGCAAGTCAACGATTTCTCGTTAACTTGCTAATAAGTTATTTCTGAATCCACGTTTTATCATGCAAAACCCAATCACCGTTTTCCTGATAGCGATAAAAGCCTAACACAACCTTGCAATGTTTTTGTTCCCAGGTTAACGTCTGTTGGGTAATCTTTTCATCATGACCAAAATCGATTGATTTATCTGATTGTCGATCTGCTTTGCCATGTCTTGATAATAGATAGTCATACTGTTGGTCTGTTTCATCATCCCAATCAAGTGTTTGCAAATTTTCAAATTCTTTTCTAGTCCATGACTGTTTAGATACCGAAGACACCTTTTGTGCATGGGTGTTATTTGAAAAGCCACCACCAACATAGATTGTTTCAATTGTCAGTGAAAACACCAAGATAACACCGACAATGGACGTAAAAAGTACCAATGCATTTTTCATAACTTGCCTCAGTCTCGATTTGTTAAGACATACGTTCGAGTTGGGCCTTCACTCACTGCCAACTCTTCTAATTTAACAGCCGACCCAATCAATTCAGGATGCGTTTGTAAACGATCAAACAGCTCCGTCGCAAAGTTTTCCAAAGACGGATTAATCTTATCAAACGGGGCAATGTCATTCAGTACCTGTCCATCGTACGTTGATAGAAACGTGTTGATTTTTGTTTCGTACTCATAAAATGGGACTTTCTCCTCCATATCACATGCAAAATCACTCACGATTTCCCAAGTGTGCGGATGTGTCTCGCCATCGCGACCGTTCCATCGAATGAAGTGATAGGCATTAATATAAAATTTCAATCGATAATGTGCCTCAATCATGCGCATACTCCTTTCCGAAGAATATCCACCAGCATCGTTTTCCAAACCGGTTGAACAGTTGCCAAACATAACCAGCTTGATATGCTGCTAAAATCAAAAATGCTGGCAAAAACTGTATGAGGTATCGACTACGACCACCTTCAAATAACAAGAGGTACATAAAACCACCTAAAATGGCTAACCAACATAAACGAGACCAATCATCTTGCTTCCGTAGTCCTATTGCAATGGTCACCAATATTAGCAGCCACCACATTTGGGTGATGAATTGCAAATCCTTTAAGTGTTTACCGTCTGTGGTCACCCAATTGCTCAACCACTTAGGCTCATTTGGATGACCATTTTTAAAGAAATGACCTTCTTTTAACCAAGCAAACGTACCATCTGCGGTATTATTGCCTTGCTTTTTCACTAAGAAAGCCAAATAGCCAATGACACCCTTCTCGCGTAATCTTTTAATCAGTTGTTGCTTTGAGTAATCAACCTTATCAGAACGTTTTGGTAATTCAGCCATCTTAAGAGCGTCTGCCTCGTTATAGCCACCATCCCCAGAAACTCCCATGCTCATGAAGTGAATCGGTGGAATGGTAAGACCTTTGTTGATTCTAATAACAGTTTGCGCATCAATCACCTGCTGACCAACAGTATAGGCGCCTAGACCGCTAACTGTAATTGTCACAATCACTAAACAAGCAGTTTTCAGACGCTTCCCTAACGCGACCTTGTCTGATGTGATAACTGATCTAATCAGCACAAGGCACAGCGCAATTAACGGAATAATGGCCGAGGGCTTGATGAAATAAGTGGCCACTGCGCAAGCCGCTAGTGACGCAGACAAAATGAGCGTTTGCCACCATGCTTGCGCTTTTTGCAGGCAAGCCATCAGCAAAAATAACAGTGCAACCAATGGCAGAACCGCCGTATCTGAGTACGGCACAACAATCCATGGGAAAACAAGCATAAATAATGTCTCAATCCAGAGAAGTCGCCCGACATTCTCACGACGCACAATGCACATCGTCACCAGGTTGACAAGCAACGCAACATCGACACAAATCAGACTAACGTAATCAAAAAATAACCAGCTGATTGTGTGGCTGATGTTACTTAACCAGTCATACACAAGCAATAATGGCAAGTTGTTGGTATTTTGACTAAAATACCCAATTAAATCAATGTCTTCCGGATGTTGTAACGCTTCATGTATGGCGCCTGCATCAAAACCGATGGCAGGATGAAAGAGTGTCACAAAAGTGAACTGCCACATTATCGCAATGATAAACCCACCACTTAACAAAGCCATTCGGTGCGTGTAACACCACGGCAACAATGTCGTCTGTGTGATGAGATAGCTGCCAACTAAGACCAGTACCCCGACGACGCCAGCAAACGTCACGCCATCGCGCTGTAAGTTAACTGAAGCACCCGCAAAATAGAGTGTCAGCCCAAACAAAATAATAAACAGGCCCATGACGCAAGTATCGATTACGTCCATAATGCGATGATTCATTTTGATTCCTCACTTTTGATTATGTGTTTCGTATCGCGCCGAATAGTCTCTCTGATGGCGGATAGTTCATCACGAATCCCACGGCCTTGCCACTTACGCGACTTTGATCGATTTAGCAAGGCTAGCAATAGCACCCATGACAACAGAAACTTATAGGCCGGCAGTAATAACGTGACGTACCAGGTCTTAACGTAACAAGCGAACGCTTCAGGAAACGGCCTTAGGTACACCTGAGCAAGCAAAAAATAGATTGCTCCTGCGAAAACATACATCAGGTACATCGCAATATAAATCAACGCCAACATTGCAGGCGAAAACCCATTTACGACTAAGACCATAGGTGCGAATAACCAGATAAGCCGTGGAAATAGCAATGTGTGGTCAATTAACAGACGTCGAACCATAAAGTTTGTCGTAAGGTGTTTGAAAGATAACAAATGTTTTGGTTCAAACATGTGCACCACTTCCATCTCTCCCAATTGCCAACGTTGTCGCTGACGGTACAGGGCGTTAAAGTCTTCGATTGGTTCAACGTAGAAAAACTACTAAGCTTAGGGGCGTACATGAAACTCGACGGAGTTCATGTACGCCTCTATTACTTTATAGTGGTAGTGAAGCAAAAGCCGTGGCTTTTTTTGGCCCTTGAGGCCGCGCACAAAAATGGCTGCTTCACTGGTTTTAGCAAATTCGCTCAAAGTAGTTTGGTTCTAGAAACCGTGTTTTGAAAACTTGGATACTAAGATCAACGTGAAGAGCTTCAAGAAAGGTAGCGTATCATGCGTACAATTATTGGTTTGGATGTCTCGAAGGCATCCGCAAAGTTATCCGTGGCAGTTGATGGAAAAACAGCATATGACGGCGAAATCACTCTCGATGCCATTGGATTCCATAGCTTAAAGTCAATTATTCAATCTTACGGTGGCGCGGAGGTTGTCTTCGAAGCAACCGGCGTCTACTCACGTCGACTAGAAAAATATCTAATTGACAACAGCATTCTGTATCACGTGCTTAATCCGTTGGTAGCTAAGAAGCGGCTAGATGATGGTTCACGCATGCGCAAGAACGACGTTCGTGACGCACGCGGACTCGCCATAACAGAATTCACAAAGGAACTAGTTCCCTACGTGCCACAATTCTCAGATCCGCTATATCGTGAGCTGTCAGACATGAGTCGTTACTACGACCAACAAACTGAAGATATAAAACGTGAGAAAAACCGCGTCCATAAATTGATGCAGTTGGCATTTCCTAATTTCACGGATGAAATTGATGTAGACAACATTTCAAGTTTAGAAGTTCTCCGTTTATTCCCACACCCTGACATGATTAAGGAGCATACAGTAACAGAAATTACGGATATCATTCTCAGCTTAGGCCTGCGTGGTATCGGCCAAGGTCGCGCCCGAACACTGGCGGAAAGGTTATGGCGTGCCCATGGAGTTTCTTATCCAGCAGTCGAGCCATCATCATTCGTAGTTAAACAACTCCAACAACAGGTAACAAATATTATCGAAATGACAGCGGAACGAGAAGTCGTCATTTCTAACATGATTAATTTAGCGAAGAAGTTACCTGAATTCGACATCTTATTAAGCATTCCTAGCATCGCTGAGAACACCGCAGTTCGCCTAATCGGTGAACTCGGAGATGTCCGACGATTCGAAAAGCGTTCACAACTGAATAGTTTTATCGGTTTGGATTTGACCGAGATTCAATCCGGTGATTATGTCGCACAGCGTCACATCACGAAGCATGGCAATCCACACGCTCGCAAGCTTTTATATTGGACTGTCGTAAACATGGTTAGTTCCACTGCGCAGCCAAACCACATCAGGGATAGATACGAAAAGAAACGAGCAACAGCAACTCGAAAGAAGCCATTACTCGTTTCCTCTATGGATCGCCTCATCAAAACAATCCACTACCTAATAAACACCAACCAATTTTACTCATACGAACTCGCCCGTTCATTGTAAAATTCTTGGGTCATCATTAGCTTAACAGCCTTGAAAAAATTTTTATACCCTCAAGGCTTATTTAAGTGTCTCAAAAAAATGAAATCAGGATTTGAAAATGAAAATCGTTCTAGTAAATTGAATAAATCAAAACAACTAGAACGATTAAAATAGCTGTATATCAGCATCTGTGTTGACAAAGCGCTTGAATTTACAATTCAAGTGCAACACTAAGCTAAATAAAAACTGACTCATAATGAACCAGCGTAAAATGTAGTTTGTCTAGAACATACAGAACGCGAGGAAACATTATGAGTCATTATCATCAGCTTACCGCATTTGATCGCGGACGTATAGAAGTTTTACTCAGAGAAGGGTTGTCAATGCGTAGCATTGCAAAAGAAATTGGTAGAAGCGCTTCGACAATCTCTCGTGAGATTGCCCGCTGTGTTGG
>NZ_PVSN01000007.1 GCF_004766315.1 Weissella confusa | reverse complement strand
AAAAATAGCAAAATCTGGCTGGTTTTAGTGTGCCCATTTTTCTCAAAAAACGCCCAATCGAAAAAAACACCCTGAAACCGTGCCAAGGTACTGGCAGTTTCAAGGTGATTTATCGTATTTTACTGATCTAGCTGTGGTTAAAAATTTAGTGCATGAATAATCCGGGTTAAATAATGAATATTCTAATCGTTATTTTAAGTGTACTAGTTGCTTTGGAGTTCTTTTTCATTATGTATTTGGAAACATTCGCAACAACTTCATCTCGTACTGCTGAAACTTTCAGCATGTCAAAAGATGATCTTCAAAGCGAAAAGGTAAACACTCTACTTAAAAATCAAGGTATTTATAACGGTCTTATTGGCGTTGGAATACTTTATTTGTTGATTTTTACGCAAAATTACAACAATAGCTTGTTTGCCATTATGCTATACATTATTTTGGTGGCATTATACGGAAGTTTCTCATCAGGAAACAAGTCAATTTTCTTCAAGCAAGGAACTTTGGCCGTCATCGTGGTAGTTTTGTTGTTAGTTCAAATGATTCTGGGATAATTAGCAGGCATTGCTAATCAGGGGTCTGCGCAATATTGCGCCAACCAAATGGGGGTTCGTTAATTTTGACGATACCCTAAAAATTGAGGCCCGCCGAAAAGTCGGCCACCTCTTCACATACTCAAAACTTAATGCCATACATAGAGTTGGCTGCTCGCATGGAAAGGCTTAACTATGAGTATTACGAAACAAAAAAACGGCACCTACTCCGTGCGCATCCGTTGGACGGACAAACAGGGCAAGCGCCGTGAAAAGGCAAAAACTAAATTTGAAACTAAAACACGTGCAAAGCGTTGGGAACGGCAAGCAACATTGGATGCTGACGCCGGTAAATTTGATGGTGTCACGACGGACTTAACCGTTAATGAACTTGTTGATATGTATCTGCAAGAATACGTGCGCGGTAAAAGGCTATCGACCACAAGCAAGGTGGCTCGTTCATTTGAAATGTACGTGCTCACTCCCAAATGGTTCGATAACATCAAAGTGGCCAAACTATCCAAAGTTGAATTACAACGCTGGGTTAATTGGTTAGCTGGCCAGTTCTCATCGTACAAGCGCAAAGTGGATCATTTCAGAAAAGCATTAGATATTGCTGTATCTTATGAACTGCTAGAAAGTAACCCGCTTAATGACGTTCGATACCCTACGGCAGTGTCAAAGCCTGATAGGTCATATCGAGTTGAATTTTATGATCGTCAGCAACTTCAATCATTCATGCAAGCTGTACAAGACAAGTATGATAATGCTATCAACTATCACAAGTACGCCTATCTCCGTTTGTTAGCATTTACGGGGATGCGCAATGGTGAGGTTCGTGCGCTTGCATGGTCCGATATTCATTTAGAGGTCAATGAGCCACATATTATCGTTAGCAAGACCACTAGCGAAACAACTGGCCATGGTGTCGTTATTAACCCGCCTAAAACGAAGGCAGGTAATCGCAAGGTTATGCTAGACGAAAAAACTGCCGGCATTCTAAGACACTGGCGGGCTATTCAAGGACAGCAATTGATGAAACGTGGTATATCTGCCAATGGCATCGTTTGGACCAACCAGCGGCTTGATAATCGCATTTCAGGCAATCAACCACGTTCGTGGCTACTATCAGCCATACGTGATACGGACGTCCCTCAAATTAATATTCACGGGTTACGGCACACATATATCACACTTGCGGTTCAAGCTGGCATGGATATTAAGACTTTGCAGTCACAAGTTGGACACGATGACGTAAAAACTACCTTAGCAATTTATGCTACCGTCACAGATGAAATGCGATCAAAGACGGCCGATATTTTCACTCAATTAGTCAGCTTTTAATGACAACTGGGGGAGTAACTGGGGGAGTGAATAGAATTCAATACTGAAAACGCCTATACGACAAGGGTTTCAAGCTGATTGGTCGGTTCCCAGCCAGAGCAGTCAGTAATTTCGCATGTAGCGCCGGTTCCGTTTGGAGCCGGCGCTATTTGTTTGCCATATAAAAAAAGATGCGTATCACTACGCATCTCAATAACTATTTCTATCGTCGACGTTGGCGGTAAGCCATGCCGCCACTAATGAGCAACAGCACGCCTGGCACAACCCAAAACATTCGGACGCCTGGTCCACCAACACGTGGGAAAATCGACTTCATCTTTTTGGTTGGTAGGTCTACCAACCATTCACCACGTTCTTCGTTGTACTGTAGCTTGTCGCCCAGTGGCACACAATCCACCGCCATTTCTGCCGGCTCACCGTTAATACCACCCGCTGTAACTTCAAAACAGTAGACCTTTGGATCAACTTCAAACCCAGCCGGAGCTTCAACTTCTTCTAACGTATAAAGCCCCTGACTCAATCCAGGCAACGTTTGCCCTGATTCACGGGTCGTAAACTCACGGCCGTGACCCGAACTCACACGCGTCAATCGATAAGTTGAACCAGCCAGTGGCTTATCAGGGTCATCCCCCAAAGCAAACTTACGGAACACAACGCCGTTAACTTCATTGGCAAAAAGAACCTCGTGCACATCTGTCGCAGCACGATGCTTGCTTGTCGGCAAATCCGTCGTCACAACACCGTCTGTCACATGAACTTGATACTCATTTTCATCAATCCAATAACCGTGGGCAACACCAGTTTGGCGTAACGTATAAGTCGTGTCATCTGCTAAACCTGCCCACAATGTCGTGTGACTACCTGAATTTTGCTTAGTCAATTGCTTACCAGAATCATCAAACAGTTCGAATTCACCACCCAGCAACGTTAAGTCACCAGCACGGTTTGTATTCTTAACCGCAAAGGAAATCTGCTTCTCTTCAGCAGGTGCTTCTTCCTTTCCCTTACGTTGGTGACTCACCACGTTTGATTGCTGCGTACGATTCCACAATACGTTATTGAACGTATATGAAACTGCGGCTTGTTGGGTGTAGGTTGCATCAGTCAAATATTCCGCAACCGAATGACGTACGTTAACCCCGACTGCCCAGTCTGAGCCGTTAAACATCAACTTACGTACACCTTCCTTGGTCAACGTCACCTTAACCTTACGATCGTTCACCGTCACCTCATAGTCGGTGCCGTACGCCATTTCAGCACGGGTACCGGTTGTCGTGTCGTCACTCGTTCCCGCCGTATTGTAGACCTTCACGCCATTCTTTAAGGCACCGGCCAAAATCACCGCATCACCACCGACCTTCGGCAAATTAACCGTTGCTTCAACCGCACTTGGTGATAGCAAATAATCTTCACCGTTCGCATAAGTCGTTGGGTATGTCCAATACCAGAATGGCTTCGTCGCATCTTCCAGCGTTTTGCCATTCAAATCATTCGTATCCTTGTGGACGAATTTATTCACCGATGGCTTATCACGCGTCCCGACAGTCGTATCAATGTCGAATGAGAATTCCTCATCATTCGGTACGGAGATACTTGAACTCAAGAACGCGCCCCAAACACCGTTGGTTAATGAACCCATGCGTACCTTTGCCGATGTACCTTCAAGCACAAATGACACGGCTGAACGTTCAAAATTCTCACCGTTCAAATAATCCTGCCAAATGTCATTACCAGTCTCCCATTGACTAGCCGCGTCAGCCGTCCCAATGTACTTGTCTTTGTGATAAGTAATGGTTGCACCTTCAACTGTCACACCCTTGTTTTCGTTTGCACCTGCCCAGCCGACACCTTCCGCATAGTCATAACGCTTTTCGATGTCTGCATCAGGTCCCCACGGGTTTGTCTGACGATTAGCATTCAATGATGCAAATGTCAGATATGACATCTTCTTATCCGTCTTTTGCACATCAATCAGATGCTTATTTTCAAAATCAACATACTGGAATTCAATTTGGAAATCCGAGAGTTTGTTGTACAACAACCCCGAATACAAATTATTCGATAGGTTCAAATACGGATCGGCCGAATCACCCGTTCCGCCAGTATGACCACCAATGACGCCTGGAATGAAGTCTGACAATGTCACGTAGGCACCCATCAAATGCGTCGTCCACTTCACATCGCCATTATCATCCACGTGCTTGGTTTTGTACGTGCCGACATATGGGTAATAAATCGTAATTTCACCACGTTTTGCACGACTCGCAACCATCTCAATCACGGAAATCATAACTGAGTAATTCTTACCCGGCGACTGCTCATTAAACTTCTCGTAGTAGTACAAACCGTGGTCGTTTTCCTCTGAGTTCCACCACGTTTCACCCCACATGTTCGCCAAGTTACTACGCTTGTCTGAGTTCAAGCGTTCCTCAATGACCAAATAATCATCATCAATTGCGTCTTGGTTCAGATAAACTTTCATCTTGCTTGGGTCAGAATAGGCATCAGCCTTAATCGTCGCGCTGTAACCCTTCAACGTTTCAGTCGGAATCAAATCGTCTGGTCTCGCTAACGTCGCACGCTCCTCCTGCTCGTCGTACACCGTCATCTTTTGATCATCGTGCTCCCAATCACTCGCAAATGGATAAAACAGCACACCCATATGAATTTCACGTGGAATATACACGTTTTCATGACCATCTGAATAGATTTCCTCACGCACCGGCGACACAATCATCAACCCATATTTCTTATTAGCCGGTGGTCGCAGCGTAAACTTGAAGACTTGCTTTTCAGTTCGTGCATCAACTCGGTAACGATTCTTATCATCCAACTCAATCGGCTTGTCATTAAGCGTGATGCTTTCAACGCTGCCAACACGATCGCCGTCAACACCAAATTCAACCGGGAATACCCCAGCTTCCTTATCAGTACCAAACTTTTGAAAGTTATCTTCTACTTTGTCAAACGTAATCTCGTAATCCATAAAGGCACGACGTTGCGAAACTTTAATCACAAATGGCACACCTTCGTAGTCGAAGTAATCATAAATTGTTCCGGCAACACTCTTTAGCACAGCCGGCTTCATCGGAGTTGTTGGTTCCAACTCGCCCTCACCAGTCAACGTCGGATTACCCTCACCGGCACCTACGACATCCGGCAACGACACTTTACCAGTATCTTCAATCGCATCTAGCAGTCCGTTATCAATCTTAGCTGGTAGCTCACTAATCAACGTATTCTTAGTTTCCGCGTACGCCACCTTACTGAAGATGGCGAGATTTAGTAATAACGGCATCAACAAAATCAGCACACTAAATCGGGTATTAAATTTTCGCATGCGTCTTGTCATCACTGCCGTATCCTTCCATTTTCTACTTATCCCATATTACGGACAAGATACAAAATCTATGTGGCTGTCAATTAAAGACTCTTGGAAATTATCGACGGGTTTATGTCCAAAAATACAACAGAAAAGCCGGCTGCGAACATTTCTGTTCACAACCGGCTTATTCAAGCACGTCTACTTCAAATTATGTGTATCAAAATTATTGGTTTTGACGGCGCTTGATGTACCAAGCTGCCCCACCGGCGATCAACATAACGATCAAACCAGCACCAATGTATGCTTGAATTCCTGTTCCTCCAACACGAGGGAAGATTGACTTAGGGTTGTTTTGAACTTCAAACGTACCGATAAAGATACCATCGACTTCATCCATAGATGCCCATCCGTACGCCTCTGTTCCTTCAGCATTAGTTGCAAGTAATGCAACGTCTGTCAAAGGCGCGGTCAAATTGCTGTACAAACCATAATCAGACTTTGGCACTACCTTGAAGTAGATGCTGCCGTCCAAAGCATATCCATCAGGAGATTGGGTTTCCTTAACTTCATACATAACTTCCTTCTTTGAAGGACGATCGTAATCTAGTTGCTCGCCTGACTTCATTGTGAAGATAGCACCGTTGGCATCCAAATCATGCCATGTAGCTTCTGGTTGATCATTAACAATCATGCGGTATTGGAACTGAGCTCCTGAAAGCTCGTTGCCATCCGCATCCTTCTTAATCAACTTGACCTTAGCTTCCTTTTCACCGTTAGGCACGTCAACTTGAACACCAGTGTCAATATCAAATGTATTCCAAGTTGTGCCGCTAGGGAGCGTGATAACCATCTTCAAATCGTCATAATGGTCGTCCTCAGGTGTTAAACTTGGATTTGCACGCACATAGTTCAATGTAAAGACAATATCAGCGATACCAGTCCACCCGTCCGGTGTTTGCGTCTCGCTTAGCTTGTACGTTCCAGGCTTCAACTTAGGCTCACCTGGCGTTCCATCTGCTCCTTCAGAAACAGAGTTATCAAACGTCCATGTATCCGCCGTCTTTGAAGCTGGTGTGATTTCTAATTCAGATTTCGTTGGGGTATCAAACGTCGTACCATTCCAGTTCGTGTATTCTGTTTGACGAGTCAACGTGAAATCAGCACCTGAAAGTGAACGTCCATCACCGTCAACCTTGTGAATCTTCAATGCGATGTTTGCATCCAATGGATCCAAGTGTGTCGTAACCTTGTTTGTCTTCTCATCACTTACACCAGTAATGACTTCGGCTTGGTTTTCCCAAACCACCTCAGACTTTGCATTGATAGCTGACATAACGTCAACCTTTACACGGAGACTAAATCCAATATCATCACCATTAAACACAGTCTTACCAATACCAGCATCCGTAAATGTAACCGTTACTCGCTGGCGCGTTGGCTCATCTGCATCTTTTTCAACTCGAACAGAATAATCGTTAGCGGCTGAATTTGTTTGACGAATCAAAGGTGTCGTTGTACCCGTTCCTGTTGGAACGATAACACTGACGTCTTGTTGGCTGTCAATGGTTACTGGCGTGTCTGACAAATCATAGTCACGCAAAGTCATACCTTCTGGCAACAAGTCGGTCATCACAATCTTATTTGACTTAGCAATTGACTCATCCCCAACTGTATACGTTGGTTGGAACACCCAATAGTTATGAACAAAGTAACTTGTGTTGTTCTTCGTAAAGGTTCCAGCTTGACTGACACTTTCACCATCGTAGTCTCCAGCTTGTTTCGCTGACCCGCTCGTATAAGCATCAAGTTCAGCCAGCGCTGATCCATAATCCGTCTTATCCGTTACAGTCTTGTAAGGTTCCGGCAGTGCAACTGGATTAATTTGCGCACTAGTCAACGTTTGCCAAGTATTACCCGTTCCTGAGAACAAACGGAACGTGTTCGTTGTCCCAGTGATTGGGCAATTAATGGCTCCTCGTTCGAACGTATTTGACTCAGCAACGTCGACCCAACGATCGTATGGGTCATTGTCATACATGGCCATGCTTGACACTGGGTATTGCGGATCTGTCGTGTAATGTCCGTGAGCAGTTGAGTACCACTCACCCTTCATTTCATTAGCAAGTGAATTGTCTTGCACCATCGCTGTTCCTGCCTTAGCAGTTCGAGCTGAATTCCAATCTAAGGTGTTGCCAACAACCTTGGCAGCTGACTCAGCAAACTGGGCTGAGTTAATACCATATGCAGTTGCATCCCATTGATTAACAGTTCCGTGGTTAGTCGTCGTACCAAAGTTATTCAAAGAGTCAAATGTAATACTTGCCTTTGTTGTATCAGCTGAATCATTTTGAACATTAATAATGTTTGCGAATTGACCGCCTTCAACAGTAAAGAACTGCAACGTTACGTCCAATGAACGAATACCTTGGTAAATCAAACCTGAATACAAGTTGTTTGGCACATCGATAAAGTGGTGTGTACCATCCCAAACGCCACGGTTGTCTTGTGCCATACCGTCAACAGCCACAATGTTTGACAAGTGCAACGTCGCACCGATTTGGTGTTCGTCACCGTTGGCATCAACATACACACCAACATTGTCGTATACAACCGTGAATGCTGATCCCGTTACTTGGCTTGCATTTTGGAATTCAATCAAATATGAAGAACGGTTTGGTTGTGGATCCGTTTGCTCATATTGTGCGTGATAGTGTGTTCGTACATTTTGAATGTGCGCAGCAGCAGAGCCTTCCTTGTATCCGTCAATCGTTCCTGAATCCAGTCCCAACTTTTGGCGAATTTCAATTGCCGCATTTGGATCATGAGTCACAGTCCCAGTTGTAGATGTTTGCACTTGTCGAGTGTATTGACGATTACTCCAAATTTGGAAGTTATTAGGATCCGTTGCCTCACTATTTGTCTGAGGAGTCGTGAACTGACGAGACTTCATAACAATAGACGTAACTTCTGTCCCCCCAATTTGTGAACCGGTCCATTTTGCTGGATCAGCATTTCCATAAGGAACAAAACCGTTGTTTGAAGGCACCACACGTGGAGCCTTTTCAGCTTGCTTTTCTTCCTTAACTTCAGCTGTCTTTTCTTCAGACTTTACTTCAGCCTTCTTCTCTTCCTTAGCAACCGCTTCAGTCACTGTCTCAGATGAAGATTCCTTAGCAATTTCAGCAACTTGCTCAAACGCCATCGTCAAATCGACTGAACGATTATCGGCTGGCAACAAGTTTTCACCGTTTTCTTCGTTATACAATCCCAATTCAGTAACCGGCAACGTAATGTCGTGTTTATCTTCATTAGAACTGATAGCTGTCAAAATCAAATGCGGTGATTGTGTCTTCAGAACGGCATCCACGATTCCTTCGCGCATGTCTAGTGGCTCGCCCAACTTGTCGCCATCCTTAACAGCAATCTCGGCATCGGTTAACCCAGCCTTTTCCAAATCAAGTTTGAACTTAACTGTCTGCTCACTGACAGACATATCTGATCGATCAAACTCCAAATCCCACGTGGTCTTTGCTTTGTCCTGTGATGTCTCTAGTTTGACATTCAGCAACTTGCTCTCATACACGTTCTGCGGTCCAGTGACCGCATGAATCGCGTCTCCCAAGGTACCCAGATTGGCGGCAAATGGCACAGCCAGAGCTGCCAAACCAATCAAAGCGCCTAACTTGCGGTGACGCTTCTTAATTGAAAAGCCTCCACTTTTTGTCATAGACGTACTCCCTAAATCTGTATTTTTTCTCTCATAAACAGTGTGGTCCATCCCACCTTCTGTTGGACTCTCTTAGAATACCGACAAAATGGTGCAACAGTTTGTAGGAGCCGTAACGACTTTTAGAAACGTTATGAAGAAACTTTGCCACTTGCCTTGAAGTTTGAATTTTCCATTACAGAATGACGTCAATTCACAAATTATTCATTTTTCTTGCACGTTTTGACCCTCATTTACTTTTTATAATGAATAAATGTAAGAGGGGCTAACGCAACTTCTCACCTAGAGAATACACAAAAGACGTCGACCGGCATAAATGCTAGTCGACGTCTTTTGTTTTATTGCTTATTCAAATGCCATTTGGTTGTTGTACAACTCAGCGTAGAAGCCGCCTTGCGCCAACAATTCCGCGTGGCTACCGTGTTCGATAACGTTTCCGTCACGCAACACGACAATCTTATCCGCATTCAAAATCGTCTTCAAACGGTGAGCAATCACGAAACTTGTACGTCCCGCAATCACATTATCCATCGCCTTTTGAATCTTAGCTTCCGTCACCGTATCAACGTTTGACGTTGCTTCGTCCAAGATCAACAAGTCAGGCGCCGTCAAAATCGTACGCGCAATTGACAACAATTGCTTTTGACCCGTTGAGAAGACTGAGTTTTCATCAGACACTTGCGTATCATAGCCATCTTCCAACGTCATGATGAAGTCGTGAATGTTGGCTTGCTTAGCCGCATCAATCATTTCTTCATCCGTTGCATCCGGCTTACCGAACGTGATGTTGTCACGGATTGTACCCGTGAACAAAACAGAGTCTTGCAACACGATACCAACGTTATCACGCAAAGACTTCAAGTCCATGTCGCGTACGTCAACACCGTCAAACTTAACGGCACCGTCCGTCACATCATAGAAGCGGTTCAACAAGTTCATAACGGTCGTCTTACCTGAACCAGTTGGTCCAACCAAGGCTACCATTTGACCCTTGTCCACTTCAATGTTGATACCGTGCAAAATCTCGCGCTCAGGGTTGTAACCAAAGTGTACATCGTCCAACAAAATTTTGTCCTTAACGCCAGTGAACTTCACGCCGTCCTTAGGGTTGATTTCATCATCTTGTGCGAACACTTCGTTCAAACGGTGCGCACCAGTCATGGCCAATTGCAACATGTTGTACGTTGACGTGATTTGCGTGATTGGTTGGTAGTACTGTTGTGAGAACGAAACGAACGTCACAATCAATCCCAAACCAGCCGCACGCGAAGCCAAGTCACCGTTCAAAGCTTGCGTGGCACCGTAGAAGATTACGATAGCCAAGTTGAACAAGCCCATTCCTTGCATCAATGGGAACAACACACCTGACCAGGCTTGACCCAGGGTCGTGGCCTTACGCACCTTGTTGTTGTGCTCGATAAAACCACGAATTGACTCTTCTTGCAAACCGTTGGTGATAATCACCTTTTCACCGTTGATTTGCTCGTTGATGTAACCGTTCAAGTGCCCTACTTCAGCTTGTTGGGCATCCACGTACTTCTTTGCTTGCACAATGATCAACGCAGCCAAGATAACCGCAACGGGTGTTGAGGCAATCGTCACCCAAGCCATCTTAGGACTTTCGTTAAACATCATCCAAACCACACCAATCAACATCGCAATTTGTGAGAACAATTGGAAAATGGCTTGGTTCATTGCGTTAAAGATGTTATCCAAGTCAGACGTGAAACGTGACAAGATTTCACCGTCTTGGTGAGAATCAAAGTAACGCACCGTCATACGTTGCATCTTACCAAACAAGCCCTTACGCATGTCATTAACTGAATTAGATGACACGATAGCTTGAATAAAGGCATTGATGAACAAACCAGTTAGCATCAACAACACAAAGCCGAAGAACAATAGCAAAGCATGGTGGAAGTCATGCAAGCTTGCTTGGCTAGCCGTCATTGGGTTCAACTTCACCATCAAGTACTTTGACAATTCCGTAATTGAACGTCCCATGTAAACCGGCGCCTTAACTTGCGCCCACGTTGCGAAAATCGTGAACACGAGGATGGCAATCATCCCCATCCAGTAACGCTTGAAGTAGTGCGCAAAGAAACGAATTGATTCAGTAATATTCTTCATCTTTTATGCCTCCTGCGCCTTTTGTGTCTTGTAAATCTCTTGGTAGATTGGTGATGTCTCAACAAGGTCCTTGTGGGCACCTTCCGCAACCAATTCACCATCTTCCAAAACCAAAATACGGTCGGCGTTAATCACTGAAGAAATCTTTTCCGCAATGATAAATGTCGTCGTATCTTGCAAATCATGATCAAGGGCTTCCTTAACCAACTTTTCTGACTTCGCGTCCAATGCAGACGTTGAATCATCCAAAATCAAAATCTTAGGGTCGCCAATCACACCACGGGCAATTGACAAACGTTGCTTTTGACCACCAGAGAAGTTTGATGAACGCTCTTCAACCACGTGTTCATACGTGTCTTCATAACGCTCAACGAATTCAGCAGCTTGCGCGATTTGTGCCGCACGCTTCATATCAGCCTCTTCAGCATCCGCCTTACCTTGACGCAAGTTGTCAGAAATCTTTCCTGAGAACAACGTTGCGCGTTGCAAAACGAATGACACCGTCTTACGCAATGATGATTCGTTGGCATCCTTCAAATCAACACCACCGACCTTAACTGTTCCCTCAGTTGGGTCAAACAAGCGTGGAATCAATTGGGCCATCGTTGACTTACCTGAACCGGTTGCACCGACAATTCCAATCATTTCACCAGGTTGCACCGCAAATGAGATGTGCTTCAACGTTGGCTTATCATCCCCTGGGTACGTGAATGACACGTCGTCAAACTCGACAGCCCCAGACAAATCTTGTTCTGGCACATCCTTGTATTGCAAATCAGGCTCCGTATTCATAATCTCTTGAATACGACCCATAGAAACAAATCCACGGGCTGCAAAGGTCATCATCATTCCACCGATAATGATAGATTGCATAATGATCATCAAGTAGTTCGTAAATCCAGTGATTTGCGCCAACATCTTTGGCTCAGAACCAACCATGTTTCCAACGAAGTAAATGGCCACAACCATCAACCCTTGGCCAATAAACATGAACGCAGGCACGATAATTGAGAACAAGTAACCAATTTGCAAGTTAACGCCGTTCAATTCGTCAGAAACTTCATTGAAACGGGTTTGTTCGTTGTCTTCTTGGTTAAATGACTTAACCACACGGACACCTTGCAAGTTTTCCTTAGCCTTGGCGTTAACGCGGTCGATCAAACCTTGAATCATACCGAAGCGCTTACCCATGTTTCCCATGACAACCGCTGACACAGCACCAACCAAGATGACCATTACGACGATAACCCACCACAAAGCGGGAATTGAGTGTACGGCCAAGATAAATCCACCGACAAACAAAATTGGCATACGCAACAATGGTTGAAGTCCCATCATCAAAATACTTTGAATTTGCGTAATGTCGTTCGTCAAACGAACCACCAAGTTACCAACTGAGTATTGCTCGATGTTTCCAAATGAGAACGTTTGAATCTTGCGGTAAGCCGCTTCACGAACATCTGAGGCAATCCCTTGTGAGGCACGGGCCGCAAAAATCGTGTTAATAATTCCAGCAATCAACCCGATACCGGCAATCACCAATAGCTTGAATCCAATTTGGTTAACCTTATCCATGTTATCGTCTGAGATAGCTTGAACGATGTTGGTTAGCAACGTTGGCTGTAGCAACATTGAAATCGCCATGATGGTCACCGTCAAAACGGCAATCGTCAAATCGAGTTTGTAACCCTTAAAGTAGGGCTTCAACAATCGCATAATTTCCCCTCCAAATTTCTTATTTATTTCTATTCGTCAATAGGCTATTTTAGCAGACTTGCAACCCCTTTTGTAAATTAAGTTTACAAAGAATTAACAAAAGAACCACACCCGAATATGCCGGATGTGGTTCTAGAAATATTACTTAACGAATAACGTGGCAATCGCCAAAATGACTGACACACCAATCACAAGTGCTGAAATCGCAATGTGCAAACGACGGTGCATGTTCAAGACAGCAATGTATTCACGAATAAAGGCCGGAATGCGGTAGTAGAATGGCGTCTTACCACCACGACCTTGCGCTTCAATGCCAAACTCACGTGCTTGCAAACCAGCACGGAAGACGTGGTACTCACTCGTAAAGAATTCGAATGATGGTTCAACCACACCCGTTTCCTTACTAATCAAATCACGTGAGAAACGCATGTTTTCACGCGTCGTACGACTTTGATCTTCCAAACGCGTTTGTTCGGCTGGATAACCAAACGTTTCAACCGCGTAATCGCGCATGGCTTGCGCTTCGGAAATCTTTTCGTCGCCACCTTGTCCACCAGAGAACACGATAACTGGGTACTTGCCGTCCTTTTCGAAACGACGCTTACCCGCATCGGTTGCGGCTTGAATACGGTTAGCCAACAACTTACCAACCTTGTGGCCATCAATCAAGCCAGCACCCAAGACAACATAGTAGTCACTCTCATGCTTCTTCATGGCCCAACCGTAAACGATTGATGACACGAAGAAAATCAAGAAGACGACCATGAAGTACAGCGTCATGACACGGGCTGCGGTGAACAACGTGTCCAACCATGCAGGGGCATTGTCCATGATACCGTCAACAATGTTGAACACGGCCATAGCCAAGAACAACAATGGCAACAACAAGTTGGCCAACGTGTGCGATTCTTTACGCCAGATTTGCCATGAGTAGTAAACAACTCCTAGGTCAATCACGATTGAGGCAATCACAAAGATGGCAATAATCATCAAGACAACCCCGGCCATCACAAGTAGGCCCGGGCCACCGACGAAGCTGGCCAACAACATAATTGAAATCAACAAGAAGAACAAGAACACAAGCGTCCAAGTTCCAAGCCACATTGAACGTGGATCATTTTTAACGTTTCGCCAAATCATGTAACCGGCGAGTACGGTAATTAAAACTGAAAGTAATGTAAGTGGGACCATTCGCGGGCTCCTTAATCAACAATATATTTTGCAAAACGCGCAGCTTGCACTGGCGTCAACGTCACATCCATCATCGTACCAGCTTCCACATAGTCGATGCTGTGTACAGATGCTTCTTCATTCAATTCATTTACCAATTGACCTTGGTCAAATGGAATCAACACCTTTACCTCTTGGTGATCCGCAAAGATGTGCTCACGAATAACGTTTACCAACAACTCCAATGAGGAATCATCTTGTGCTGACAACGTCAACGTATCACCTTCACGGTCAGGGAATGATAGTCCTTCAATCTTGTCGGCCTTGTTGTAAATCGTAATCATTGGAATATCTCCAACACCGATTTCCTTCAACGTACGAGCCGTCGTTGACATCATTTCCTTATAGTTTTCATCCGCATAGTCGACTACTTGTATCAACAAGTCCGCTTGCGCAGCTTCAGCCAACGTTGCGCGGAAGGCTGCCACCAAACCGTGGGGCAACTTTGAAACGAATCCAACCGTATCAGACAATAAGAAACTTTGGTTATCAGGCAAATTCAACTTGCGCACTGATGTCTCCAACGTCGCAAACAACATGTCGGCCTGGAAAACTGTCTTTTCTTGGTTCTCGCCAAATTGACGTACCAAGCCGTTCATGAACGTTGACTTACCAGCATTGGTATAACCAACCAAGGCCACGTTCTTGATGCTTTGCCTATCACGACGCGCACGACGCGTTTGATCGTCAGCTTCAACGTCCTTCAATTCAGCACGCAACAATGAAATTTGGTGCTCGATGTGACGACGGTTCATTTCCAACTTCGTTTCACCAGCACCACGGCTAGTAAAGCTACCACCGCCACCACCAGTTTGCTGGTCAAGACGCACGTTCATTGACGTACGTAAACGTGGGAGTTGATATTGCAATTGTGCAATGGCAACTTGCAACTTCGCCACACGCGTCTTAGCACGTGATGCGAAGATGTCCAAAATCAACGCCGTACGATCCATGATGCCGGCGCCCGTACCTGATTCCAAGTTACGGATTTGTGATGGTGACAACTCGTCGTTCGTCACAACCATGTCGGCTTCGTAGTATTCAACGGCTTCCTTAAGTTCTTCAACCTTACCCTTACCAAAGTACGTGGCAGCGTTTGGACGTTCCAACTTTTGGGTCACCGTCCCAACTACTTCCATGTAATTCGCTTCAGCCAAGTTGGCCAACTCGATCATCTCGTAATCGAATTCAGCATTTTGCTTATCTAGTCCCGCAAGAACGACCTTGCGGATTGGATGCAAATCATTTTCTATCATAAATTATCTTTCCTACCAATTAGTTGTCGTATCGTTGTACGCCTTCAACTTCATGTCGTCATCTGAGACTTCCCAAACTGAAATTGAACCATTCAATGGCTTTTCCTTAGCCGTCTCGTGTGAGTCGTACTTATAAACCAAGTTTCGAATCATTGTCCCGTGGGCGACGACCAAAACGTTTTGCCCATCACGTGTGTTTTGACGCAAAATATCCAACCCATTCTCAGCGCGGGCCCAGAACGTGGCTGAATCTTCAGCGTCGTGCGTTGGATCAGCTTCCTTAAACGCATCCATTACTTCGTCTTGCGTCAATTGTGACATCAAGTCACCGTATGACGTGATGTTTTCCAAGCCAATAATACCAGCAATTTGCTCGGCACTTGATGCACTAGGGAGTCCTTCGAAGAAACCGAAGAATTGCTCACGGAATTGTTGCAATTGCTCAGGCGTCTTCAAATCACCACTTTGCGTGTTACGTCCCAAAATAAATTCAGCTGTATGAATAGCACGTTGCAAGTCAGATGAGTAAGCCGCATCAAAACGCACATTACTCAATCGCTCACCAGCCGCAAACCCGTCTGAAATACCCTTATCAGTCAAAGGTGCGTTTCCCCACCCTTGCATACGTTGATATTTATTAAAGTAAGTTTCCCCGTGACGTACTAAATACAAATTAAATGACATTGTTAACCTCTTTCTGGTTGTGCTTGTCCTCGATAATCAGGCATCGACAGCCTTCTAATTGTTACTATTGTACCATTTTTGTTACACTGACCGCAGGCATCAAGGAAATACTAATTATTTGAAATTAGTTTACGAAAAAGTGTTGACTTTAGTGTGGTATATCTGTATAGTTATGTATTGTTGTTAAGACAACAGATGATAATTTTGGCCCAATGGTCAAGTGGTTAAGACGTCGCGTTCTCAGCGCGGAATCCAGGGTTCGATTCCCTGTTGGGCTATTAAGCTCAGGCTTGCTAAATTTATCATCATGGCCCAATGGTCAAGTGGTTAAGACGTCGCGTTCTCAGCGCGGAATCCAGGGTTCGATTCCCTGTTGGGCTATCACTTAAGGCACGGAAGTCGTATGGCTTCCGTGTTTTTTTATTCTTTCATACCAAATAAAGCAGCGACCAGATAACTGATCGCTGCTTTTTCATTGTCTATCTTAAACTTCGCGCCGCTTAAACAGCATCAACGCGATGCCATACAGGACACCACTGTAAATAATCGTTACCAGCCCAACTAAGAAACCATTCATCTGATACTCAGCCATCACGTCTGGCAACCCTGCCATCGCACTCACATAAAAAGCACCCAGTGGCGAATAATCAAGTGGCAAAATACCATGCCCCACAACCACTGCCCCAATTACTTCGAGTAGCAAAATCATCAAAATACCAATGACCACCACTAACAAATCATTGCGGATAAGGTTGGCAACCACAAACATCACACTGACAAACAGAATTGAACTGATGACACTGCCGAATAAGTAGCCAGCAAAGCTACCTAGGTCAACCAACCACGCATGTCCAAACAACAACGATATCAGCAACATCGTGATAAACAGCGCTGCTTGCAATATCACAAACGCGACCGCGACCGTCACTAACTTCGCCACGAATATTTGCTGGCGCGTAAAGTGTTGGGCAAACAACATCTTCATCGTGCCAAACGTAAACTCAGACGTAATCACACGACCCGCGATTCCAAGTAACATCAAATCAGTCACCAACGCCAATGTCCCTGTGAATTCTTGATTCACGAGCAACTTGACCATTTCAGAATGATCCAACGCATTTGCGAGGGCCAACAATAAACCAAGTCCGAATATTGTCAATGGCATCACCCAGGTCGATGTCTTTTTGAAAAACTTCTGCAATTCCAACTTAATCAACATCCCCGACTCCTTGTTGCTTACGACGCGCAATCACATCCGCAAACATCTCTTCTAAGTCTGGATCCACCTTACCGTCAGCGGCCGTCAAAATTTCATCACGCGAAATGACTTCACCACGATCAATAAAGATATAATCGTCAACCAAGTCTTCCAAATCACGGACGGTGTGCGATGAAATCAAAATCGTTTTGCCAGCATCACGCCACTCACGCAAAACAGCCTTAACTTCGGCAACGCTAACCGGATCCATCCCATTCAACGGTTCATCAAGCAACAAGAGGTCTGGATCATTAACCATCGCTAACGCCACCCCAACGCGTTGCTTCATCCCCCACGAATAGGTCTTCACTTTTTTATTAATAAACTCAGCTAAACCAATCTGCGTCACAATCTCACTAATTTTGTCATCAGGTGTCCCCGCGACGTCCGCATACAACTTCAAGTTATCCCAACCTGTCATATATGAATAAAGACCAGGATTCTCAATCAATGCGCCAACCTTAACCAGCGCCTGTCGTTGTTGCATCGTGACCGTTTCACCAGCCACCTGCACTTCGCCAACATCCGGCGCCGTTACGCCAGTAACCACCTTCATTGTCGTTGACTTACCAGCGCCATTCGGACCAACCAAACCAATGATTGTGCCATGCGTTATAGCAAAAGAGACATCACGCAACGCCCGCACACGGCCGAACGACTTATTAATATTCGAAACCTGCAAAATCGGCGTTTCCATGTTGCATCTCCTCCTATCCACAGTTATTAATCATACAACTGACTCAGATGCCTTGCAAAGAAATTGTCATATTATGGTCAAGATTGTAATCTGACAGGCACCCCAATTTTAGATACAATGGAATTAAACAGAAAAAAAGGATAGGTGCCTGAAATGAA
The DNA here is from genome assembly GCF_004766315.1 of Weissella confusa. Lineage (GTDB taxonomy): Bacteria > Bacillota > Bacilli > Lactobacillales > Lactobacillaceae > Weissella > Weissella confusa_A. The sequence goes on along the minus strand of NZ_PVSN01000007.1, from coordinate 34,206 downwards.
GTTCATCTCATGGAATATTGATAGCGTTAATGCGGCCGTTGAACACAAATCAGCGCGTGGCGAAATGACTTGGCAAGTTTTGCAAGATATCGCCGCTGAGCAACCGGACGTACTTGCAATCCAAGAAACAAAGTTGAAGCCAACTGGTTTAACAAAGAAGCAGGCGGCTGCGCTGGATGAACTTTTCCCAGGCTACCACCGCTACCTACGTATGAGCACAGGCCGCTCAGGTTATTCTGGAACAATGATGCTTTCAAAGACGGAGCCAATCGCCGTTGAGATGCCTGAAATTGGCGCTCCTGGCGACATGGACATCGAAGGACGTATTATCACCCTTGAATTCCCTAACGTGTATGTATCAACGGTTTATACGCCAAATTCAGGCAGTGAGTTGGCCCGTCTTGATGAACGCCAAGCTTGGGATGATGCCTACCGTGCATACGTTTCAGCTTTGGACGCTAAGAAGCCGGTTATCTTCTCTGGTGACTTCAACGTCGCCCACCAAGAAATCGACTTGAAGAACCCAAAGACGAACCACAAGAGCGCTGGCTTTACTGACGAAGAACGGTCGAAGTTCAGCGCCTTGTTGGATGCCGGCTTCACTGATGTCTTCCGTCACTTAAACCCTGACCTCGCCGGCGTTTACACGTGGTGGGCTCAGATTTCAAAGACGTCAAAGATTAACAATTCTGGTTGGCGTATTGATTACTACCTCACATCAACTCGTTTGAACGAGCAATTGGCTAACTTCAGCGTCATCGACACCGGCGCGCGCCAAGACCACGCCCCAATTAAGTTGGAAATGACAGACGATTTTGAACTGTAAGCAAATACCGCACCTGAACTTATTTTCAGGTGCGGTATTTTTTAATCATTATCAATCAACGTTGGCGTTAGAACTTCTACATACCCGCGCAACGTACCATCTTGATTGGCATAAACCGAAAAACCAACTTCAATTGGTCCCGCCGAATTATGCGTTTGCTCTGTCATTAAGCCAATCTTGTGTGAGGCACCTTGTTGCACAGCGGTCGTATTATCGTACCCTGCCGGCTGGCCATCATCACCAAATTGCTTCACCAAATCAGCTGCCAGCAACTTCAACTGCTTTTCGCTCGTTAAATCAGCTAGCGTCCAAACGTTACTTGAAGAACCCGGCACATTACCAAAGGTCAAATTATCCTTCTGATCAACATCGGCACCGTAATCAACGTCCGTAATGTGCTGAATCGTCGACCCATCACCATTCGTTTCCTCGGAACCTTGGTTGTAGTACTTCAATTTGCCATCCGTCATCTTAAAAGTTGGCAACGTCTGGAACAAATTGTTGAAATTACCGTGTGGGTCGGTTGCAAAATCACTTGGATTCTCCAACGCCCAACGGATTTCTTGCTTTGCCAAATTCAACGCCACTGAAGAGGCCGACACCTGACTCACATCATAATGCGCACGATAGCTGTTCAATGCATCCAGCGCATAGTCTTGCAGTGAATCCAACGTTCGGTCTGACAATACTTGTCCTAGTTGGTTACCCGCCAAATCAGATTGCTCGCTATGAACCGAAGATGACCCCGGTGCACGATCCAACTTGTACGTAATGGTCTGTGACTTCTTAACCGTCATTGTATCCCCACGTGACATGCGATAGCCGTCTTGTGAAAATGACGGAATAATCAGCTTTGCCCCATAGGTCGCATCATACGTTTTCGTTGCCACGACATCATTGTTATCCGCGTCTACATAACGCAACGTTACTGAATATGTTTCAGGGACATATTTAAATGTAATTAACGTATGACTCTTGATGGTCTGCGTAACTGATGCGGGTGTTGTATAACCCGGAATATCAATTGGCACCAAGGTTTGCTGCTCACCAGGACGAATACTTGCATTACCCTGCGGTGCAATTTCTTTCCCAGTACGCACATCGACATACTTGATCACGACACCACTTTGATTGATGCCACTTGTAAAGCCACTAACGATTCCGTCTTTTCCATCAACGGCGAGTCCCCCCAACGCCAATGATAGTCCGACCAATCCGGCCACTTGCCACTTTTTCAAATCCTTCACCTATACTCTCTCGGGTGTGGGTTTGCCATTGTTTTTCGTTAACGCAAAGTATACAGATTCGCGTTAAGCCCCTGCAACAAAAATGCCCCGGAATTTTCGTCCGAGGCATTGTTTACTATCGCCAACCGTAACTACCGAAGTCGGTAATTAAATCAGAATATGGTCCAAAACAAGTTTCTTCATAGCCCTTAAAAGGCTTCTCTGGCATATCTTTCCCCAAAGACTTCTTTGTTTGCGTGACCGCAATTCTTTCTTCATGTTGCATCGCCAAGCCCCTCCTTTTCGACACCTCTATTTTATCAAAATCCGTTGTTGATTGTTTGTTGGAACCATCTAAATAAAAGCACCCACAAACCATGGCTGTAGTTTGTGGGTGCTATAGATATTGAGTTGTGAGGCGTTAACCTAGATTAGAATTGGTCTGACAACAAAGTGCGGATCTCTTCCAAACGTGGTTGACGTGGGTTACCTGGCGTTGTTTGGTCGTTGTATACCAAGTCAGGCAAAGTCTCCAAAGCCTTGTCAAAGTCAGCCTTTGATACACCGTTTGCTGACAAAGTTGGAACAACTTCTACACCAGCGAACAATTGGTCAATCTTAGCCAACAATGCTTCAACCAATTCAGCATCGTTCTTTCCTTGCAGACCAAGGTAGCGAGCGATATCAGCGTAATCCTTTTGTGCCGTGTAAGTCTCGTAACGTGGGAATGGCGTACGCTTTACGTTTCCAGTAACCGCGTTGAACTTGATGACGTGCTTCATGGCGATTGAGATAGCCAATCCGTGAGGCAAACCGAAGGCACCACCAGTCTTGTGAGCCAAGGCGTGGTTAATTCCCAAGAAGGCGTTGGCAAATGACATACCTGCCAAAGTTGAAGCGTAGTGCATCTTTGAACGTGCTTCTTGACCTTCCTTAGTTGGGTTAGCTGGGTCGTACTTGTATGACGTCTCCAAGTTATCGAAGATCAACTTGATAGCTTGCAAAGCCCATGGACGAGTGAATTCTGAGGCCATAACTGAAACGTATGACTCCAAGGCGTGTGACAAAGCGTCCAAACCTGAGAAGGCAACCGTGCGCTTTGGCACCGTCATAACGAACTCTGGGTCCACGATGGCAACTTGTGGCGTCAACTCGTAGTCAGCCAATGGGTACTTAACGTGCGTCTCATCGTCAGTAATAACGGCGAATGGCGTTACTTCTGAACCAGTTCCTGACGTCGTTGGGATAGCAACCATTTGCGTCAAGTGTTGGTGATCGAACTTCACGATACGCTTACGGATATCCATGAACTTTTGTGCCAACTCGCCGAACAATTCCTTCAAGGCAGCATCGTCGTTCAAGATTCCTTCGTGACCCTCTTCTGCAGAGTACTCGTACAAGAAGCGAGCAATCTTACCAGCGTCAAGAGCTGAACCTCCACCGATCAAGACAACAGTGTCTGGTTGGAATTCTGACATTTGACGGGCGATTTCGATAGCTTGACCGATAGTTGGGTCAGGTTGTACTGAACCGTAGATTGACGTCTTCACTTGGTCTTGGCGCAAAGCAAATTGGTCCAAAATCTTGTCTACGAAGCCGAACTTAACCATTCCTGGGTCGGCAACGATGAAGGCGCGATCAATGTTTGGCAATTCTTGCAAGTACGTGATTGCGTTTGACTCGTAGTAGATGTCCTTTGGCAAACGTACCCATTGTGGGCGGTTACGACGAAGTGCAACCGTCTTGATGTTAAGCAAATCGTAAGTTGACAAGTTGTGTGACAATGAATTCTTCCCCCATGATCCAGTTCCAAGCGTCAATGATGGGCGCATTGCGTCAGTGTAGATATCTCCAACACCACCGATTGAGTCTGGTTGGTTAACCAAGATACGTGATGCTTCAATCTTGTCGGCGTATTCCTTAACGAATGGATCGTCTTGCGCACCGATTTGGATAGCAGCGTTGTGTCCTGCACCTTGGTAGTTCAACAAAGCGCGTACGATTTCGATAGCGTCTTCGCGGTCAGCAGCCTTGTAAACTGACAACAATGGGCTCAACTTTTCTGATGACAAAGCTTCACCGATGTTCTTCTTGTCCAATTCGAACAACAAAACATCCTTGTCTTCTGGCAACTTCAAACCTGCTTGCTCGGCAATCCACTTACCTGACATTCCGGCAACTGGTCCGTTAACACCGAAGCCTTCTGCGTTTGGCTTGAAGACGAAGTTAGCAACCTTCTCGTAGTCCTTCTTAGGCGTCAAGTATGCACCTTGTTCTTGCAACTTGCGCATAACTTCATCATAAACTGGGGCTTCGATAACCAATGAGTTTTCAGTGGCACAGATCATACCGTTGTCAAAACGCTTTGACAAAAGCAAGTCTTCAACAGCGCGGTCGATGTTAGCAGTTGCATCAACGAAGACGGCACCGTTACCAGCTCCAACACCCATTGATGGGTTTCCTGACTTCAAAGCGGCGTTAACCATTGAAGGTCCACCAGTAGCCAAGATTGAAGCAATCTTTGGGTTTTGAATCAAAGTCGTCGTTCCATCTAGTGATGGCTTCTCAATCCATTGAATGAAGTTCTTAGGAGCACCAGCGGCAACGGCTGCATCGTAAACGATCTTAGCAGCGTGTGCTGATGACTTTTGAGCTTGTGGGTGGAAGGCGAAGACAATCGTGTTACGCGTCTTAGCAGCCAACATCGACTTGAAAATAGTCGTTGAAGTTGGGTTAGTCGTAGGCACGATACCAGCCAAGATTCCAAGTGGGGCTGCCAATTCAACCTTACCAGTTACGCGATCTTCTGAGATAACGCCAACCGTCTTATCGTTCTTGATAGCGTTGTAAACAGATTCTGATGCGAAGCGGTTCTTCGTATCCTTATCTTCAACAACACCACGACCAGTTTCATCGTGAGCTTCGTGGGCCAACAACAATGAGTTTTCTGATCCAGCCAATGCCATTGCAGCAACGATCTTATCAACTTGCTCTTGCGTGTACGTTGAGAATTCCTTCAACGCAACTTCAGACTTGTCAACCAATTCTGAAGTCATCTTCTTAGCAGCTTCGAAACGTGCTGCCTTTTCTTCTTCCGTTAGTACCTTCTTCTTAGGTGCATCAGCCATGATTATAACCTCTCAAATATCTTTCAAAAAATTCGTTTGCTCATTTATTAACATACTTAGTATATCATTTCACAAAATGTTGTCAACACCATTTGCCAAAATCGATTATTTTTACCAAACATATGCGTCATACCAACCTTTCTCGTCTCTTTTTTCTACAAGTGAATAATATCACATAAGGCTAATATCGTGCAACCATTTGTTTTATTTTCATGAAAACAAGTGATTTAAAGCTGGAAATGCATGCGTTTTCATATTTTTAAGTAAGCTATCGAAAGTATTGTGAACTACGTAACTAATGGATTTGTACCAATATATACTAGTAAAGAGAAATTTACCGGAGTAAACTTCTCTTTCTCGATTATTAATTCTCATCCAACGCTAGAAATAGATTACCAAGCGTTTATGAACGAAACCTTTAAGCTTTTCGACTAATTATTGCGAGTGTTTGATAAGTTTCTAATCGTTGTACACCAGCAACCGCGACATCGTCATAGTTCGAAATCAGGACATCCCCCGTCACAAAACATTCTGGGATCGAAATCTTAGTTACTTCATTACTAAAGTTGTTCAGCACTAGCAATTGCGTGCCATCAAGATGCCGAATGTAGGCGTACACCTGATCATGTTCTGGTATCCAAGGTTCATAATCACCTTCTGCAATCACGGGTTCCGTCTTACGCAACGTGATGAGCTGCTGATAGAAGGAACGAATACCACCGTTCAACATTTCATCAGCGACGTTGATGTCTTTATAATGCGTGCCGACTTTTAGCCACGGTGTCCCCGTCGTAAAGCCGGCGTTGTCGCTGTCATCCCATTGCATTGGGGTACGTGAATTATCACGTGACTTCTTAGCAACAATCGCAAATGCTTCTTGGGTCGACTTACCTTGTGCTTGCAACATTTCATATGCATGCCAGCTTTCAACATCGACATAATCATTCATGCTATCGAAATCCGGGTCCACCATACCGATTTCTTCACCCATATAGATATAAGGTGTGCCACGATTCAAATGAATGCTGGCCGCCCACATTTTGGCACCGACTTCACGATACTCATCACCGTTAATGAAGCGGTTCAATGCACGTGGTTGATCGTGATTATTCCAGAACCACGCATTCCAACCACCACCTTGCGACATCCCTGCATTCCATTCATGCAACAAATCACGCAATTGCTTGAAGTCAGCTGGCGCATCCGTCCACTTTTGCCCCGTTTCATAATCAACCTTCAAATGATGGAAGTTAAACGTCATCGATAATTCATGGCGGTCAGGTCGCGTGTACATAATGCAGTTTTCGACAGTCGTTGAACTCATCTCACCAACTGTCATGATGCCATCACGTTTTCCAAAGGTTGCAGCATTTAGCTCTTGCAAGTAATCATGCACCACCGGCGTATCAGTGTACTCAGCCTTCCCCTCATTCACGTCGTTATCACGCAACAACTCATCTTTACCAATCACATTAATCACATCAAAGCGTAAGCCAACCGCACCTTTATCCAACCAAAAATTCACCACATCCTGCAGTTCACGACGTACGGCTGGATTGCGCCAATTCAAATCAGCTTGCGTTTCATCATATAGATGCAAGTAATACTTGCCGGTATCTCCGAACGGCGCCCAAGCACTCCCGCCGAACTTGGATGGCCAATTATTTGGTTCATCACGCAAAATGAAATAATCTTGATAGGTTTCGTCACCGGCCAATGCCTTTTGGAACCACTCGTGCTCGGTCGACACGTGATTAAGGACCATATCTAACATCAAGCCCATGTCCTATTCTTGGGCGACTGCAACCAGTTTCTCAAAGTCGGCCATCATCCCAAACCGCGGATCAACCGCCGTATAGTCGGAAATATCATACCCATTATCACGCTGCGGTGAAGGATAGAACGGATTCAGCCAAAGGACATCAACACCCAAATCAGCTAGATAGGGCACCTTTTCAATAATGCCGGGTAAATCACCAACCCCATCGCCATTCGAATCATTGAATGACTTAGGATAAATTTGATAAACCACTTTATCGTGAAAACTCATCACTATGCCCCCTGCGCTGTCTTAAAGACATTCTTCTTTTCAGCAGTCTTGGCAACTTCGGTATCACTATCCTTGAAGCCCCAGAAGTAAACACACAAGAATGACACCGCGATTGTCGCTGCACTACCAGCCCAAAAGGCCCAGAAACTCATATCGATTCCCGTCTTCGGATTGATAAATGATGGGAACCCAATCAAAGATCCAGTGAAGCCCCACATATCAATCTTCATCAAGCCAGCAATGAAGCCACCCACGGCACCACCGATATTGGCCATCCAAAAGACGCGACCGTACTTCAAATTAATACCGTACACAGCTGGCTCGGTAACACCAGCGAAACCAGACAAGGCGCCGGCCAAACCAAGACCCTTTATGTTAGCTTGCTTTGACTTAACGAATACTGCTAATGCACCAGCTGCTTGCGCAATCATTGAGAAGTTAATCAACCCGTTCAATACCGAGTGTCCCGTCGTCGCCAAATCGTTTGAAAGTAGCGGAATGACCATCCAGTGTAAGCCGAAGATTACCAAGCACTGGTACAACCCGCCGATAATCAAACCGGCAACTGCTTCGTTTGCTGTCACCAACAAGTGAATCAGCCACGCCATGCCGGCTGAAATCAATGAAATCACCGGTCCCATCACACACAAGATGACTGCTGTGACGATGAATACTGTGAACAACGGCTGAAAAATTGAACGCAACGACACTGGCAATACCTTCTTAAACCAGTTGCCGACTGGTCGTGCGAGCCATGCCCCAAAAATGATTGGGAAAATTGAATACGTATATTGTGGAATGTGAATTGGCAGTCCGAAGAAATCGGCATTCAGTGGCACCCCGAATAATTCGTTCATCCCCTTCGTTGGTGCGCTCCACAATTCAGCAATCGTTGGGTGAACCAATACACCCGCAATTGCGGCTACCGTAATCGGATCAGACTTCAATTGTTTTGCAGCTGAGAATCCAACCAAGATCGGCAAGAAGTAAAACGCCGCATCACCCATCGCGTTGATGATGGTGTATGTCGTTGAATCCGTATCAATCAAATGGAAGTTAAACGTGAATAGCGTTAGGAACCCTTTCAGAATTCCTGACGCCGCCAACAAGCCAATTACCGGCATCATTGACCCTGTAATCGTCGCAATCAACAGCTTAAAGCCATGCGACACCCAGCCTAGCGTCGTCGTTGGCTTCGGTGCTTGCGTTGTCGTTGTTTCTTCCACATCCGTTTGACCCAAAATTTTGGTCACTTCATCGTAAACATCAGCGACCTCTTGCCCAATAACCACTTGATACTGACCAAGTTGTTCGTTGTAAACCGCTCCAGCCACGCCTGGCATCTCACGAATCGCTTCTGAGTCCGCTTTGGTTTCGTCCTTCAGGTAAAAACGCAAACGCGTAATACAATGAATCACCTTGTTGACGTTCTCCGGCCCACCAACGGCTGCCACAATATCATTCGCTAACGGTCGATAATCTTTTCCCATAACCTCGCTCCCCCTTACTTAGCCTTTGCTGTAGCGATTTCTTCACCAGCATTTGTTGCGGCTTCCTCCTGAAAGACCATCGTCATCGAAGCCAACTTATCAGCCGTATTTGTAATCAAGACCATTGTTGTCTTTGGCAAGCCAGCTGCATCAACTTGCGCCCAGTCAGCTGTCGCAATAACATCGCCGCCTTGCACAACATCACCAACCGACACTGTAATCTTGAATGGGGACCCATCTAGCGACACTGTATCAATTCCCATGTGCAACAGAATCTCTAAACCGTCGGCACGCTTGAACCCCACTGCGTGTCCTTGCACCATTGTCACTTCCCCACTGACTGGTGCAACGATCTCATTTCCAGTCGGTTCGACCGCAAAGCCATCTCCCATCATGCCACCAGCAAAAACCGGATCAGAAACATCTTCTAGCTCAATTACTTGACCCATAACCGGGGTGTATAGTCGTTGATCCAACACTGCTGTTTTCTTCTTCCCAAATCCAAACATCATTTAATCCCCCATACTTATAGTTAGTCATCACTCGACAATTTCGTTATATTGAAACCGCTTACAAATTACCTAAATATTTCGACGGATTTTTTGCCGTTTTTAAAAACTCCTTATCAAAGCCCGCCTAGGTTGGGCTTTTTGGCAAATTAAAAACCGAATTCGACCTGCCATGTGGCAAATGAATTCGGTTTGTTATATACTAAATTTGTGGCGGAGCACCGCAAAGTCACACTTTATTGATGATAAAGATTAGACCACGGCTACCGGCGAAAGTTTCCGTGGTTTTTCTTTTGCCCAAAAATCTTCAGCCTCGGTCTTCGTCTTCGAAGCCGACGTAAATCAGCTCTCTCAACGTAACAAAGGAAAACGAGGATTCCTGGGAATGACAACTGATGCCTCACCAAAACATATAATGCCACTGTTCGCAGCAAAGCATGATGTAACGGCACGTGCGTCATAATGTTTCCGAATAGGAATACAAACAAAATTAAAATTAAAGGATCTTGGAATAAGACCAGTAAATGCGTCATTATGCACCTCTCTTTCGAAATTGAGAAGTGCGACCCCACGGTGCTCCGCAATGGCTCCCGCCACGTCTTTTAGTTTAACCTATAAAACTTTTAACTACAATCAAATTAAAAGTTGCTAAAGAATAATAATTTGGTCGGAATGCGTAAGGATCCATGTTACGATAAATACGCATCATTATGTACCTAGTGTTGATGAAGAATAGACCACGGGTTACCTGCCAAAGTTACCGTGATTTTTCACTACACAAAACAGCCCCCGTATCGGCAATCGCCGACGCGGGGGCTGTTTTCTGCTTATAGCTATTGTTTCTTCGGTAACTTAAATGTCTTGGCCGCCTTCATAATGATACTCGTGATATCACCCGGCGTTACCTTTTCGCCTGATTCCAGTTCGTTCACAATGGCCCAGCCGATTGCTTCGGTTAATCCGACCGCTGTCGCCATTGAGATTGCTGCACCGGTTGTCGTGCCGATACCAGGGATAAACTTCAACGCGTTCCCCACGACGCCACGACCAAATGACGTCGCAGCGACTGCCCAGACAGCCCCACGTACAGCACCTTCCATCACCTTTTGATCATACGCCTTGAACAAAGACGTAATCATCGTGACTTGAATCGGCACAAGCAACGTCGCATCCGTGAACGGAATTGGTGACAAGGCCACCGCACCAGCTGCGCCTGATGCTGAGTGAATAATGTTTTTTGCTTTTTCATTTGGTGTCATAATTCCACCTCCATACGGTTATTATACCTAATCGCGATAAATTAAAAACCGAATTCGACCTGCCACTTGGGCAAAGTCGAATTCGGTTTTTTCATAATCATTACCAGATCATCACACGGTCTTCTGGCGCGCGGTACATCTTGTCAGATGGTTGCACATCAAATGTCGTGTAGAAGTCATCGAAGTTAGAAACCGTCACGTTAACACGGAACTTAGCTGGTCCGTGGACGTCTGAGGCAGCCAACAATTGCATGATTTCTGGACGGGCCTTTTGACGCCAGATAGTTGCCCAGCTCTCAAAGAAGTCCTTCGCTGAGAAATCATCATCGCGCTTTGCGGCAGCCAAAGCAGCAGCCACACCGCCCAAGTCAGCCACGTTTTCAGAAACCGTTAACTTACCATTAACCTTGGCACCATATGAATCCAAGCCGTCGAACTCATCCACAACCTTTTGCGTACGCTCCTTGAAGGCTTCATAGTCTTCTTCCGTCCACCAGTCGTTCAAGCTACCATTTTCATCAAATGACGCACCGTTTGTGTCAAAGGCGTGTGAAATTTCGTGCGCGATAACTGCACCAATACCACCGTAGTTCGCTGATGAAGATTGGTCCAAGCTGTAGAATGGCGCTTGCAAAATAGCCGCTGGGAACACAATTTGGTTTTGTTGTGGATCGTAGTAAGCATTCACCATGTGAGCTGGCATGTGCCACTCTTCACGGTCAACGGGTTGGTTCCACTTTGACCATTGGTACGCCACCGCTTGGGCACGGAACTTTTCAGCCGTCTCAAACAAATCAGCCCCGTCGTCCACAATCTTATCCTTGTAGCGGTCAGGAAACTTTTCTGGGTAACCAATATGTGGCACAATCGCATCCAACTTCACCACGGCCTTATCACGCGTGGCTTGTTGTAGCCAGTCAGCTGATTGCAAACGTTGCTTGTAGACGTCAATCATCGTCGCAACCTTTTGCTCGACGTCTTGCTTAGCTGCTTCAGAGAACTTCTCACCGGCATACCACAAACCAAGCGCTTGCGTGTATGGTCCGGCAGCCAAGTAGTAAGCAGCCTTTTGCTTGTTCAACGCTTCTGGCGTTCCTGACAACGCACGGCCGTACCCACCACCCAAGACACGAATCTCGTCTGATAGGTAGCTCGTAAAGGCGTTGGCGATACCAACAATCAACGTTGCTTGCAACAATGGCCAAGCTTCTTCAGAGAAGAATTGATCTGATGCAGCCCAGAAACGCTCTTCTGGCACAACAATCATGTCCGGCGTCTGACCAGTCATTGCTTGCAACACATCGTCCATTGGCAATTGCGTCAACGCCGTGAAGTCGGCCCACTTGTATGGGTGGTACAACTTAGCGTATTCGGCAGATTCTTCTTGGCTCAAGACAACCTTGGCAATACGGGCGTCATAAGCAATGTACTTGTCCAACAAGTCCTTGATTTCATCAGCTGAGAAACCAAACTTTGGCAACAAGTCTTCTTGCGCTGCTCGCCACTTGGCCAACAATTCCTTACCTTGCTCGTGATCTTCAGCATAGTAAGTCGTATCTGGCAAAATCGTGCCCAATGCATCGGCCCACAAGACATTCGTACGCGCATCCTTGAAGTCGGGCGCAATACCGATTGGAAAGGCGTTTGGCAAACCTTCCTTTTCCAATTCAATAATGTGGTTCTTGAAGTCCGCAAATGATTCAAACGCTTGGTAGCGCGCAATCAATGGCTTAACCGGCTCTGTGCCCAACGCATCACGGGTCTCCCAATCTGACGTCAAACGGTGGAACTTAATGAAGTTCGTCAAAATGTCATCAGTTGGTGCATCCTTGCCGTCCATCCAAGCATCAGTCGTTTCCAACATCATCTCTTCAATTTCGTCAGCCAAATCGCTGAAGCCACCCGTTCGTGATTTGTCCGCAGGAATCACCGCTTGCGCTTCCCATTCCTCGTTGATTGCATCATAGAAATCATCTTGTACTCGTGTTGCCATGTGCATTACCTCGTTCTTATTATTTCTCACTATTCTAACACTGAACCATGAAATAAGCCCGAAGGATATGCGGATGTTATCGTGCGAAATACATTTGCATGAATGTCGATATCATCGTGCACACCAATCCCATTACGGCTGAGACGACTGAAATATTAAGTACCATCTTCTTTGAGTATCGATCAAATGCCTTATCAATTCCTTCTTGCACAATCACTTTCACATCAGCGTTTGTTGGTAAACTTTCGATGTGTCCTTCCAACTTATCCAATCGCGTACCCAAATGATCAACCTTCACATCAAGTACATTCACCTTCCCCTGCAACATCGTAACATCCTTGGTCAGGTCCGTCACTTCTCGCGCTAGCGGCTTAAAGTCTTGCTCCTTAAAATTATCAAACTCCTGCTTCGTCACATATCGATCCATGGTTGCCTCCCGGAACAGTCAACACTGTTACATTTCTCCCCTAAACAACAAAAGGAGCACCGCAGTTGCGGTACTCCAATCAGTATCTTCAGGATAACATATCTATAGCAATGAAACTACTTACCAGCCAAAGCCATCTTGGCTTGCTTGATGCGGATAATCTTACGAATCAAGACACCAATAATTGTGGCCACAACGACCATCAAACCGGCGAACCACAAGAACTCTGAACGTAGCGTTCCTGATGGCAACGTATCACCCGGCACTTGCTTACCAGTCACCAACAAACGGTGTGAGTTAACCCCAACTGGCGTACAACTTACCAATGTCACCAAGTTTTCCTTTGGGTTCAACTTAAAGGCGTTCTGCATCTTATCTGGCTTCATCACACGAATCTCGACAACCTTGTACGTCATCGTCTTGCTTCCAAGCGCTTCGATGTAGAACTTGTCGCCCTTCTTCATCTTACCCAAGTCCGTGAACAACTTTGACGTTGGTAAACCTGAGTGCGCCATGATAGCCGTGTGCAACCCTTCCTTATTGGCTTGTGGCAATGACGTACCTGGCACAATACCGGCACCCGTACGCAACACCTTTTCCTTCACGGAGTTGTAGATTGGCAAACGCAACCCACCAATTTCAGGAATCGACAAAACACCCAATGGCTTACCGGCAATCTTCGTCAAAGAAGAGTTCTTACCTGTCTCCAAATCCTTCTTTTGGTTCAGCTCAATCATCGCCTTCACCACGTCCGGATCCGTATCACCATTTGTGCTTTGCGCCTTCTTCTTAATCTCCTCGTTACGCTTATCAGCTTCTGCCTGCAACTTTGCCTTTTCATTGGCATTCATCTGCGCAGCCGTTGATTGATATTGTTTCACCATTCCTGATTGGTGAGTTGCTTCATAAGCTTGCGTCACAATCGGATATGAGAAAATGCTCAATCCCACAATAAATAGAATCCAGGTAGACCAACTGGCCCCGGCCATAAATTTCTTTTTCTTTTTTGCCATTCTTTTCTCCCCCGAGTTAACAGCTAAATATGTACCCCGCCGATCACCCGGCGAGCAGACTAATCGAAATTAGTCGTTGTTTTGTGCACGGCGCTTCTTGAAGAGCGCAATCAAACCTGCCAATCCTAGCAACGTCAACAAACCACCAAGGGCCGTTGCCGTGTATGGCAAGATACCGCCAGCGTGCGTTGGCGTATCGTTAATTTGTGGCGTTACTGGTTGGGCTGGTTGCTCACGGTAGTTAGCCACCGTGATGTCATCAGCCGTTGCAGCCCCGTTAATCTTACCTGATTGTGTGTTTGACAACGTGAAGTAGTGTGGTTCCGTCATCAACTTGTAGCCTGATGGTGCTTCACGCTCAATCAATTGATAATCACCGCCGGCCAAACCACAGTATTGCAAGTATCCGTCAGGACCTGAGTAGTGGGTCGTGGCGTTGTCTTCACGAACAGTCCACAACACGTCACCCATTGGGTCAGATGCATTTGAGTGCATTGATGCCATTGGCTCACCCATCTTCACATCTTCGTGCATGAAGTATACCCAGCGCGTCTTGCCAGCCTTCACATCGTCACGCAGTTGTTGGATATCTTGTTCTGAGGCTGTACGCTTCATGTTCGGGAAACGCTTTGCTGAATACATCTCAGCGATAACTTCATCAATGTTCGTTGATGTTACCTTAAGTCCCAAGTCGAATCCGGCGCCAGCCAACCCGTTGGTGATGTTACCATTGGCGTCAGTCTTGACGTCGCCATCCGTCTTGATGATTTCCCATCCAGCTGTGAATGTGTGTGTCTTATCGTCGTCTGATCCGCCGTCATACTTCGTGTTGTAATCCAAATCAATCTGGTTGACCAAGTGATCCGCTTGCAACGCCGTGTTACCAGCTGAGTTGATCTTCCAGCTCAAGTTCCATGAACCATCATCAGCACCTTCAGCCAATAACTTTTCAATCAAGGCACCCATTGCTTGGCGCCCTGAAGCCGTCATATCCAACACGATTTCACCGTTTTCAACTGGCTTCGTCCAGTCAACGACACGGGCTGGGTTAGCTGAATCACCTTGTCCAACGAATGTGTACGTACTCTCATGTCCGAACAAGTTGAAGGCTGATGAATCAAAGCCATCGGCCAAGCCAGTTACCTTTGGAGCAGTCGCAGCATCGTAAGCAATCGTCTTGTCATTCAACGTTGACCCATTTTGATCAGTCGTGAAGCCTAGACCTTGTCCAGTCACACCCTCGTCAATCAATGACTTGTCAGTTGCGTGGTTCACTGGGTACAAACCGTTGACCACTTGTGACAATGGCACTGACTTTTCCTCGCCATTTTGCGTGTACGTCAATGCTAAGTCCATTGACATCCAGTTCACTTGATATGGCATTTCATCAGTCAACTTGTAGCTCGTGTAGTCAGCAATGTTCTTGTTTAATTCAGACGTGATATCCCAAGTAAACTTTTGTCCACGGGCGATACCTTCCTTGTCATCACCAGTACCCTTTTCATTGGCACCGAATGTTTGGTTATCAACCGTGATGGCCTTGTCCACTTGCAACTCATCGTAGTTGACCAACTTCGCAGCGTTTTCGCTATCTTGTTCAGCCGTTACGACCGTTACTTGTAGATCCGTCAAGTAACCCTTAGGGGCCATCAATTCGGCAATCACGTATTGTTGTCCCTTTGAGATAGCGATACCCTTGTTCGCATCAAAGACAACTTGTCCATTCTTATCAGTTGCTTCAATTGAGAATTGATCTGACGTCAAGCCCAACGCAGCAGCGACCAATGCGTCGGCCTTCGTTGGTGTCTTTTCAATATCCTTAATCAATTGTGGCAACACTTCGTTCAACTTATCTTGTACTGAAGCTGGTGCCAGCAAAATTTGCGCACCGCCCAAGACCTTCTTCGTTTCCGCATCAGTCTTCTTAATCGTTACGGAAGCCGTCTTGTATTGCTTTGTGTAAACGTGCAAAGGTGATTGTGTGTCATACCAGTAATCAGTCTTGGTTGCATTTGACTTACCCATTGGCAAATCCAAGAAGATTGGCATCGCTTCATCTGTACCAGTGGCATCAGAATCTTGCGTGATCACCCATTGTCCGTTTGGCAACGTAACAGTTGTTTCACCTTCGCCATCAGTCGCCTTCGTTGTCTTAGTTGCCAAACCAGCGTCCTTCACAGCCTTCACGAATTGGTCGCGATCAACCACTTCGACGGTCTTATCCAACACATTTTTGTTACCCAAGTTAGTCGTGGCAACACCTGATGGCACATCAACAACCTTCAACAGCTTTGTCCAGTCAATGCCCTTAATCTTAGTCGTGGCAATCTTTGGAATACCGTCAGTCTTAGGGTATGTGACAACCCCAGCTGGCAGCTCGTAAGCCGTAAACGTTGCGCCAGTTGTCGTCTCCCAAGTCGTATCAGGCTCGGCATCTTGCAACGTCTTCATATCCTTTTCTTCACCTGAACCCCACAACTCTGGTGCATTGCCTGGATCAGTATCACTCACATCTGTAATAGCGTGAATCACAACGCTTGTGTTCTTTGGCTCATTGTTGATGCCTGATTTTGCCAACGCATCCCCAGTCGTTAGCAAAATCGGTGCAATCAACGTCCCCATTAATAGTAATGAACGATGCTTTTTCATCCGCGTATCTCCTCAAAAATCATATCCTTATTTTTCGCTCATACTTGACCATGTATGAGTTTTTCTTCACAGTAAAATTCTCACAAAAAAAACGGCGTTTCCGCCGTTTTTGTGTTTCACTTTTCTATTTAATTTGTGCCTGAATTTTGTTATTCGTGGGCATTTTGTGAAGAGTGAAATTTCAACACAGATAACCCAAAAACGGTAATCAAACCTCCATCGATTTGATCACCGTTTTCGTGTTTTTCAACATATCGTAAGAAAGATATCATCGCAAAGGCGGGATCAATCTCGTCTTTCTAATATGTCTTGTCACGTTTTCTGGAATGTATAACGTTATTCTAGCTTACAAATTAAGCTTCGTTCTTCATATCCTTCTTACGCTTCAACAATGCAAGTCCCATTGCCAACAGTCCAGCAATCACTGCGAACAAAGTACCGATTCCACCAACAAGTGGGAACATTGACTTTTGGTAGTTCTCGATATGGATATCGTCAGCCGTTGGCTTTCCGTCAATCTTACCAGTTCCACCGTCCAACACACCTACACCCTTTGAACCCAAAGTAAACGTTTCTGCGTGTGCATAAGTCTCGTTTCCAAGTTGTACTTCGTTGTCAATCAACGCATATCCTTCTGGTGCAGTCTTTTCAATCAAAGCATACTTACCAGCTGCCAATCCGCAGTATTGTAGGTAACCATCATCACCAGTTACGTGAGTCGTTGCCCATGCTCGAACTGGCGTCCAGATAACATCACCCATAACTACACCAGTTGCACCCATGTCCATTTCTGGCATGTATGCACCAGTAGCAGCATCCTTGTGCATGAAGTATAGGACGTTTTGACCATCAGTCTCGTAGTCAGTTGCCGTCATCATAGATACCAACTCATTGTACAAAGAATTAGCATCAGTTGTGTTGTATGCAAGAGCCTTAATAGCATCGTCATCCGTCAAACCTGAAGTGTCATATCCAGTCTTGAATTGATCAGACTTAGCGGCATCCAAGAACATACCTTCCCATAGAGCACCAATAGTTGTTGGTTCACCATCTACAGTTACTGCGTAATTGTACAACGCTTGATCATAAACGTGTTGACCCTTCTTCTCTCCTTGTGAAATTTCACCATGGAAGAAGTTGTTCAACAAGGCGGCACGCTTAACCTTATCGGCCTTTTCAGTACCATTAGGAATTTCAACCGCCAAATCGAATCCTGCACCAGCCAAAGGTTGACCACTACCATCGGTCTTTACGATTTCCCAACCAGCGTCAAATGTCTTAACCGTGTCCTTGTCAGTTGAAACGTCGTAATCGTTCTCAACGTCAAAGTCAACCTTGTTGGTGATATCTGTAGTGTCGTTAATTGAAGCTTGCGCAGCTGAGTTTGCGTGCGCTGTCAAAGCGATGTTCATAACACGCTTAGCAGTGTCAGTTTGAGCTGCGGCCAAAGCTGAGAACAATTCACGGCCTTGTTCTTGAACTGCAATCGTCAATTGACCATCTGCATCCTTAACGGCCAAACGGTTATTCTCTTCAAAGTGGTACTTTGATGACACCCCAGAAACTGTCACGTTTGTGTTCAAGAACGTTTGCAACGTCGTGTCGTTCGTTACACCTGCTACATCCAAAATAGCCTTAGCGGCTGTTACGTTTGCCAACTTAGCGTATGTGCCGTTTGGAACTGTCAACTTCAAGTAGGCGCTGTTCAACGCACCGTTTGCTGTACCACCCGTTGTACTTGGGTTATCGTTGTTACCATACGTGATAGCATGACCCGTCAATCCACCGTTTGATGGGTTTGGCAAGATGTGTTCCAATTCAAACACATCATCAATGCCAGCAACAGCAACCTTGGCAGCTGTCCAGTTCGTTTGGTATGGAATCGTATCGTCAATTTCATACTTCTTGTTGTAATCAGATGCATCCACACTCAAGTCAGATACAATGTTCCAGATGAAGTCTTCACCACGATCAACACCGTTTGTAGTGTCGCCACCATTCTTCGTACCTTGACCAGCAGTATCAGTATCTTCACCTGACCCAATTGTGATACTCTTATCGATTCCTGGCATATAGTTGTTAACATCCCATGTTCCGCCTGAGTATGGTACCTTGACGTCATCTGGCGTCAAAGCTGGCGTAGTATCTGAGTTATCAAATACAATTTGTTGAATTGTTGCATCCAACAAGTAGTGTGGTTCATCAGCGTCAGCCACTACCGGCGTCTTGCTTTCGACAATGTAGTATGATTGACCCGCACCAAGTTGTGTTACTGGATCCAAACCAGTGAAACTTGCCTTACCAGTGGTATCCGTACCCACGGTTTGGATAAAGTTTTGACCAATTTGACCTGCAATTACAGTTGACAAGTCAACATTATTTGCAGATGACCCTTCTGGAAGAGCCGCTGCAATTGCAGCCTTAACGTTAGCCAATTGCGTTTCATCTGCAACGAAGACAGTATAGTAGAAATCCTTTTGTGGCAAATCTGACTTTGAGCCGGTCTTTGTCACATCAACCTTAGCTAATGAGGCAATGTCCTTTGGATACAAGTTCAAGATATTTGCACCATAACCTGAGCCAGCATCACCAAACCAGTACTTATTTGCATCTGGTTCATCTGCCGTAATTGATGCAGCATCCATCATTGGCAAGCTTAAGACCATACCTTGTTGGATAGTATTAATGCCCGCATCCTTTGGCGTATCTGTTTCAAGGATAATCCAGTTTCCGTTTTCTAGCGATGGCTTGTTGCCATCAGAACCATCAAACCTAGCCGCTCCGCTTGCATCCGTCTTATCAACGAACATCTCTACGTGATTTGCATCCAAGTACGTCTTTAATTGTGCTTGGTAATCCATATCAATTGAAAGCGAGTATTGTACAACATAGTCAGTCTTTTCGTTACTTGCATCGTGTGCTGTTGACTTTGCTGGCTCTGCATTCACTTCGATTACGTCTGACCACAACAAGTCTGACCCATCCGTCTTTGTCAAGTTACCGATTTGTACATCTGCAACCTTAGGCGTACTGTTGCTGTTCTTTGGGAATGAAATCAACTTTACTTGTGATCCAGCTGGCCCTACCTTTTCAGGTACTTGATAAGCAGTAAATTCATATCCAGCACCAGCAGCCTTCCACCCGTTAGCTTCCGTGAATGGGTTTGTAGGCGTTGCTTCGTGTCCATTTCCCCAGAACGTATCACCCTTGTGTGATGTGTTTGAATCCGAAGTCAATTGCTTGTGCAAAACAACAGGTGTTGACGTTGGACGTGCGTCCTTAGGTGCAGCCAATGCATCCCCCAATGGTGAAGCCCCAAAAGCAATAGGCGCAACGATTGTTGAAATCAACAAAGCATTCTTCCATTTAGCCATATAGCATATCTCCTTAAAAATACAATCTACCCACTCGTGGCTCGATTTGTTTGTTTTTTCTTTACTCTATAATTGTGCCGAAAAAAAATACCCAAACTGCTATATGCACGTTTAGGTATTTTACATCTTATGTGTTTTATTACAGGTTTGTTACAGTTGTTTTTGAACAAACTCTGAAATTGTGGATTTTTTTAGCGACTTAGTTTTCACGCATATCCGTCTTACGCTTAATGTATGAAGCGATCATTGCAATTGCTCCGATGAAGAACAAGCTCAACGCACCAACTCCATCAACAACTGGCAATACTGACTTCTTGTAGTTCTTGATTGAAGCCCAGTTATCTTCAGACGTGGCATCTTCACCAACGCGACCAGTGATTTGGTTATCAGATGGCATTTGTTGGTTATCACCTGCAGACGTTACCGTTGGGTACTCTGCATTCTTAGACTTACCATTTGCGTCAACATAGAATGAATCGTTAGCACCAATTG
The DNA here is from genome assembly GCF_004766315.1 of Weissella confusa. Lineage (GTDB taxonomy): Bacteria > Bacillota > Bacilli > Lactobacillales > Lactobacillaceae > Weissella > Weissella confusa_A. The sequence goes on along the minus strand of NZ_PVSN01000007.1, from coordinate 13,770 downwards.
TGAACTTCAAGTCATCCATTTGCTTGTAACCCTTAGGCGTGATTTCTTCGTGCAAGACGTAGTTACCATCGGCAACTCCACAGTATTGGAAGTAACCACGATCCGTACCAGACAAGTGGGTCGTTGCCCAACGCTTATCCGTTACCCAGTAGATGTCACCCATTTCCATGTGTGAATCCATGGCATCGACGATTGGTTGCTTGTTGCCACTTGCATCAGCTGCTGCCGTCAAGTGAATGAACCAAACAAATGTTTCCGATCCATCAGCAACCGCCTTACGAAGGACATCGGCTTGACCATTCAAGTAGTTCATTACTTGTGCAATCTTAGCAGCATCGTTACCAGTGAAGCCCATCTTGTCAGCCATGTGAAGCTTAGTCTCATCAGATACGACGTTTCCGTTGTTCTTGTTACCAATCAATTGAGAGATAACATTTTCAACGTTTTCCTTCGTTACCAAACGTCCCAAGTCAAATCCGGCACCACTAACTGGGTTACCCTTTGAGTCAGTCTTTTGGAATTCCCAACCAACCGCGTTCGTTTGTGATTGGTCATACATTGAGCCACCAACATATCCATTATTGTAGTTGAACGTCACAAAGTTGTTGATCATGTTCGTTTGTGGCTTTTCACCATCTGTGATGCCCTTGTTAGTTCCACCAACGTTAGCTTGTGCGGCTGAGTTCGTTTGCGCATTCATCTTGAATACCAAACTTGATGACACGCCTTGATCTTGCGTCAACGTTTCAAACTTGTTAGTTGATGAGTACTTAGTCAAGAATTCCTTTGAGAAGTCGATGGTCATCTTACCATTCTTCAATGCGCCATCACCGGTAGCATCAAATTGAACAGCTTGGTTCTTGGTATCAAATGAGTATTGGCTGTTGTATCCATACATGTGAATCAAATGTTCTGAAATCCACTTGGTTTGGTCAATCAATGATTGCTTGTAGTTTGGATCACCTTCTGCGTAAACCTTACCTGGATAATCAAACGCATTCGCTGCTGCTTGGTCGTAGAACTTGAATGACACTCCAGTTCCCTTATCTGTATCGTAAGGCTTTGAAGGTTGGTGAAGTCCGTCCGACGTCGAGTGGTCAGGTGTGTCACCGTCAGGGTCGACGGCTTGAATCAAAGGTACTAATCCTTGGTTGTTATCAGCCAATGTTGTAACACCGCCCTTACCAAAGCGTCCGTACAATGTCCAACTGTTAATGTTTACTTGGTATGGAATGTTATCAACAATACCAAACTTTGAATACGTCCCCAAGTCAGGGTTAGTTTCAAGGTCAACCGTGTAGTTATAGGCCTTACCACGAGATACACCGAACTGGGTATCGTTATCTACGAACGTTTGACTGTAGTCAGCATTCTTGTTGTCGTAGATTGGATTGTTATCTGCATCATAGCCGTTAACAACCAAATCAGTTACCGCTGCCGGCTTCAAGACGTTGATATCCTTATCCAAAGTTGGCGTATCATAGTTCTTCAACTCGTACTTTCCACCACGGTGGTCAACCGTTACGTCTTGCGTATCCGTTCCGATCGTTTCGTCACCAGTTGCTAGACTTGCTCGTTCAACGTTGCTTGTTGCAACTTTCCATTTGGCAAATAACCGTTTGGTGCTGCGATTTCAAGTACGTAGTATGTTTGCCCTGGCACAAGGTTGTTAAATACAACACCTTGCTCAGCGTTTTCAATCACATCGTACTTCAATGAACCTTCCGATGCATACTTGCTCAACTCAGATTCGATTGTGGCAACCTTGCCAGACAACACCCCCCTTAGAAATTGCAGTTTCAAGCTCTGCCTTCTTGGCGTCCGTCAATTGCATAATAGCAATCGTAGCACCCTTAATGGCAGCCTTAGTTTGTCCGTCTGTCTTAACGACACGCAAGTTTCCAGTATCCGTATAGTTCTTTGGATACAAGTTCAATTCAGAATCAGTATCTGTTCCAAACCAGTTTGTCTTTCCATCTTGCGTCTTCGCATTCAACATTGGCAATGAAAGAATCATTGGCGTTGCAAATGTTTCAATTGAATCACTTGGTTGCGTACCATTCTTGATATCTTCCAAGATAATCCAGTTACCATTTTCTAGATTTTGTGTTGTTTCACCCTTGTCATTAGTAGCGCCAAATGTCTTCGTCTCTACCTTCGCCTTCTCTAACGCAGCACGCAAATCAGTCGCGTCAAAGTTTGGTTGATCAACAAATTCAATTGCATATTGGTTCTTGTCGTCCGCATTTCCTTGCTTTACAGGTGCTGTACTTCCTTCAACCGCAGTCAAAACTTGGTTCCACTTGTACTTACCGTCAGTACCTGGAACGTCTTGTGTTGCGATCTTTGGCTTTCCATTTTCATCTAGGCTGATGATGTTACCCAAATCGAAAGCCGTAAATGTTACGCCAGCTTCCCACTTCCAGTTATCAAACGCGCCAGACGTATCTAGATTTCCATCACCCCAGTAAAGATTTTCCGCATCCTTACCAGCGCCCTCAGCACCAACGGTCTCACGCTTGTGCAAAACAACCGTTGTTCCCTCATCTCCAGGTCGGTTTGCTTGCGCAAAGGCGTCACCCACACCAAACGCAATCGGCGCCACGATCGTACTAATTAAAGCAATATTTTTCCACTTCGCCATATCGCTATCTCCTTAAGCATTTATATCATTTAATAATTTCGATATTCTCTTACGCCTATCAGTTTCGCAAAAAAAACACCCAAACTGCAATGTGCACGTTTGAGTATTTTTGAGTTTGTATGTTTAATTAGTGTTTATCGTCCGGTATTTTTGACGTTTCTGTCGCAACTGTTAAATAATTGTGCCCTTTATTGCCAACTTTGAATTTTTTCGTTCAAAGCCTTCTCAAGATTAGCTTGGCGCTCTGACTTTACCTTGTTCACAATTTCAGTTTGGAGCTTTTGTTGAGCGTCCTTATCCTTTAGGAAGTTCTCATCATCCTTGGCACGATCCGCAAATTGCTTTTTGACTTGGTTAGCAACTTCATCGGTAATCCCGTTGTTGCTATCCTTGACCATCTTTTGCAATTCCTTGACCTGCGCTGATGTGAGCACGTCCCAATCCTTCGGCACCGTCAACACATAATTCGTCTTACCAGTCTTCAACTTTGTCTCGCCGAATAGCATGAAGCGGCTGAACAATGACTTGGCTTGGTACGTCGTCACAATCGTTTCCAACGTGGCCTTATCACCCGTCTTAACAGTCGTTTCAGCGTTTTGCGTCAACGTTTGGTAAGCCTTGTTACCAACCTTGTAAGTGTAGCGGTTTTCACCATTGCTACCCTTTTCAGTGGTAATAAACTTGAAGTCCAACAATTCTGATGCTGGCTTAATCTTTTGGGTCTTATCGAGTGGCACCTTCGTCAACAAAAAGTTTGAGTGATGCGCCGTATACAAACCAACGCCCATCAAAATGGCCAACACCATACCGCTAATAATCGGTACCCATCGAATCGAATCATGCTTTACTGAACGCAAAATGCCAACAACCACAATAACGATTCCTAATACCAATAACAAAATCATGCTATCTTCCTCCGGCTCTTAATATAACTAGTATATCAAAGTCGGCCTACTTTTTGTCCTTTGTGCGCAAGGCATGGGCATAAATTATCAAAGCCCACACGCAAAGCAAGGTAATCATGAACGGAAACGCCGTCTTCTTCACCATCGTCATATCTTCCCCATTGATGATGTCGCGCGCACGAATGCGGGTGTCCAAGCTTGGCGTGTCTAAAACTTTTTCGTCCAAAATTAATTCTGGTGTTTCATACAACGTTGATTGACTCAACTCCGACCGATTGTCAGAGTGAGCGATCGTTGATACGCAACTCATGCTCACCAAGGCAAGCATAATCAGCAATACACGTTTCAACATTTCCATCTCCCTTTAATATCTATCTTTCCAATGGTCTATACTACGTGACCTTCTTGTTGAAAATAAGATTAATTGATACTGAATTCAGGAGTAAATGTGAATTAAAATATTTAATTTTGGATAGGACGGAAATTAGACAGATAATACTGCAATGGTGCGAATTGTGGTGCGTAATCAACTGGTGAAACATCGGCGCGAAGCACGTCTACAATCGCCACATCCAGCGGTCCATCATTTGGTGACCATAGGGTAATCCATGGCACTGCAGTACACCATGCTTCAAACATGGCCCCCATTAGGCCAGACTCTTCTGCAATGGCGACCGTTGGCGTTTGCGTAATCAAACCGAACAGTAGTCCGTGGATTTCATCCGTGACCAATACTTCGTAACCAGACATCGCACGCCAGCATTCACGCAGCGTTGTATCGCGCTTATGACCACTCAGATGCAGGTGCTTAGTGTTCAAATAGTCTTCTTCCGTCACACGGCCAAAGAGGTCGCTAACCATCTCTCTGACCTGTTCTTGCGTTGCCCGGCGGAAATCATTACCAGACGCATGCAACATCAGCATAGCGCCGTTTCTAGGCTTACGGCTAGCTGCCAAACGCCCACTCAAGTGCAAAATCATATCTGGAATTAACATTGCTGGGCACAGCAACAGTTGCGTTAAATCTTGTAGCGCTTTTTCGTCACGCGCTAACATGACCATGCGCTCAGCTGTGTTATACACTTGCTTTGAAATTTCACGCTCACGCACACTATTGAAAAACATTGATTGTGGTAGTTGAATCATCGGTTGATCCTTCAACCAAGCCACGACTGAACGGCGCAAATTCTCTTCAACCAATTCACGGTCACCAATGATGCCACCACCATGTAGCAAAACCAAGTTATCCGGTTGGATAATGCGATGAATTAATGGCAATGCTTCAGTTGTCGCCTCAGCTGGCACCTTCACAATTTGACGTTCCGGCAAATTCGTTCGCAAAAACAATTCCGTGGCATACGAAACTGCGTGATCACCTAAGTCCCCGTGTTCTGGCATACCAATGTAGAAAACCGTAGGCAAGTTCATATCAAGATTTAAAAGTTGTTGTTTTAATTGTGGTCGAATCGTCCATCGCCACATGATACGTTTATGTATCCATTCTCCAAATTTATTAACCATAGTATCTTCCCCGATTTTAAAACTATCTTCTACTATGCCTGATAAATGTGGGAGTTCTATGAAATTTTGAGTGCCAGGAACGACAAAAAGACCATTACTAAATCTCGAAAGAAATAGTAATGGTCTTTAAGTTACCCTTTAACCGGCCGAAGCCAGCCTCAGGTCAATTTTTATTTCGCTTAGAAATTAATCGTACGGCAGTAGATTACTTCTTCAAAGCAGCCCACTTCCAGTCAGTGAACTCTTCGATGTCGCGACCTTCGTTACGAGTAACTTCGAAGTGCTTTGCCAAGATGTCATCCATCTTCTTGTCGAATGCAGCAGCCTCGTCAGCTGAAACAACTCCGTTAGCAGCCAAGACAGCAACAGCGTCCTTAGCTTGGTTGAAGCGGTCCAACTTTGAGTATACACGCATGTCGTAAGTCGTAGTGATGTCACCATCTTCACGGTATCCGTGTACGTGCAATCCCAAATGTTGACGCTCGTAGAAGATTGACTCGATCAAGTCTTCGTATCCGTGGAATCCGAAGACAACAGGCGTTCCTGACTCACCGAACAAAGCGTTGAACTTGTCATCTGACAAAGCGCGCTCGTGGTTCATCTCACCGTTCTTGTTTTGCAAACGGTGCAATTCAACAACGTTTACATAACGCATCTTAACGGCTGGGAATGCATCGTTAACCAAGTTCAAAGCAGCCAAAGTTTCGATCGTTGGCTCAACACCAGCAGATGCGAAGACGATGTCAGCTTGCTCACCTTCAGCAACAGTTGAAGCCCAGTCAATAGCCTTCAAACCTTCAGTTGCCAATTCTTGAGCTTCTTCAACTGAGAACCATTGTTGACGTGGTTGCTTTGAAGCAACGATGTGGTTAACCTTGTGACGCTCAGTAAATGCGCGACCAAAGACAGCCAACAAAGTGTTACCATCAGCTGGCAAGTATTGACGAACGAAGTCTGACTTCTTTTCAGCCAAGTGCGTCAAGATACCTGGATCTTGGTGAGTGTAACCGTTGTGGTCTTGTTGGAATACAGTTGAAGTTGAAATCAAGTTCAATGATGGGTAATCGTTACGCCATGATTGCTCTGAGGCGTGACGCAACCACTTGAAGTGTTGAGTAATCATTGAGTCAACTACACGTAGGAATGATTCGTATGATGCAAATACACCAACACGACCAGTCAACGTGTAAGCTTCCAACCAACCTTCAGCTTGGTGCTCTGACAATTGAGCGTCCAAGATACGTCCCTCGTGGGATTCGTATTGGTCGTTTGGCTCCTTAACTTCTTCCATCCATTGACGGTTCGTTACTTCGAACATGTCCCATAGACGGTTTGACATCGTCTCGTCAGGTCCGAAGATACGGAATGACGTTGGGTTCATCTTTGAGATTTCAGCGAAGAATCCTGACAACACGTTCATGTCCATGTTGCGCTTTGAGTCAGCCAATTCAGTTCCACGGTTTGACTCGTTGATGTCGTTAGCGAATTGCTTCCAATCTGGCAAAGCCAAATCTTGAGCTTCTTCACCGCGACGACGTCCACCGTTAGCGATTGGGTTTGAAGCCATACGCTTGTCACCCTTAGGTGCCATTTCAGCCAATTCTGACTTCAATGAACCATCTTCGTTGAACAATTCAGCTGGCTTGTATGAGTTCATCCACTCTTCGAATTGTGGCAACGTTTCCATCTTCTTTGATGACAAAGGAAGTGGAACTTGGTGGGCACGGAATGAATCTTCGATTGGCATTCCTGATTGGTCGTGAGTAGGACCACCCCAACCCTTTGGCAAACGAGCGATGATTACAGGCCATGCTGCAATTTCACCGTCTTCGTAACGACCGTTCTCACGGGCGTCCTTTTGGATTGCTTGGATGTCTTCGATAGCTTGGTCCATAACCTTAGCCGTAAGCTCGTGGTATGCCATGTAGTCGTGGATGTCATCGTTTTCGATGAAACGTGGTGACCATCCCAAACCTTCGAAGAACTTAGTGATCTCTTCATCGCTCATACGTGAGAAGATCGTTGGGTTTGAAATCTTAAATCCGTTCAAGTCCAAGATTGGCAAAACTGCACCGTCGTTCTTAGGGTTCAAGAACTTGATTGAGTGCCAAGCAGTCATTGAAGGACCAGTTTCAACTTCACCGTCACCGATAACAGTAAATGCGATTTGGTTTGGGTTATCCAAAACGGCACCAGTTGCGTGTGACAATGAGTATCCAAGTTCTCCACCTTCGTGCAATGAACCTGGCGTTTGTGCAGTCATGTGTGATCCGATTCCACCAGGGAATGAGAAACGCTTGAACAAACGTGACATACCCTCAACATCTTGAGTGATTTCAGGGTAGTTTTCAGTGTATGAACCGTCCAAGTATGAGTTCGTAACCATAACTTGTCCACCGTGACCAGGTCCACCGATGTAGAACATGTCTAGATCGTACTTGTTGATCAAACGGTTTGCGTGTGCGTAAAGGAAAGTTTGTCCTGAGATAGTACCCCAGTGACCGATAGGCTTAACCTTAACGTCTTCCACCGTAATTGGTGTGTTCGTAACTGAGAACAATGGGTTGCTCTTCAAAAAGATCATACCTGCTGAAAGGTAGTTGGTAGCACGCCACCAAGCATCAACCTTAGCAAGGTATTCCTTTGAATCAAAATCTACTGCCATTTTGATTAAATCTCCTTATAATTTTGAGAAAAGGTTCAATCGCAGAAGTTATCTTCTGGATTACAAATACTATAATAACAGATTTCAAAAATTGGTACAATAAAAAGCACAAAATTGGTGCGGTCCAATTTTGTGCTTTGCTTATTTTTCACCCGTAAAGCCTGATATAATCGCTTTCCTGGCCAAATGTGAACAATTTATGAATTTTGAATTATTCGCCGTCCAAACTGACGAAACTGTTATAACGCATGTACTTGTAGTGCACACGCATCGTTCCAACTTCAAATGGCGTCCCGTCATCCAGGAAGTAAATTCCGGCCATCACACCGACAGGTTCAACTTCACTCAGTTGCAAGTGGCTACGATCATCTTCATCAGATGGTTCAACCGTCACCGTCATAAATGACTTCGTAACAGCCTTTTTTGTCGTTGCTTCTGCATAGTGGAACATTGAGTGGCCCAAGTCTTCGCTAGTCAAATCTGGTAGCAGCTTAACTGGCACCAAGGCGTTCTCAATCATGAACGCTTGGTCTTGCAACTTACGCAAACGCTTGATGCGATAAACCTGCTCACCAGGTTCCAAGAACAGCGCCAAACGCGTTTCTTCGTTAGCCTCTTCCGTTTCAAATGACAACAATTGGATGGCTGGCGCTTCGCCGTTAAAGCGGAACGAATCAGAAACACCCAAGTTGTTACCAATCGCATAGAACATTGATTGGTTTTTGAGGTAAAGCGGGTTCACGAAAGTTCCTGAACCACGCTTCTTAAAGATAATTCCTTGCTGGGCCAAGACGTTCAACGCGCGCTTGATTGAGCTGCGTGACACGTCATAAGACAAGGCCAATGAGCGTTCGTCTGGCAATTTCAAGTTTGGGAATTCGCGGTTGTAGATACGCTCCTTCAAATCCCCAAGTACTTTCATGTACAGTACTTCAGTCGGCATTTGTCTATGCCCTCCCGTTTTTAAGTCGGTCTTATCGTAACACAAAAGTGGTCCAACCAAAAGTTTTGGTTGGACCACTTTTTAAATTTATGCGTTAGTTCGTTGCTTAAAGAGTTGGGTTAATCCTAGTGCTAAGACGACCAAACCGTTCGCAATCCAAAAGGCGGCGTGAATACCAGCCAAATCGGCACGCGCTTGCGCCATTTTTGCCGGTGCGCCCAATGAAACTAGACTGTAAACCGTAATCAAAGCGGCGGTTCCAAACGAGGCGGCAACCTGACGAATCGTCGTATACATCGCTGATCCATCGGGCACCATCTCACGTGGCAATGAGTTAAAGGCCTCAGTTTGAATTGGCATCGTGACCATAACCAAACCAAGTTGACGGATGAATTGTCCAACCGCTGGCAACCAGATTGGTGAATCCAGTTGCAACGTGGCCAACACAATTGTTCCAATCACCACAAACACCAACCCGATTGGAGCCAAGCGCTTCACACCGAACTGGTCGTACCATTTACCTGATGTTGGCGATAGGAATGCCGTAATCAAGGCACCCGGTAGCAAAACCAACCCCGAAATAAAGGCTGATTGGCCACGGACGGTTTGCATGTAAAGTGGCAACATCAAGGCACCACCATACAACGCAGCCATCAAGACCACGTTAATCAATGTTGCCATCGTAAAGTTGTGGTACTTGAAGACATCAAAGTTCAACAATGGCATCTTTGAGTGGGTTTGTTGATAGACGAACAACGCCGTTACGACAATACCGATTAACAAAAATGCCCAAACGTCAGGACTTAGCCAGTTACCCGTACCGGCGTTTGAGAATCCGTATAGCAAGCTTCCCAATCCGATACTTGAAAGGACCATCCCCAAGAAATTGAACTTCAAGAACTTTTGTTCACCGATGTTCTTCAAGAAAATAAAGGCCAAAATCAAATCAATAATAATTAGTGGCGCAATTCCTAAGAACAACCAACGCCATGAGTGGTTCGACACCACAAATCCAGATAGCGTTGGTCCGATGGTTGGCGCAAAGTTCAACGCCAACCCGATAATTCCCATCGCTTGACCACGACGGTCAGCGGCGAACAGATTCATCACGACCACATTCATCAACGGTCCGAACACACCTGCGCCGGCCGCTTGAATCATACGTCCCATAATCAAAATGGGGTATGACGGTGCGAACCCTGCAACCAAGGTTCCCACTGCAAATACAAATACCGCACTTAAGTACAACGTTCGCGTCTTAAGGCGTTGAATTAAGAAGGCTGTTAACGGCACCATCACACCATTCACCAACATGTACCCATTCGTCATCCATTGACCAAGGGCTGTTGAGATGTGAAAGTCTGCCATGACTTGTGGCAAGGCCGTGTTCATCAACGTTTGATTCAAGAATCCCAAAAAGACTCCCGCAATCAAGATGATCAAGACACCTCGCTCTTTCTTACTAATTCCGTCCATATAGCCTCCTTATATTTTTAATTTAGATAATCAGTTCCTGCCCACTCTGCTTCAAACTGCGCCACGAATTCATGCATAATCGCATCGCGCTTCGCACCAATTCGCTTTCCTTCGTCAGTATTGAGGTAATCCTTGAGCAAAAATAGCTTTTCATAGAAATGGTTAATCATCGTTTCGCCCGTCGCATCACGATAATCGGCCTTCGTCTTCAAATCGCGCGGTGGCATCGTTGGGTCATACAAAATGTGGTGCTTTTGGACACCATATTGAATGACACGAGCCACAGCAATCGCGCCAATCGCTTCAAGGCGATCAGCATCTTGCACGATTTGACCAGCCAATGTGAGTGGCTCTGGGTTGCCGAAACGTTGCTTGCTCCATGACATGTTATCGATAATTTGGAAAATCTCAGCCTGTTTAGCCTCATCAATACCATTATCCGTCAACATATCCACAGCTGCTTGTTTGGCGCTTGTGACATTTTTAAATAACTTATCGTCATACGTATCATGCAACGTCGCCGCAGCCACCGCGATAAACTCATCCGCCGTTGGTTCCGTCGTCAAAATGTGCTTAGTCAGCGCCACAACACGATCAATGTGGGTCGTATCATGCCCTGATTCATCCCCGCCAAGCACCTTTTGCATAAAAGCAGTAATAGCAACCAATTGTTGTTCTTCTGTTTTTGTCATCATTATTCCCCGAATTTTATTAGCGTCGACCGATAATCGCGGTCAACATGTACATGATAAATGTCGCTGCCAACACACCGCCAAAGAAGTAGGCGATTGGTCGGCCAACGGTTTCCCAAATAATAAACGCATCGTTAATCCATAGGCCAACACCCAAGGCGACGATGGTCAAAAAGATAAAGTAATACAACGCCCCACTCTTTGTGTTTTGCCAATCGGCATCACTCAGATTCAAGGCTAAACTCAAGTTCAAAATGGCATAAATCCATAGTGCCACTTGCCACCATGCGGTATTCAGCCAAACGCTACTACCGTCGTGAAACCCAATTAGTAGTTGTGGCCACAATAGCTTCGTTAACCCCCAACTAGTTAAGGCAATCCCAAAAATGGGCGCCATCCCGATGAAAAAGTTTCCCAGTTGTTGGTACTTATTCTTCGGATTCCAGGCGTGTGACACATACCCCATGCGGTTCTCGTTGCCTTCCTTAAACGGATTTTGGAGCAACTTAATTTTATCGACATGGTGACCGAAGATGATCGACATCACCGCATGCGAAATTTCATGAATCATCACGCCAAACCAGCCAAAGATGAGCGGTGCATTCATGCCAAATGCGCGCATCAAATGTTGGTTTGTACGGGTTGTCACTACTGAAATCAAGGTACTACCAATGAGTGGCAACACGAAGAAAATGCCAATGACGAATACCCAAGTTTGCCAAATAATCGTCCAGCTCATGGTTAGTCAGCCGTGCGAATATCCGCAAACTTAGCGTGGACGAATTCAGCCAATTGCTCGGCATCCAAACGAATTGAACGGCCCACTTCACCAGCTGACAACGTGATTGTACCGGCTTCCTTGGCACTGTTATCAAAGTAAATTGGGAACTTCTTCGTTTGCCAGATACCAACTGGGTTATTCGCACCGTGAATGTAACCAGTTGTCTTTTGCAAATCCTTCGTTGGAATCATGTTGACCTTCTTGTTACCTGAAACGGCCGCCAACTTCTTTTCGTCCAAGTGGGCATCCATTGGCACAATACCGATAACTGGGCCAGTGACATTTCCAATCAAAGCCAATGTCTTGTAGATATCATGGTCAGTTAGGCCATAATTATCCAACTCGGCTTGGTCACGGTTCATACCGCCAGCAAACACAATGCTTTCATATGGAATCTTAGCCTTATCAAGAATTTGCTCGACAAGGATCTTCTTAATACGCTCTTTCTTAGCCATGATTATCTCTCCATTCTTCAGAACACTTCTCACTAAATCTAGTATCTATTAATATACGCTTAAATGGTGTACACTAAAAGTCCGACTAACCCTTCATGTACTTTTGAGACGTATTTCTCGGCTTTTAGCCAGGTACATGAAGAAAGGCCCGTACGTTTTGCGACGTACGGGCCCTTTTTATTTTCTATTGATTACTTGCGCAATTCCATTTCGATTTCTTCAAGTGACTTACCGCGCGTCTCTGGCACGAGGTAACGAACGAAGAAGATTGAGATGAAGGCAAAGACTGCGAAGACCCCGAATGGTCCACCCACGTTGTTGTGGAAGACGGCCAACAATACCAAGAAGAATTGTGACACCAAGAAGTTTCCAATCCAGTTGGCAGCTGAACCGATTGATGAACCGATTCCACGCACTGACATTGGGAAGATTTCACCAATCAACAACCAAGCGATTGGTCCCCATGAAATGGCGAATCCGAAGATGTACGTTGCAATCAACAACATCGTTGGAATAGCAGCCGTTTCAACTGATACCGTGTAGTTCAAGACCGTCAAGATAGCCAAAGCGACCGTCATAACGATTGAACCAAACGTCAACAACGTCTTACGGTTGAAGTTATCCATAATCATCGTTGCCAAAATCGTCACTACGAAGTTAACTACACCGATTCCAACTGAAATCCAGATGGCGTTGGCTTCGTTAAAGCCGAATCCCTTGATAAACACTTGTGGCAAGAAGTAAATCACTGAGTTGATACCAACCAATTGTTGCAAGAACATAATTCCAACAGCAACAATCACGGCTGGACGGGCGATTGTGAACAAGTCCTTCAACCCACCCTTTGGTTGCTTATCAACTTCAGCCATGGCAGCCAATTCGGCTTCAACTGATTCACCTGACTTGGCGCGCAAGTGAGTCAACACGCGCTCTGCATTTTCCTTATCACCCTTCGCAAACAAGAAACGTGGTGATTCTGGTAGCAACAAGCCACCTACGAACAACAATACGGCTGGAATCAAAGCTGATCCAAGCATCCAGCGCCAAGTCACGGATACCCATGAAGTCGTGGCCCAAGAAACCAAGGTTAGACACGTAGGCCAACAAAATTCCGGCCGTAATCATCAATTGGAACATTGACCCCAATGAACCACGGTGCTTAGCAGGTGCCAATTCAGCCAAGTAAGCTGGCGTCAACGCTGAGGCTGACCCAACGGCCAATCCCAACACGATACGGGCGATGGCCATCGTACCGAAGCCAGTGGCAAACGCCGTCATCAATGAACCGGCGATAAAGAACAAAGAAGCCAAAATCAACAACTTCTTACGACCAAAACGGTCAGCCAAAGGCCCAACCCCAAGCGCACCAGCCGTAGATCCAATCAACACGGCTGACGTTACGAAACCAGTTTCAGCAACCGTCAACTTAAAATTGCTTTCAATCAATGGAGAGGCTCCTGAAATAATTCCTGTATCAAATCCAAAGAGCAAGCCTCCCAATGCCCCAAAGAAGAAAATAAACCAAACGTTAATCTTCATAATGCGTTCCCTCACAATTTGTCCCGGATTATTCATGCACTAAATTTTTAACCACAGCTAAATCAGTAAAATACGATAAATCACCTTGAAACTGCCAGTACCTTGGCACGGTTTCAGGGTGTTTTTTTCGATTGGGCGTTTTTTGAGAA
>NZ_PVSN01000069.1 GCF_004766315.1 Weissella confusa | reverse complement strand
ACGGTTCCAGTTAAAGCATCGGTCATGATAAGCGGATGGTAACCGACGTTCAAGTAGTGATAATTAAAACCAATTTTTTCTTGATGACCAAAGGTCTCAAAGTAGGTTGAATCCAAATCTAGCACCAGTTCAGTATTGGCTGATCTTTCATCAATTAAAGAGACAATACGACGATTTAATTCTTGTAGCTCATCAATGTCTTCGTTCGTGAGATGTGATAGAAATCTGGAAATAGTTGGTTGAGATGCCATGTTTTGCGCATAAACAAGTCGATGTTCGATATCTTGGGTCAAGTAATCTGCAACGTCGTCGTTGCGATAACCTTCGATAACTTGAATGAGCATTTGCAATAACAATTCTACCTTAGCATAGCGTGGATTTTTGCGATTATCGTTGAATTCAACGTTATTAAAGAGCCTGGAAATTACAGGCGAATTCAGAAAAATACTAAGCAGCACGTTGCCACCATCCGAGGTAATTGGTGCCCCATTGTCTGAAACTGCAACTAAATGGTTGCTAGGTACTACTTTTTGAGTCATAATTTTAGAGGCTCCAATTTTTGAGTATTTGGTTTGTTTTCCACTAACAAAATATCATAAAAAAGAGCTCCTATGGTTTTCACCCAACGGGTGAAAGCGCAAAACCCGCTGAAACGGTATTAACTTGCTGTTTCAGCGGTTTTTTGTTTGTCTTGATGAATAATCCGGGTTTCTATATGCGCTTGGCATTTTTTCAAACACCGAAGAATGTTTATGTTTAACGGATGACCTGATTCAACAACAAAACAGGTTGATAGAAATGGTCCTTGATGAAGTGCAAATGTTAGGTGATATCAAATTCTCTCAGCTACAGAACGTTCGGCTGGGTAGCTATTTAGAACCTAAATTAATCCAGCTGTCAGTTAAGTATGGCGTTGAATCCAGCGAATACGGGAAAGCGACCATTGCGGAACGTTTTCCAGACATTGATGTTATTGTTGGGAGAATTATCGCCAAATTTGGAACGTCCATCGCGATGGACGTGCAAACGATTAACAATGCATTGTATACGACATTATTGATGGTGATTTGTTCGGTGTGCCAAAAAGAGCGACTTTATCCCAAAGTTAGGGTGGAACTAGATTTACCTGGTTTGCCGGGTACACAACAAATGATCAGTAATATGATTTTGGGGATGCCGGAATTTAATGTAGACGTAACGGTGCAGCATGATTCTGATGTCGACATTGTCATCTCAAGCACGAATCGACAGGATGTTGCACGAGAAAACCTGTTTGAATGGCGAGGGTTACCGACTGATAAACAGGTGCGTCAATTACGTGCGAGATTACGTGAATTGAGATGTAAAGACGTAATAAATCTCATAAAGGATGTGAAAACGCCATGAAAATGAGTAATATTCTCATTTTTAAAAACGTTGATATAACGCGGGGTTTAAACGTTTTATTGCCTGAAATTCAAACATAATTCACAGTTTGTATTAAAAAATGGCATTGCTTCTCATTTTCGTCCAGGATATGATACATGCATATTGAAAAACGTTATTTACATTTTCTGGATATGGGGAGTTATTTTATGAACAAATTGTTGAAGACGTCAGCATTGTTGTCAACGGCCTTGATTTTGGGATCAACGGTTGCACCTTTGACGGCAGATGCTGCTAAGTACAAGACGATCAACTGGACTGAAGGTGCTGATTTGGGAACGATGGACCCTTCAAAGTCTACTGCTGCTGTTGATTTTGATGCGTTGCAAGCCATTGGTGATGGTTTGTACCGTAACGACAAGTCAGGAAAGCCAGCTTTGGCTTTGGCTGAGTCAGTTGAGAAGTCAGAAGATGGCTTGTCATTGACGTTCAAGTTGCGTTCAGGTTTGAAGTGGTCAAACGGTGACGCTTTGACGGCGCACGACTTTGTTTACGGATGGCAACGTACGAACGATCCTAAGACGGCATCACAATATGCTTACTTGTTCTCAGGTATCAAGAACGCTGACGCTGATCCAATCAGGTGAAAACACTGATTTGTCATCATTGGGTGTAACTGCAGTTGATGACACGACTTTGGAAGTGCAATTGGAAAAGCCAATGCCACAACTTGAGTCAGTATTGACGATGGCACCATTCTACCCACAAAACCAAAAGTTTGTGGAAAAGGTTGGTAAGAAGTACGGAACTACTGCTAAGTACACGTTGTCATCAGGTCCATACATCTTGAAGGGCTGGACTGGTTCAAACAACAAGTACTCATTGGTAAAGAACAAGAACTACTACGATGCAAAGGTAGTTAAGACGCCTAAGGTTGTTGTTCAAACGATCAAGGACCAAAACACGGGTTACAACTTGTACAAGTCAGGTAAGGTTGACTTCACTAACTTGTCACCTGACCAAGTTAAGGCTTCAAAGAAGAACAAGGCTTACAAGGTTATCCCACAAGCTTCAACGTTCTACATGGAGTTTAACCAAAAGAAGGTTAAGGCATTGGCTAACCAAAAGATTCGTCAAGCCATCTCATACTCAATTGACCGTAAGACTTTGTCAGACAAGATTTTGACGGGAACTGCAACGCCAGCAACGACGTTTACTTCAACTAAGTTGGCTGTTGATCCTAACACGAACAAGGACTTTGCTAAGTCAGCCGAAGTAAAGGGTGCAATTGCATACGACAAGACTAAGGCTAAGAAGTTGTTCAAGGAAGGTATGAAGGAAGCCGGTGTTAAGAAGTTGACGTTGCAAATGGTAACGGACGACACTGACGGTGCAAAGCGTACTGCACAATTCTTGCAATCACAAATGGAAAAGTTGGACGGTTTGAAGATCGACATCAAGACGGTGCCATTTAAGCAACGTTTGGCCTTGTCACAAGACAAGAAGTTCGACTTGGTTATCACTGCATGGGGAGCCGACTACGGTGATCCATCAACATTCTTGGACTTGTACACGAAGGATTCATCATTCAACAATGGTTCATGGGATAACGCCCAATACAACGAGTTGATGCAAGCTGCTAAGACGACTGACGTTAACGACGACTACATGCAAGCAGAGCAAATCATCGACAAGGAAGTCGGTGTGGCACCTTTGTACTACCGTTCATACGCTACGTTGTTCCGTACGTCAGTTAAGGGTGTTGTTATGAACCCTGCTGGTGCACCTTACGACTGGAAGTGGGCATACAAGAAGTAATTTTGATTGCAGGATCAAAACGACACTTGTTTGTTAAGTTTGAATAGACAACACGCATCTATCTACTATGGATAGATGCGTGTTTTACATATAGGGCGAGCGTTATGTAGTCCCAGAATCTGGACAAACATATCAAAATCTATGTAAACGCTAACAAATTCGTAAGTGTTAAGAAATTTTGATTCTCATGTGATATTACCTGACAAACCCTTTTATAATCGGGACTTGTCTGGTAAGATTAGAAAATACTAATAAAAACTATGGATATGTGAGAGATATCAACTTTGTTTTTAATTAAACGTAAGCACGTCTTTCATAATATGAATAGCAGGAATAATAGGGGAAGGTCATCGCTATGATCAAATATTTACTTAAGCGACTAGCAATCATTATTTTGACGCTGGTGCTGATTATCTCAGCGACATTTTTCTTGATGAAGCTGATGCCTGGTTCACCGCTTGCGAATGCTGAGCGTTTGTCTGAGGCACAACAAAAGATGATTGAAGCACAGTACGGCTTGGATAAGCCAATTTTCATTCAATACGTCACTTATTTGTGGGATGCCTTGCATTTCGACTTCGGTGTGTCATTCCAATTTGCTAACCAAGAAGTTTCAACGTTGATTGCACAACGTATGGGACCTTCAGCACAATTGGGAATTCAAGCTTTGATCTTCGGTGTAATCGCCGGTATCGGACTTGGTTCAGCAGCAGCCGTTCATCGTAACACAAAGACGGATACAATCTTGTCAATCATTGCCGTTTTGGGAATTTCAATCCCATCATTCGTGTTTGCGGCTTTGTTGCAATACTGGGTTGGTTTGAAGTTGGACTGGTTGCCAATCGCTGGTTGGAAGGGCTTCTCTTCTACTATCTTGCCAACAATCGCGTTGGGAATGGCACCTTTGGCAACGTCAGCTCGTTTCATCCGTACCGAAATGGTGGATGTGTTGGGTTCTGACTACATCGAATTGGCACGTGCCAAGGGTTTGTCAAAGCGTGAAGTGATTTGGAAGCACGCAATGCGTAACTCATTGATTCCGTTGGTAACGTTGATTGGACCAATGGCGGTTAACTTGATGACTGGGTCAATCGTTGTTGAGTCAATCTTCTCAATTCCTGGAATCGGTAGCCAATTCGTTTCATCAATTTTGACGAATGACTACCAAATCATCATGGGAACGACGATTGTCTACGCCATGATGTTGATGGTTGTGTTGTTGATTACGGATATCTTGTACGGTGTCATTGACCCACGTATCCGTTTGGCAAAATAAGGAGTAGCACATGGCCGAACAAGTAAATTTGACGGCAGATGACTTTAAGCTGCTTCCAGCGGATCGTCATGTCGATAACGAAAAGATTATGAAGCCTTCATTGAGCTTCGCTAAGGATGCTTGGCGTCGTTTGAAGAAGAACAAGGGAGCCTTCATCTCATTGTGGATTTTAGTATTCATTTTTGTGGCAGCGTTTGGATCTGCCCCAATTGCCAACTCAAAGTCAACGTCACACCAAGATGTGACGTTGCAAAACTTGCCACCGCGCTTGCCAGGTGTCTTGGGAGATATTCCAGGGTTCACTGGTCATGCAAAGTTGGATGGTGTCAAGATTGATTCATACGACTCAGCTGGCGTTTCAAAGAAGAAGAACTTCTGGTTTGGAACTGACCAATTTGGTCGTGACATCTTCAAGCGTGTCCTTTACGGAACGCGCATCTCATTGCAAGTTGCGTTGATTGCTGCTGCCATGGACTTGGTCTTTGGTGTCACATACGGAATTGTTTCCGGCTGGCGTGGTGGTAAGACCGACATTGTGATGCAACGTATCATCGAAGTTATTTCATCAATTCCTAACTTGGTTGTTTTCGTTTTGTTGATTTTGATTTTGAAGCCCGGTATGTTGTCAATCGCATTGGGTATCGCAATGACATCATGGACGTCAATGGCGCGTTTGATACGTGCACAGGTATTGACGATTAAGGAACAAGATTACATCTTGGCCGCTCGTACATTGGGATCATCAGCATGGCGCATTGGTTTCCGCCACTTGGTGCCAAACTTGAGTTCAACAATCATTGTGCAATTGATGTTCACAATCCCATCAGCAATCTTCTTCGAAGCATTGTTGTCATTTATTGGATTGGGAATTCCAGTGCCAATGGCCTCATTGGGTACGTTGTTGAATGATGGACAAAAGGCTTTGCAATTCTATCCATACCAATTGGTAATTCCAGCACTTATCTTGGCTGTCATCATGATTGCCTTTAACTTGCTTGGAGATGGTTTGCGTGACGCCTTTGACCCTCGTACGAAGGATTAATGGAAGAGAGTTAAGACATGGCAGAAAAGATTCTTGAGGTTAAGGACCTTAAAATTAATTTCCAAACTTACAACGGTAAGGTACAAGCCATCCGCGACATTTCATTTGATTTGTACAAGGGTGAGACGCTTGCTATCGTGGGTGAGTCTGGTTCAGGTAAGTCTGTTACGACACGCTCATTGATGGGCTTGTTGGCAAAGAATGCTGAAGTTGAACACGGTTCAATCAAGTTCAAGGGCGATGAAATCATTGGTAAGTCAGAAGAAGACATGCAGCACTTGCGTGGTTCAGAAATTGCCATGATTTTCCAAGACCCAATGACTTCTTTGGATCCAACGATGAAGATTGGTCAACAAATTGCCGAACCTTTGATTAAGCACAAGAAGATGAGCAAGAAGGATGCCTGGGCAAAGGCATTGGAAATGATGAAGTTGGTTGGTATTCCAAATTCAGAAAACCACATCAACGACTATCCACACCAATTTTCAGGTGGTATGCGTCAACGTATCGTTATTGCGATTGCGATGATCAACAACCCTGAAATCCTAATTGCCGACGAACCAACGACCGCCTTGGACGTGACGATTCAAGCCCAAATCTTGGACTTGATGAAGAAGATTCAAAAGGAAATTGATTCATCAATCATCTTTATCACCCACGACCTTGGTGTTGTGGCGGGTATGGCTGATCGTGTGGCGGTTATGTACGCCGGACAAATTATTGAAATTGGAACTGTTGATGAAGTATTTAACTTCCCACAACACCCATACACTTGGGGCTTGTTGAACTCAATGCCAACGACGGAAACGGCGCGTGGCGAGTTGGAAGCTATCCCAGGTACGCCGCCTGATTTGTTGGAGCCACCAGTAGGTGATCCATTTGCGGCACGTAACAAGTACGCTTTGGCAATCGACGAAAAGCAAAAGCCACCTTTCTTCAAGCTATCAGAGACGCACTTTGCGTCAACGTGGTTGTTGGATGAGCGTGCGCCAGAAGTTGAGCCACCATTGGAAGTACAAAAGCGTTGGGCTCGCTACCAAGCTGAGCACCCAGAAGCTGACCGTAAGAAGGCAGTCGCCGTCGACGCAACGGCAGTTCTTGGAACGGAGGTTAACAACTAATGGCTGAAGAAAAGAAGAAGTTAGTTGAAATCAAGGGACTTGATATCACGTTTAACAAGGGCCGTAGCAACGAAACGAAGGCTGTTCAAAACGCAACTTTCGACATTTACGAAGGTGAGACGTTTGGTCTTGTTGGTGAGTCAGGTTCAGGTAAGACGACAATCGGTCGTACGATTATGAAGTTGTACGAACCATCAGCAGGGGAAGTTTTGTTTGATGGTAAGGACATTGCTAAGTTGAAGAAGCGCGGCGAATTGTCAGACTTCCGTCAAGCGGTACAAATGATTTTCCAAGACCCACAAGCGTCATTGAACTTGCGTATGAAGGTTAAGGACATCGTTGCTGAAGGAATCGACGTTAACCACTTGGCTGCGAACGATGAAGATCGTTCAAAGCGCGTGGAAGATTTGTTGGAGACGGTTGGTTTGAACCGTGATCACTCAAACCGTTACCCACACGAGTTCTCTGGTGGACAACGTCAACGTATCGGTATCGCCCGTGCGTTGGCTGTGCAACCAAAGTTCATCATCGCCGACGAACCAATCTCTGCCTTGGACGTTTCAATCCAAGCGCAAGTTGTTAACTTGATGAAGCAATTGCAAAAGGACAAGGGATTGACTTACTTGTTCATTGCCCACGACTTGTCGATGGTTAAGTACATTTCTGACCGTATCGGTGTTATGCACTGGGGTAAGATGGTTGAAATCGGACCAGCCGACGAAGTTTACAACAAGCCTTTGCACGATTACACGCGCTCATTGTTGAGTGCCATTCCAGTTCCAGATCCATCAGTTGAGACGGCCCGTGAGCCAATCGTTTACGATCCAACTGACGAAATGGACGGACGTGACCGTGAAATGGTTGAAATTGCACCTGAACACTTCGTTTGGGCTGCAGAAGACGAAATCGAGATGTACAAGCAACGCGCCCGCGAAGCTGGATTGATCGATTAACAAGAAACGCACCTGACATTACGTTAGGTTCGTTTTTGTTTGGTGGTCAAAGTCGACGCGTTTCATCGAGGTGCACCACAACCAAATGTTTTTACATAAAAAAGCCATTATTTATCAGTTCAAGTCTATTTGGTAATCATGGTATACTACTTTATAAAGAAACTATTAAGGAATGGGTTGGGTGATACGCGTGAAAAATTTGGATGCTTTACCGGCGTTTTTCCAAAATCGGCGCCTCGCTTGGATGGCAGTGCTCGTCTCGGTGATGGCAATTATCGGCGCGATTCTAGCCTTTATGGTGAATTGGGTTGCCGGAATTGTCTGGCTGGCCTTGGTTGTGATTGCTTTGATGGTCATATTCAAGACCTTGCAGATTATTGGCGAAGACACCACACACTATATTGAGAATCTTTCATACCGCGTTAATCGTGGTGAACAAGAAGCGATTATTCAGATGCCTTTGGGGGTCGTTTTGTTCAATGAGCAGAACGAAGTTAATTGGGTGAACCCTTATCTACAAAGTTTCCTTGGGGAACGCGTTATCGTTGGTCGACCATTGCAGGAAGCTTCTGTGCAATTGGCTGACTTGATTAAGCGATGGCCGGATGAAGATAAGCGTGTTACGCAATTGCACTGGTTGGATCGCGTGTTTAATGTGCAAGTGCAGCCGGAACTCCGCGCTGCATATCTGTTGGATGCCACTGACTCAGCGCAAGTTATGAGTGACTACGAAGCGCACAAGTTGTTCATTGGAATTGTTTCATTGGATAACTATGACGAAGTGTCTGAAGGTATGAACGACTCAGATGCTTCTGCATTGCGTACTTTCGTGACGAAGACGTTGTCAGACTGGATGGCTGAGCACAAGATTTATGTGCGTCGTTTGGCTGTCGATCGTTATATGTTGATTGGTTATCGTGATGGGTTGCGTCGTGCCGAGGCTGATAAGTTTAATGTGTTGACCGCGGTTCGTGAGGCAACTTCAATGCAGAACACACCAATCACGTTGAGTATTGGTATTGCCTATAAGGAAACAGCGATTGATGTTTTGGCGCAGAACGCCCAAGCTAACTTGGACTTGGCGTTGGGTCGTGGTGGTGACCAAGTTGTTGTGAAGTCACCGACTGGGGATGCTCGTTTCTACGGTGGAAACACAAACCCAATGGCCAAGCGTACCCGTGTGCGTGCACGTGTCATCTCACAAGCGTTGGCTGATTTGATGACGCAAGCGGACCAAATTTTCATTATGGGACACAAACGTTCTGATATGGATTCGTTTGGTGCCGCGCTGGGTGTTCGCCGTTTGGCTCAAATGTTGGGTAAGCCGTCATGGGTTGTCTACGAAGAGAGCGGGCATGAGCACTCAGATATTAAGTTGTTGTTGCAAGAACTTAAGGCTGATCCGTCAGATCAATCTGCAATGATGGTGCCTTCACAAGTATTGTCAGAAGCGACTGAACGAAGCTTGTTGGTCATGGTGGATCATTCAAAGCCATCGATTTCAGAATCACCTGAAGTCTATCAACAACTATCTGAGCGGGTTGTGATTATCGATCACCACCGCCGTGGCGAAGAATTCCCAGATGAACCGCAATTGGTTTACATTGAGTCATATGCCTCATCAACATCTGAGTTGGTCACGGAATTGTTTGAGTATCAACCACGTCGGACGAAGGGGTTGTCTCGTATTGAGGCGACTGCGATGCTGGCTGGTATCCAAGTTGATACCAAGTCATTCACGTTGCGTTCTGGTACGCGAACGTTCGATGCGGCTAGTTACCTGCGTTCAGTTGGCGCTGATGGTAAGATGCTACAGGACTTCATGAAGGAAACGGTTGATTCATACCGTGAGCGTGCACACTTGATTGAGCGTGCGCAAATTCATGATAATGCAGCAATTGTTATCGGTGAAGATGATGTGCAATATGATTCGGTTGTGGCCGCGCAGGCTGCAGATGCGTTGTTGCAAATGATTGGGATTGAAGCGTCGTTTGTTATTTCACGACGCGATGATAATACAGTTGCCGTTTCGGCGCGCTCAACTGGGTCATTTAATGTACAATTAGTAATGGAAGCGATGGGCGGAGGCGGTCATTTGAGTAATGCGGCAACGCAGGTCTCAGATACGACGACCACTGCCGTCTATGAACAATTGTTGTCTGTTCTTACGGGAACAAACGATGATGGTGATAATGAAGATTAATAAGTGAGGTCGATAATCATGAAGGTTATTTTCTTGGAAGATGTTAAGGGGCGCGGTAAGAAGGGCGAAGTTAAGGAAGTTCCTGATGGCTACGCTAACAACTTCTTGATTAAGAACAAGAAGGCTGAGCCCGCAACTAACGCAAATGTTTCTGCATTGCGTGGTCAAAAGAAGGCAGCCGATCGTGAGGCCGCTGAAGAAAAGGCTGAAGCTGAGGCTTTGAAGGCAAAGTTGGAAGACGACAAGACGGTTGTTGAGTTGAAGGCAAAGGCTGGAACTGATGGTCGTTTGTTCGGTGCCATCTCATCAAAGCAAGTTGTTGAAGCTTTGGAGAAGCAATTCGGCTTGAAGATTGATAAGCGCAAGATGGATATGAAGGAGCCAATCCGTGCCTTGGGCTACCGTACCGTAACGGTTAAGTTGCACCACGATGTTGAGGCAAAGATTCGTATCCACACGGATGAGCAATAAAAAATCGGTAGATAAATAAAGTGACGAGCCAGTGATATTTCACTGGCTTTTTCTGTTACAATAGATTTTATGAATAAGAAGATGAAGGAGGTGCCCCCCATGGCAGATGAAACAGAAACGACTGCGCTTAGCGTGCCACAAGATGTGACCGCTGAACAAGCCGTTTTGGGATCTATTTTGTTGTCGACTGACCCGCAGGATTTGATTGCGGACTTGATGACAATCTTGGAACCATCTGACTTTTATCGAACGGCACACCGTTTAATCTATGCGGCAATTTTGAAGCTTGATGAAACGCAACGTGCCATCGATATTTTGACGATTACCGATGAACTGAATAAGGATAATCAAGTCGAAAACGTGGGTGGCATGGCCTACCTGGCTGAACTGGCATCAACGGTGCCGGTTGCCGGCAATGCGCTTTACTATGCGCGCATCGTGCGTGAAAAGTCGATTCGTCGCAACATGATTGATACGTTGCAAAACAGTTTGACGCAAACGTATGAAGGTGCGGATTCGGTTGACGATGCCGTGGCTGAATTGTCAACGAAGCTGGATATGATTAATGGTGGCGAGAAGAGCGCTGACTTTAAGAATATCGCGGACGTGGTTGAGAAGTCATTTGAGCAAATTGAGCAAAACTCTCGAACAACTGAGACGGTTACGGGACTCGCCTCAGGTTACCCAGCTTTGGATAATTTGACGACTGGGTTCCACGGTGGCGAAATGATCATCGTAGCCGCGCGCCCGGCCGTTGGTAAGACGGCGTTCGTTTTGAATATTGCCCAAAAGGTTGCCGTGGCTGACCCGAACTTGCCAGTCGTTATTTTCTCACTGGAAATGCCGGACACGTCATTGGTTAACCGTATGTTGGCGGCTGAAGGAAACATCAACTCACAGCACATGCGTACTGGTCAATTGGATTCTGAAGAATGGAATGCTTTGGCTGTGGCCATGGGTTCATTGGCAAATACCAAGATTTATATCGATGATACGGCTGGTATCAAGGTGACGGAAATTCGTTCGAAGTTGCGTCGTCTATACAAGCGTGAAGGCCAAATTGGCTTGGTTATTATCGATTACTTGCAGCTGATTGAAGGAACTGGAAGTGAAGGACGTCAGCAAGAAGTCTCAGCTATTTCTCGTGCCATCAAGATGATGGCCATGGAAATGGATGTGCCAATTATTGCGCTTTCTCAGCTTTCTCGTAGTGTTGAACAACGTCAAGACAAGCGTCCGATGTTGTCAGATATTCGTGAATCTGGATCAATCGAGCAGGACGCCGACATCGTTGCTTTCTTGTACCGTGATGATTATTACGAGAAAGCTAACGATGATTCAGACAATCCAAATGATCCGCGTGATGAAGAACAACAAGATGTCGGAGAAATCGAAGTCATCTTGGAAAAGAACCGTTCTGGTGCTCGTGGAACCGCCCGTTTGCTATTTGTTAAGTCATACAACAAATTCTCAAACATTGAATTCCACGCTGAAGAACCAGGTGGATTCGGGTAAAGCAGACTGAGAATGTCGGAGGTTTTTGACCTCCGACGTGACCAAGTCGCCCTTATCAGGTGCGTCTTTGGTATTACGCCTGACTGAAGTCAGGTGTTTTAGACCAACAGCTGCTGTGGTAATAACAACAGTCATTAACGGGGGTACCAATTTGGTAGCCTCGTTCTCTTTTTTCAAATAATGGAGGTAAGGGATGCAAACAAACGAACAAGGCATGTCAATTCGCTGGTTGTTGACGGCTAGTTTCATTAACAGTGTTGCCTTTGGCTTTATTTGGCCGTTGACGTCAGTGTATTTGCACGATGAACTTTATCAAACGCTAGTCATTATTGGTTGGGTCATGATGTCCAATGCCGTAGGTCAGGCAGTTGGATCACTGGTCAGTGGTCAATTATTTGATCGCTTCTCACCGCATAAGCTGATTCAATTTGGAACAGTGGCCATGATTGTGTTGCAGGTGTTGTTCATTCTCTTCCACGGGTGGCCAACGTATGCGGTTATTCTGGCCGTAGTTGGTTTCTTCGGTGGTTGGAACACAGCTGCGATTAATTCATATGGTACCTATGTCCGTAGCCACGACGGTCGATTTGTCTTTAACATGCTGTACTTTATGGGAAACTTTGGTATGGTGTTTGCAACGGCTGCCGTCGGACCTATTTATACGTATGGGATTACGTGGTTGTTTATCCTGGCTTTGATTATGTATATTGTCCTTTTGTTCATTGTGCGTTCACATTTCAAAATTAAAGTGGAACGTACAGAACAAAAGACAACGAAGTCGAGTTTCAAATTACCAAAATGGAATTGGCGCTTGGTTTATACCGGTGTCATTGGTTTAATGGTCTTGTGGATTTCATATTCACAATGGCTTGGTAATTTGTCGGTCTACATGTCGAGTGTGTTGGAGTTGCCATTATGGCAGTATTCAATGTTATGGACGATTAACGGTATTTTGATTGCTGTTATTCAACTTGGCATGAACGCTTTGAACTTATCAGCTAATCGCAAATCAATGTTTATTCAGATTTTTGCCGGCTTGTTGATGTTTGGATTGGCATTCTTGATTTTGCCATTCGCCAAGACGTTTACCGGGTTTGCATTGGCGATGGTTGTCACAACAATTGGTGAAGCGACGGCCTTCCCAATGATTCCGGCGTTGGTCAATGAGCTAACACCAATGGAGT
Source organism: Weissella confusa (assembly GCF_004766315.1). Classification (GTDB taxonomy): domain Bacteria; phylum Bacillota; class Bacilli; order Lactobacillales; family Lactobacillaceae; genus Weissella; species Weissella confusa_A. The sequence goes on along the minus strand of NZ_PVSN01000069.1, from coordinate 39,349 downwards.
TGAAGGGACGTTACCAAGGACTGACAGCGGCGGCGCCGTCTGTCGGTCGTGCCATTGGGCCTTTGTTAGGTGGTGCCGTGATTGAACAGAGCGGTTATGGTTCATTGTTCTATGGCGGAGCAGGTGTGGTCTTTATTGCCTTTGTCGGCGTTGCAACGATGATCTTTATTGGTTATCGTCATGCAACACAATACGAATAACAACGGAGAAGCAACTGTATGAAATTAGGATCATTTCGATTGGGGATGCGCACGTTTAAAACGGGGTTAGCTGTCATGATTATTGTGGCAATTTTCGTCCTCATTGATCGTGGTAATCCTATGATTGCAGCACTTTCAGCTGTGTTTTCGCTCAGACAAGATTTTGAGACGACGGTTGAGTTTGGTAAGTCGCGTGTGTTAGCCAATACTTTGGGTGGTGGCTTTGCAATTGCGTACTTTTTGATTTACGAATACTTCAATGAAGCTAGTTTGGTCCAAATTCTGGTGTTACCAACTTTCTTAATGTTGTTGATTTCAATCAATGACGGCATTGGTAACAATAAAGGGATTATCGGATCGACGGCGGCTTTGATGATGATTGCGTTGACGATTCCAGCAGATGCGACATATATGTATGCCGTGGAACGTGTGTTTGATACGTTCATCGGAACGGTAGTCGCCATCTTGATGAATATTGGCGTGCATCCAAAGAAGCCAGAAGAAGTCGTTGCTGAGATTGAGGCACGACAACAACGTTAAAAATGTTCACAGCGATTAAGTATCTCTTATGATACTTAATCGCTGTTTTGCGTATTTGGGCCACATAGATTAAAATTACATGAGAAGTATTAAAGGTGGGGAAAACTATGCGGGAACAAGAAAAATTAACAATACTAAAAGACTTGGTTGCCATTAACACGGTAGCGGCCAATGAAACATCAGTAGCGGTTTATTTGCAGGACGTCTTTAAGCGCCATGGCATCGAAAGTCAGTTAGTGGCTGATGATTCACAACGTGCAAATATTGTGGCGGAAATTGGGGATGGTGAAGGACCAGTGCTAGCGTTTGCTGGCCACATTGATACGGTTCATGAAGGTGATTTAGATACCTGGACAACAGATCCGTTTGAAGTGGTTGCAAAGGACGGTCGCTTGTATGGCCGTGGCACGACGGATATGAAGGGCGGTATCGCTGAATTCTTGATTGCAATGACTGAATTGCAAGAATCTGGTGCGCCATTGCATGGAACGGTGCGCTTTATCGCCACGGTTGATGAAGAAAAGACGGAAGCTGGGGCAAAACTACTAACTGAGCGAGGTTACTTGGATGATGTTGAAGCAATGGTAATTGCCGAACCAACTGGCGTGGCGTTGGACGACATTGATGATTATTTCCACAGCGGTGGGACCGCCATCGATCCGGAAGCTTTGGCTGAGTTGAATGAAAAGAAGCGTGGTAGCAAGGCGCCTGAACAACACTTTATCTTCCACGCGCACAAGGGCTTTTTGGCTTATGAAGTGACGGCAAAGGGGAAGGCGGCGCACAGCTCAATGCCAAAGTTGGGCATCAACGCGATTGACCATTTGATTACCTACTATCTAGCTGAGAAGCAATTCTATGAGGAACTGCCAGAAGTTAGTCCAGTATTGGACCGTACGCTATATGGCCCTGACGTGATTCAGGGTGGCCAGCAACAAAACTCAGTTCCTGACTCAGCAACATTGACAGTGCTAACGCGTATCATTCCGGAGTTGCCACCGGAGGAGTTGATTGGCCGTTTGAAAAAGTTGATGGCGGATGTGATGGCAACGGATCCACAAATGGATTTACGTTTGAACGTGAAGGCGTACGATGGTGCGGTTGTTGCGCCAAAGGACAGTGAATTGATTCAGCTTATTCAGCAAACAATTCCAAAGTATTTGGATGAACCAATGGCTGCACCTGCGATTGTAGTATCATTGGGAACGGATGCCTCACAATTTATCAAGGCCAACCCAAACATGCAATTGGCAGTCATCGGACCAGGTAACGCAACGGCCCACAAGGCGGATGAGTACGTTGAAGAAGCGGCTTACTTCAAGATGATTGAGTTGTTCAAAGACGTTGCGACGGACTATTTAAATTAAAGTTCCCTTTTTATTAGGCGAATATCAAAGTGTTCCGTATAATTCATAAATGAATTGATGCTTCGATTGCCAATCGTCACGATGACGCTCATATCAAACGCGCAACCAATGAGCTAGTCTTAACCTGGTATTGAATCAACGACATGAGACCTTCCCTTGGAAAACGAAGTGTACAGATGGACGAACCTGTTAACTCATATCATGATACTTTACCAAGCGATTGTCGCGTACAGAAAGACAACTGAAACACCATGGTAGCCACCGGATGAACTTAAAGCATCTGGTGGCTTTTCTTTTTTGGTGGCGGACACAGACAACCAACTAACTTTTAAAGCCAAAAAGGGTTTGAAACAGCGTAAACTATAAGTAATTAACAGTAGATTGAGGAGAACGACATGGCGCTTTCATTTCAGGAATTAGTAACGGCAGTTCCACTCGTGTTGCAAGGTGGTAATGTGCCTAATATTGTCGGTGAAGCTGGTATTGGTAAGTCAGCATTGGTCGCTGAAATTGCCCGCCAAATGGGCGCAACACTCTTTACGACGGTTGTTTCTTTGTCAGAAAAGGGTGACTTGGCGATTCCGGTGCCACCTTTGACCAGCGATGCTTATGTTGAAACCGAGCAGTATGGTTCATTGGCTGATGTGAAGTACGGTTACACGCACACGTTGATTGAGATTATCGAAACTGCGCAAGCACATCCAGGCAAGCCAATCATTTGGTTCTTGGACGAGTTTAATCGTGGCTCACAAGCGGTCCAAAGTGAGTTGATGAATTTGGTCTTGCAACGCCAAATTAATTCATTGATTTTGCCGGCCGAAGTGAAACTGGTGATTGCTGAAAATCCTGATGAAACGATGGCTGGATTTGAAAATGCTGATTACGGGGTTGTGGCTGGAGATGCGGCCATTAAGGATCGTACGGTTCGCTTAGTGATGAAGGTTGATGTTGCCGACTGGCTGGCCTGGGCAGCGACTGAAGATAAGACGAAGCAACGCCCAAACATCCATGAGATGATTCAACGTTATCTACAAGAGGATGCGACACAACTTTACCCAGCTGAACGTGGGGATGATTTGAATCCTACGCCACGTGCTTGGCAACGTGTGTCAGATAATTTATATGAATTATTGACCTTGCCAGAAGCGACTCAGCAAGCGTTGATTTTTGACATTGTGGCTGGCGACCTGGGTGAAGCTGCTGCGCAACGTTTCGTGCAATTTATGCAAACGAATCAAGAGACGTTGACGCCAATGGATATCTTTGTAAGCCAACCATGGGGACCAGAAGTGCCAGAACAAGTGATGACGAAGTTCGTTGGCTTGCCTGAAGTGCAAAAGTTGGCCTTGTTGAAGTCAACGTTAGCCGCAGTTGATATTGCCCAAGATGATAACGCCGGTCGCTTTACGCAAATTTTGACAGCAACGGCCAAGGACGGCCAATACGCAGTCGTTAAGCAATTGGCAGCGGGTAACTTGTTGGAGCAACTTTACAGCTCAACTGGTGAGCACGCAAAGCAACTTTACGATGTCATCACGAAGGTGGCCGCCTATGACCTATCAGAAGATTGATGAACTCGTTCAAAAAGCCACGATGAAATTGTTGGACGAAAGCCAGTTTTATGGTGAAGTCGTCTTACGATTAAATCGTGTGTATGATGACACGGTTGGCGGTACGATGGGACTTTCTTGGCAAGCGCCATTTTGGGAGTTGCGGATTAATCCGATTTTATTCGAAGAAGTTTATCACTCGGTTGCGGATGTTAAAGGTGCGCTGACCCACCAAGTGCTACACATGGTGTGGGAACACCCAATTCGTTATGCAGATAAAATTACTGAGGATGCAGCTGAGGCCAAGATGGTTGGTTTGGCAACTGACTTATCGGTTAATCAATATATTCGTGGTGGCTTTCCGGGTGCCCACACATTGGCTGAAGTAGAAGAAATGATTGAATTGGATTTGCCAACGTATGCCGATTCAAGTACCTATTACAATTTATTGCATCCATTGATGGATACGATTGATAACGAAGGGGCAAGTTCACAGTTGCCTGGTGACGATCACAAAGGTTGGTCGACAGGTGCTGAGGCTGGCGAAGAAGCAGAAGCTGCTTTGCAAAATGTGGTTGCCGATGCGAACCACGATGCGCTAGTTGCAGGTCGCGGTAATATGGCGGGCGAAGTTGAACGCCAGATTGAACAACTATTGGCGCCACGACGTAACTGGCGATGCTTGTTGCGTAAGGCGATGAGCAACGTGCCAGCAGGCAAGCAAGATAGTCGTGCCCGTTTCAATCGTTGCCAACCATATCGCATGGAATTGCCGGGGCAAGCGGACGCGACACAGACCAAGATTGCGGTCTTTATCGATAATTCAGCGTCCATTTCAGATGATACGGCGAGTCGTTTTATGGCTGAAGTAGCCCAGATGCAAAAACAACTTGCAGCGGCAGTTGATTTCTTTGCCTTCGACACGGAAGTACATGCAATTGATAAGAATTGGATTGCGGATGGTCGCCGTCGCGCTGGTGGTGGCACGCGCTTTACAACGATTTTTGAATCGTTGCAGTCAGAGCGATACCAACCGCAGAGTACCGTCGTGGTTATCTTTACCGATGGTGACGGTGAACAAGAATTGCCAGCTAATCGTTATCGTCGATTAGTGTGGGTGTTGCCAACCGACGCGACACTTTCAGTTGCGCAACCGGTTGGCCAAGTTGTGACATTAACAAAATGGGAGGACAATTAATGGCGCTTGATCCATTGATGTTACGTGCCGTGATTTTGCGGGCACCAAAATACGAACGCGCAGTTGCTTTGTTGTGGAATGAGTGGAATCGCTTTGTGGTGAGTCATCCGATTTCACCGACGACGATTGCAGCAACCGATGCGCAATTTGCGATTGCACTATACGAAGCGGACTTAGTTGAACAAGCTGATGTCGCAGATGACTTTGAACAATTTATTGAAACAAACCAACAATGGTTAGGCGATGATGCCGCCAGTTGGTTAGAGGAGTGGCATGATGGCAGAGAATGATTTGAACCCAATTGATTTGCGATCATTTATTAATAAGGATCGTCGTTATGAGCGTGCCGAGGCCCTTATTAAGGGGACTTGGGAAGAGTTGTTGTTGTCACAACCCTGGGGGATGACAACGATTAATATGGCAGACGTCCAATTTGCTGAGGCGTTGTTGCAAGCGAACTTGGTACAACCAGTTAAGCAAAAGTTTGAGACGTTGGCTGATGTGCAACAATTCATTCAAGCGAATAGCGTTCGATTGACGCCGGATGTGATTGCGTCACTTAAGGGTCGCTTTGATATGTAACAAAAAAATCTCGACTGCATGTTTGTGCGGTCGAGATTTTTAATTATTCAGCATCATCGTCTGGTAGGAACCAGTTGTTCATCCACCAGCCACGGTAGAAGCCTTCCATTGAGATAATTTGGCTAAGCGATGCACCAATTAACGTGAATTGGAGCCATGTCTTGCCAGAAGTAAAGAACGGGATACTCATCATAGCTGCGGTTACGAGATAGATGACAATGCGCGCACGTTGGGCCAAACCACGGTGGTAGATGCCTTCATGCACATATTTTTGATAGTGTTTATTTTGGGTTAACCAGGCGTGAAGTCGCTCTGAGGAACGACCCCAGAAAAATGCAGTTAGCAAGTAAAAGGGCGTCGTTGGAATGCCGGGCACCCAAATCGTTACGGTTCCAATACCGAACGTGATCAACCCGAGCAAAATGTAGAGATAGCGCATATGAGCAACCTTTCATTGTATAGTTCTTTAAGTATACAGGAGATGTCCGATAAATGGGGCTTTTTTCAAGCAAGGTCGATTGTTTCGTAAACGGTTGCAAATTGCTATAATGAAAGAAACTCTGCGAAAGGATGACCGTTAACATGGAAATTTTAGAACGCGCATATGCGAAGCTTAATATTAGTCTTGATACCCCATTTACGCATGCTGATGGCGAACAAGAATGGGACATGTTGATGGTTGCGATTGATTTGGCTGACACAGTCACAATTCGAACAACGACAGATCATCAAGAGATTATCGTTGAATCGACAAGTGGCTTGTTGCCATTGAATGAAAAAAATTTAGCCTATCAAGCGGCTGAATTGATGCGCGAACGGGCGGGTGTATCTGAAGGGGTGGAAATTCATATCGACAAGCATATTCCAGTGGCAGCTGGACTTGGCGGTGGTTCATCAGACGCGGCGGCTGTATTGCGCGGTTTAAATAAAATCTGGCATATGACCTTAACGGAAGCGCAACTGGCTGAAATTGGGTTGAAGATTGATGCTGATGTGCCGTTCTGTGTGTATTCACGACCAGCACGGGTAACGGGACGCGGTGAAATCGTGGCGCCACTCTCACAAAAGTTTCCACCGCTATGGTTGGTCGTGTCGAAGCCAGCAATTAGTGTGTCGACGCCTAAAATTCTGAAGATGATTGATTATGACAACTTGGAACACGGGGACATGTCAGCGTTGATGGACGCCGTTGAGCGTGGCGATTTTGATGCTGCGTTCAAGGGGATGTTTAATGTTCTTGAACCAGTTACAGCGTCAAAGTATCCAGAAATTGTGAAGCTGAAAGAGAAGATGCGCAAGTTTGGGGCGGATGCGGTTCAGATGTCTGGTACGGGTCCAACGGTCTTTGCAATTACTGATAAGGCATCACGAGCAAAGCGTTTGTACAATGCTGTCCGTGGTTTTGTGCCAGAAACGTACATGGTTCGACTGGTAAATTAATAGAAACTGATTGAGCGACGGAAATCGTCGCTTTTTTTGTGCATCAAAACAAGCAATGTTCGTATTATAAACGTTTTACCCACATATTCCGAACGATTTAAAACGATTAAATGTGAATAAACTGTGAATAAGCGAAAATAATCGTTTACTTCTGTGAATTTGTTCGTTATATTTATGGCATAGATGAATTGGTCATCGAAAAAAATAAATGGGTTTTTCATAAAGGGGAAAAAACAACATGGCTTCAAACGTAAAGATGTGGATTGCTGGTGCTGCTGTAGTAGTAATCGCTGGTGGCGCATACGCCGCACTATCTGGAAACAAGTCAGCTTCAGGTGAAGCAGGTAAGACATCAGTCGCATTGGTGACTGACGGTGGTGGAGTTGACGATAAGTCATTCCAACAATCTGCCTGGGAAGGCTTGGAGAAGTGGGGTAAGGAAAACGGCGTTAAGCAAGGTAAGAATGGTTACACTTACTATCAATCAAAGTCACACGCTGATTTTAAGACAAATTATGATCAAGCTGTGTCAGCCGGTTTCAAGAACATTTATGGTATTGGGTTCCAATTGACTTCAACGGTTAACGAAGAAGCTAAGAAGCACCCAGACACGAACTTTATGATTGTCGATGACATCGCAAAGAAGCGTGATGACGTAGTCTCAGTAACGTTTAAGTCAGAACAATCATCATACTTGGCTGGTGTTGCTGCCGCTAAGACGACTAAGACGAACAAGCTTGGCTTCGTTGGTGGTATGGAATCAGCAGTTGTGAAGACATTCGAAGCTGGTTTCGTTGCCGGTGCAAAGTCAGTTAACCCTGACATTCAAGTTGATGTACAATACGTTGGTAGCTTTACTGATGCTGGTAAGGGTAAGACGATTGCGGCTTCAATGTACCAAAACGGTACTGATGTGATCTTCTCAGCCGCCGGTGGTGCCGGTGCTGGTGTCTTCACTGAAGCTAAGGACTTGAACAGCGAAAAGAACGCTGCTGACAAGGTTTGGGTAATCGGTGTTGACCGTGACCAAAACGATGATGGTGCTTACACGGCGAAGGATGGTAAGTCAAACTTCACGTTGACGTCATCAGTTAAGAAGGTTGGTAAGGCCGTTGTTGACGTGACTGAAATGGCAGCTAAGGACAAGTTCCCTGGTGGTAAGCAATTGGTTTACGGCTTGGACGACAAGGGTGTTGCTGTAACACGCGGAAACATGTCTGACGAAGCTTGGCAAGCTGTTCAAGCAGCCCAAAAGAAGATTGTTGATAAGGAAATCACAGTTCCTTCAAAGTAATTTGGTTTAATGAGACGTTGTGCGTTTAGACGCATAACGTCTTTTAATTTGATTTCATGTTGAGGGAAAGAGATGAAAAAAGTGTGATTATTGGTGTTGCGGCAACAGCGCTGATTGCCGCGGTTGCGGGGATGATGATAACGAGTCGCCCGACTGAGGCACAAACAGAACCGATTCAAGCGACAGTCGCCATGATTACAGATGGTGCTGGTGTTGATGATCAATCGTACCAAGAAATTGCTTGGCGTGGCATTAAAAGATATGCTTTGGAAACAGGTCTGGCTGAAGGAATTGATGGTTATCAGTCCTTTCATGCGGTAACGGCGACAGAATCGCGACAAGCAATTACCGATGCGGTTAACGATGGATTTAAGACAATTTTTGCGGTAGGTTATCGCAAGATAAACGCCGTGGATGAAGCGGTGCAGAAGTATCCTGACCGAGATTTTGTCATGGTTGGTGATGTTGCTCAGACGCGACCAAACGTTGTCTCGGTGACGTTTCAAGCTAATCAATCATCATACTTGGCGGGTGTAGCGGCGGCTAAGACGACCAAAACAAACACCATTGGACTTGTTAGTGGTGAAAAGTCAGTGGTTATGGAAGCGTTTGAAGCTGGCTATATCGCTGGCGCAAAATCAATTAATCCAACAATTCAGATTTTGCATGATTATGTTGGTAATTTTAAAAATGATGCGACTGCCAAAACGTTGGCAAATAATATGTATCAAGCGGGTGCTGACGTCGTTTACCAAACGGCGGGTGGCGCTGGTCAAGGTGTATTTGATGCTGCACGCGCAATTAATGAAAAGCGTCGAAGTGCAGCTAAGGTTTGGGTAATTGGTGTCGATTCAAATCAATCACAAAGCGGTCGTTATCAAGCGTTAGACGCCTCATCAAATTTCACTTTGACGTCTGCGTTAAAGCGAATGGATCAAGTGGTCTATGACATTGCTAATATGGCGATGAAGGACCAATTCCCTGGTGGTGAGCACTTGGTATATGGGCTTGATAATGATGGTGTCTCAGTAACGCGCGGACGCATGAGTACTGAAGCCTGGATGGCAGTGCAAGACGCCAAGCAAAACATTTTGGACAAGAAAGTTGTTGTACCAGAAACGTTAGATTAGGCTGATATTCCTTAGAACCTTTTTACAACACTATTCGTTTTAGTTGGGGTATACTAACAAAAAATAAACGAATGAGGAATTTGACCATGGCAGATGTGATTTTCAACCGTCCACTAGAAAATGAAGATCTTGAAGCAACGCTAGATGCTTACGAGAAAGATGTTAACCCTGAAACTGAGCATGATTTCATCGCAATGTTGGGTGCCGCATCATTGCTAGCACCAGTACAAGTTGATGCTGAATTGACTGACAATGGTGATGGTACTTTCGTAATTGACTCAGAAGTTACCGCACAATTGAACTACCAAGTCATCCAAAACTCAAAGGGTGAAGTATTCTTCCCAGCTTTCACGAGCACAGAAGAATACAACAAGTGGTCAACTGAAGCTGAAGGTGTTGTTGCCTTGACTGTTTCATTGGAAACTTATGCCGCTTTGATGTCAGCTAACTCTGATACTGGTTTGGTTATCAATGCCTACGGTCAAAACGTTGTCATGAACCAAGACAACATGAACTACGTGATGGCAACGTTGACGCAAATGCGTGAGCAAGACCCTATCACTTTGGAAGATCCTGTTGATGATCAAACGGAATTCGCAGCTAAGTTGGCTGAGGGTATGGGTGAAGTTTTGCCTGACTTGCAAACTGTTTGGGCCATCGACTTGGTTCGTGCACCAGAGCGCGCATTGATTTACGTTATCCACACGGATGGTGAACTTGAAGAAGCAAAGGCACAATTCTTTGCCTTTGCTCAAATGGCCGGTGCCCCAGCATTCACGAACGTATTGGGTGTTCAAGAAATTGGTTACCCACGTGCAGCTGCATTCGCACCAATCTACACAAAGTAATCCAACAATTAGAGCATCTGTCATCTGGGCAGGTGCTCTTTTTTTCGTTATACTAGATAAAACACAAGGATTTAAGAATGGGGAATTATAATGGATAACCAAGAAGATGTTTTGCGTAACGACGCATTGCTAGATGCGTTGGCAGCATTTCGTGAAGATCAAAACGGCACAACGGAGCAAGCGTTTATTCAAGCGTTGATTGAAGCGGTCTTTATTGCACCAGTAAACTTTAGTGAGCCACCAATCATTAAGGAAAATGGGGATGTTGAAATTCCTGAAGGCGCAGAAATGCGTTTGTTGACGTTCGAGATGGAAAACGGCCACTCAGTATTCCCAATCTTTACAGATTTGGATGCCTTCAATGCCCAACCAATTGACTCAGAAGAGCCTGTTCACCCATGGGCCATGGCGTTGACTGACTACTTGCCAGTTTTGCAAGGTGAAGATTCTGAAAACCTTGAGGGCTTGGCATTGAACCCATTCACGAACGGTATGCCAATTTCACGTGAAAACTTGGCCTACATCGCTGGCTTGTTGGCAGCGCAACAAGGTGAAGGTGAAGGTGAGATGCAAATTTCTTCTGCTGAAGATGTCATCCCAACGCCATTGCGTTACGATTTGATTGGCTTGGCTGATGATGCTATGGGTAAGATTGAGCGTATGCACTTGTTGTGGTTGACGAACGAAGCCACGGGTACTGAAAACTACTTGTTGGTTGTTGATGGACCTGACAAGGAAGCTTACCAAGCTTTGTACGCTGATATCGCAAAGATTTTTGAAGAAAAGGCTGGCGAAGAAGGAAACGCAGTTGATATTGTTTCAGCAAGCGACTTCGGGGTTGATTTGTCAGAATTCGCAACGTTGTACGACCGTAACTTGTAAGAATAATCCGCTGTATAGTCCTTTATCCTATGCAGCGGATTTTTTTGTAGCGTATAATACAAAAAGTAAATAAAAGAAAAATAAATCCGATAGAAACGGGAAGTAAACAATCATGACTGAATTTAAGGATACAGATTTAACAATTATTGGTGCTGGACCAGTTGGTATGTTCGCCGCCTTCTACGCAGGGTTGCGTGAACTAGACGTAACGATTATCGAAAGCTTGGAAAGTGTTGGGGGTCAAGTTGCCAACCTTTACCCACAAAAGACGATTTTGGATATTGCTGGTTACGTGAACACAACGGGAGCCAAGATTGTGAAGGAACTTGATGATCAAATGCGTCAATTCCAACAAGATTTGTATCTTGATACGACAGTTATTGATGTTGTCCCAAATGGCACTGAATTTGACATCACGACTGATAAGGGTTCATTCCACTCAAAGTCAGTTATCGTGGCAACGGGTAAGGGGGCTTTCGAGCCACGTCGTTTGCCAGAAGATGTTGAAAATGGTCTTGAAGGTCAAGGTATTCACTACTTCTTGAACGACGTTGAAGACTTCCGTGGCCACCGTGTGTTGGTTGCTGGGGGTGGTGACTCAGCTGTTGATATGTCAACGTTGTTGGACACGGTTGCAGCAGAAGTGCACTTGACGCACCGTCGTGACAAGTTCCGTGCCATGGAACACGCTGTTTCAGAATTGCAAAAGTCAGCCGTTCAAATCGAGACCCCTTACAACATTGAGTCTGTTGAAAAAGCTGAGGATGGTTCATTGAACGTGACTTTGGCTAAGGTTCGTGAAGATGAGAAGAAGGTGTTGAACGTCGATGATTTGATGGTTAACTACGGCTTCACGTCAGAAAATAAGATTGTTGTCGGTTGGACGATTCAATCAGCTGTTGAGCGTCAGAAGTTCACGGTTAGCCAAGAGATGGAGACGACTGTTCCCGGTGTCTTCGCGGTTGGTGACGTGGCTGAATACCCAGGTAAGGCCGAATTGATTGCTACTGGTTTTGGTGAAGTGCCAACGGCTGTTAACAGTATCATCAAGCGCATCTACCCAGATCGCCAAGGACCAGTTCACTCATCTGGTTTGGTTATCGAGAATGGTGAAATCAAGCGATAATTGCTTGTAATCAGTTAGTCGTTCCGATATACTGTATTTAACTTAAATAACGCATTTTGACAGAGGTATCGCATTTCATTGCGGTACCTCTGTTGTCGTCTTAGGCGAAATGTTACCGATGTTAACTATCAAACGGAGGAATTGTTAATGGATGAGAAGTATGTGACGAAGGCGGAATTTGAAAAGTTCCAGGATGAAGAATTCAAGCCATTACGGGAAGAGGTGCGAGAACTGCGTGTTACATTCGGCGCTTTTCGTCAAGAAATGGCGGAGTTCCGCGCTGAAATGCGGGGAGACATCAAAGTGCTAAATGTTCGCATGGATAATTTGGAGCGAAACCTAGAAAAGTCAAATAAGGTTGTGATGTGGATAGCTGCCGTATATGCTGTGCCAATGCTGTTCATGATGTATCAAATTTTAGCGAAGTGATGGTGGGAAACAATTAATCACTACTATTTGTTCTGAAATTTTGTTACAATAGTAACGAAATATTCTAATACAAAAGAGGTATCACCAATGGCAAAGTTGGTTTTGATCCGTCACGGTCAAAGTGAATGGAACGCATTGAACTTGTTCAATGGTTGGGTAGACACGAAGTTGAGCGACAAGGGTATTGCCCAAGCTCGTACTGCAGGTGAGTTGTTGGCCAAGGAAGGCATCCAATTCGACCAAGCTTACACGTCAGTTTTGACGCGTGCGATCACGACGTTGCACTACGCTTTGGAAGAAGCTGGTCAATTGTGGATTCCTGAAATGAAGTCATGGCGCTTGAACGAGCGTCACTACGGTGCTTTGCAAGGTTTGAACAAGGCTGACGCCGCTGAAAAGTGGGGAGCAGACCAAGTTTTGCAATGGCGTCGTTCATACGACGTTTTGCCTCCATTGCTAGAGACGCAAGAAGAGACTGTTGAAGTTTTGGGTAAGACTTACCCAGCCTTTGACCGTCGTTACGCTGATGTTCCTGAAGGTGAGTTGCCATTCGGTGAAAACTTGAAGGTTACGTTGGAACGCGTATTGCCATTCTGGGAGTCTAACATTTCACAAGACTTGAAGGCTGGTAAGAACGTTGTTATTGCAGCCCACGGTAACTCATTGCGCGCATTGGTTAAGCACATCGAAAACATCTCAGATGATGACATCTTGGGTGTTGAGATTGCTAACGGTGAGCCTTTGGTATACGACTTGGCAGATGACTTGTCAGTTGTATCAAAGAAGGTTTTGAAGTCAGAAGACTAATCAACCGTTTGAAAGACACTATCGACAGTGATGTTGATAGTGTCTTTTATTTGCATTTGGAATGGTTCCGAGTATATTGAAGGTAAGTATGTCAGGGGGATATCTAATGGCAAATGCAAAAGATGTAATTGTTGCAACGACAGAAAACGTTGCGGGCTATGAGGTAGTGGAAACACTAGGTGAAGTGTTCGGACTAACGACGCGATCAAAGAATGTCGTGGCTGATATTGGGGCTGGTTTGAAGACGATTGTTGGTGGCGAAATCAAGGCCTATACATCGTTGCTAGAGGAAACGCGAAATTCTTCTTTAGATCGTTTGCGTGAAAATGCAGCTAAGATGGGCGCCGATGCGGTCGTGATGATGCGCTTTGATTCCGGCTCAATGGGCGCTGACATGAATATGGTCGCGGCGTACGGGACGGCCGTTAAGTTACAAAAGAAATAACGAAACGAATTAACACCCGAAACTTTTTCAGTTCGGGTGTTTTTTTGCCTTAAAATAGTGCTATTATGAGTAAATGATTAGAAAGTATTGCGGGGGTGTTGAAAATGAATAATATTGCCTATTACAACGGCAAGGAGTCGCTACTGGAAGATATGATGATTCCAGCAACGGACCGCGGTTATTACTTTGGGGATGGGGTGTATGACGCGACGGTTGTGCGCCATCATAAGTTGTTTGCGCTAGATGAACATCTGGATCGTTTTTGGCGTAGCATGGAAGCGGTCATGATTACGCCAGATTTCACCAAAGATGAATTGGCGACTTTGCTCAATCGTTTATCTAGCAAGGTTTCCGATGAGACCTACATGGTTTACTGGCAAGTGACTCGTGGTAGTGGGGAACGTCACCATTCATTTTCAAAGGATGCGAAGCCTAATTTATTCGTGACAATTACGCCGATGACTGTGACGCGCGAGGCACAAACTCGCGACTTCCGTATTCAAACTGAAGAGGATATTCGTTCTTATATGGCTCACGTGAAGACATTGAACTTATTACCGAATGTCCTTTCGGCACAACGGGCGGCTGAAAAGGGGTTAGATGAAACGGTCTATTATCGCATTTGCGCCGATGGTTCAACGCGTGTTACCGAGGGCTCACATACCAATGTGCATATGATTAAAGACGGAAAGTTGGTAACAGCGCCGACTGATAAGTTGATTTTGCCGGGAATTGCCCGTGTTCACTTGCTCCAAGCGGCCCGGGATTTGGGGATGCTGGTTGAAGAACGTGCGTTTACCAAGGAAGAACTTTTGACTGCGGATGAGGTGTTCATAACGAGTTCGTTGTTATTCGCTGGTCGCGTTGTTTCAATTGATGGACAGACTGTTGGGCAAAAAGCTGGCGAACTGTTTATCCCGTTGCGTGAGCGTTTAATTGACGAATGGTTTGCCGAAACGAATTAGTTTTAAAAAAGGACACACATCGATTGCATGAAAATGTTATGCTAGTTATATAACTTAAATACCTTTCCAACCCATAAGGAGACCCATTATGAACAAACGATTGAGTCAACAGGGCTGGTTTCGAGCGCTATCTCTTGTAGTAGCGTTGGAAATTATCGCGCTTTCGATTAACTTTTTCTACGCACCAATTAACGTCGCCGCTGGTGGCGCAACCGGTGTGGCCATTTTGCTGGATGCAGCGTTTGGCATTAACCGTGCTTTGACGGTGTTGATTATTAATATCGCCATGATTATATTGGCAGCTATATTTTTGGATCGTTCGACGGTTCGAAATATTGCATTCGGTAGTTTTTTGTTACCGGTATTAATGTACATTACACCAAGTCATAAAGTCGTTGAGGATGCCGTCCTTGCCGTGATTATCGGTGGCGCAGTGTTCGCTTCAGGAATTGCCATTTTATATCGCTTTGAAGCATCAAGTGGTGGGACGACTGTACCACCGATGATTTTGAAAAAGTATTTTAAAATTAATACGGCCATTTCTTTGTTGGCCATCGATATGGTGGTGACAGTGTTTAACCTATTTGTTTCCGGTACGAACGCTTTCTTCTTAGCTGCCTTCTCATTGGTGATTACATCAATGGTGATGCGCTACATTGAAACTGGACTGGATTTGAAGCATCAAGTCACGATTATGAGTAATGATAAGTTGGCCGACATCCAAGAGATGTTGCTTAACGAAGATCATAGCCTAACCGTCTTTGATGTGAGAGGTGGCTTCACTGACAATAACAAGGAAATGTTGTTGGTCATGGTCGACAACGCCAATTATGGACATATGTTACGTCTGATTCACGACATCGATCAGGATGCCTTTATTGTCACGACGAACGTTACTGAAGTTCATGGTGGCACATTCGGAATTTAATGCATATAGAAAAAAGCTAGTGAACAAATCAGTTCACTAGCTTTTTTTGCGTTACTTAATCTTTTTCGGCGACGACTACATCATCTTTGACGTGCTTGCTGATACTTGCATCTTGTACGCCTAGAATAGCGAGGATGAAGGCCACAATTGGCACACCGATAATCAAGCCCCATGCGCCGAGCAAGTGTTCCATCAGGATAATCGTTGCAAACGTGAGGAAGACCGGTATCTCAGTGCGGCTGGCCGTCAAACGTGGGTGGAGGAAGTATGACTCGAACATGTGAATCAAGGCAATCATAATCCAAACTTCAACTATACCAACCCAACCGAGGGCGGCGAATGACATCACACTCAATGGTAGCAATGAAATGATGACACCAGCAATCGGAATCAAACCAAGGATGAAAATCATCAGTCCCATGACCATCACACTTGGTACACCCAGAATGCTCAAACCAATCATCATCAAAATCGTATTGATAAAGGCGATCAACAATTGCACTTCAATGACACTACCTAAAATCAAGATGAATGTGCGGCCAAGGTCGTATACACGCTTGAAGAACTTAGGATAGTCAGAGTGCAAGAATTGCGTACCGAAAATACGAAGGCGTTGCCAAGTAATCGCGAGTACGAAACTCATGAAGATTGACAAAACAATGCGGGACAAGACGGTACCAACCGTTGAAATCGTATTGATACCACTAGCCAACAGTGACTTCCAGTTATCAGTAATTTCACTAAGTAGGTTGAGCTTCTTATACGTATCATCGAAGTATTCCTTAATAACAGGATACTTCTTGATGAGCTTCATTATTTCGTCTGGAATAACCGCGAATTGGTTAATTAGCGTTGGCACGATGTAAATCATGGCAAACACAAAGACGAAAATCGCTAACAAGTAGACGATTAGGACGGAAAAGCCGTAAGGAATTTTCGTCCAACGTGATACACGATTAGCGGATTTAACGGCTAAGAAACCAAGGATGGCCGTTAGCAGCAAAACGCTAATTAGGTCATGTAGCAAGGCGATGATTAGAACAATGACGCCAAGAGCAATGAACTTTTGCACGTCTTCACGGAGAATAAAGCTTTTAAATTCTTTCATGAGAACTCCTTAGAAGTATATTGACTTTATTATACGCAAATAAACTAAAAAAACGTAACGAATTCGTCACGTTTTTTTAGATGCCACCGTGCTCACGATGTAATCGGACGTGGTTTGCGTGCTCTAGCAAATCATTAAGCAATTCCATCATGTGCGGATCGGTAAGGGCGTATGCAATTTGGCGACCTGAGCGCGTGGCAGAAATCATCTGGTATTCACGTAACTCAGACAGTTGGTGAGAAACGCGAGATTGTTCTGCATGCAACGCGTTCATAATCTCTGTGACGGTAGCTGCACCATTCTCTTGTAGCAGGCAAAGAATCTGCAAACGTAGGTCGTTTGCTAGAAGCTTGGCAATCTTTAATGCTTCTTGTTCTTGGACAAGGATTTCTTCTGATAATTCCATACTATTATTTTAGCGTACTTTGTCGTATTATAGTGAAGCGTATTTTTTGTAAGAGAAAGCGGGCTTTTTCGTGGTTTTTTAATTTTAATCGGGATATACTAGTCCCCGTAAGGTTAATTTTTTAGAGAACAGGATATTGAGTCATATGGATAAGGACGACAAGCTCGTTTTATTGGAACATTTGCGACAATTAAACGACACGTTAACCCGTTTATCATCCCGTCGACGTCGACTTCGTGCTGAGCGAGGTGTCCGATTAGGACAGCTCAAAAATACGATGACGTTTATCCTCTCGTTTGTACTAACTGCACTAGCAGCAGTTCTTGCATTCTTTGGATTACCAATCTTGCCGATTGATAAGATTATCATTTATGTTGGTGCTACGGCATTGGCCTTTTTTATAACTTTGTACTTATTGATTTATTATTCAGTTTTGAATCGTGATTTGTTCTCGAAGCATAAGTGGGTGCAGAAGCGCTTGCAACCGATGGATACACAAATCAAGCGTATGGATATGGAAATCAGATCATTGCTATCCGCACCATTTTTGGATGAGGTTGCTTTGGATGCAAAGTTTGTTGATAAGAACTTGTTGGCGGATGCCCGTGAAATGGTGATGACTGAACCAGAAATTACATGGGTTGAGATTGAACGACGTTTGAATACAGAAATGATGTTGAAGCGCACTCGTTGCCAATCATTGTTTGCATCTGAATGGTACCGTGTTTTTGGGGCATCTTTCCCTGAAAAACTACGTGCCTAAACGCGTTAATTGTGGTTTAAAAAATAGATACTAATAGGGTAGTTAATATGAAGATTGTGGTTATCGGTGGTGCACACGCAGGATTGTCTGCAGTGAATGCATTCCGCCATGTTAATAAAGATGATGAAATCGTCATTCTAGAAAAGAACTTACGCGACCGTCCATTTATTTCAGCTGGTATTAAGCTAGCATTGAATGGTAAGGTAAGTAGCGCTGAACAAGTTAACTTCGAGCACTTCGAGGGTCAACCAAATACGACATACCGTGCCGGTGTTTTGGTTGAGCGTATTGATGCGACAAAGAAGCGTGTCTACGCACGTCGTATCGAAGACGGCTCAATGATCGAAGAAAGCTTCGATAAGTTGGTATACGCATTGGGTTCATCAGCTCGTGTGCCTTCATTCGTCGGGGCTGATTTGGATCGTATTGTGTTTGTTAAGGACGAACAAGACGCGCAAGATATCAACAAGTTCGCCAAGGGCTTCCGTAAGCGCGCTTTGGTTTACGGTGGTGGACCAGTTTCAACTGAATTGGCCGCTGCGTTGGTTCACGCTGGTGTTCACGTGACGTTTGTGACGCGTTCAGAGCGTTTGATGACACGTTACTTTGACCAAACTGTGCAAGAAGATCTTGAAAAGACATTGACTGACAACAAGGTGGTTTTGCGCAAGCACCAAGAAGTTGTTTCAGTTGAAAACCAAGGTAAGAAGATTGAAGTTAACTTCAATAACGGCACTTCAGAAGTCTTTGACTTTATGTCTATCGCATCTGGTTTGCAACCAAACACAATGTTGTTGGCTGGCCAAGTTGATATGCGTGATAATGGTGCCATCGTGGTTAATAGTCAAATGCAATCATCAAACCCAGACATTTATGCGGTTGGTGATTCAGCAGTTGTTGATGGCAAGTTTGACCAATACTTCCCATTGATGTCAGCGGCGCTTAAGATGGGACGTGTTGCAGGTTACGCACTAGCTGGTGTGAAGGTAGAAATTCAACCAATCTTGCGTACAATCGGATTCTCAGTGTTTGATCGTTTCTTCTATAAGACAGGTTTAACAGTGACAGCTGCTAAGGAACGTGTCGGCGATACAATCGAACGTTTGGACATCCACACGCCAGCAACGATTCATGCTTTGGGTGAGAAGTCAGATATTTTGGCATCCCTTATTTATGATTACGAAACGGGTATTGTTTACGGTGCCCAAATTGCAACGAATGCACCGGCAGCCGCTGAAGTTATTACGACGCTTTCACACGCCGTTTCATCAGGATTGACGGTTGATCAATTGGCATTCTTGGACACGTACTTTGAGTCTGAGATTAATTTGCCATACTCAGTTGCTAACCGTTTGGGTGAAATGGGTATTATCGCGGAGTACCAACGTCATCACGGCCAAGAAGTAACTAAGAAGGTTACTGACGGGGATGACGAACTTAACGGCTTTCAATAATAAGTAAAAAAGACAGCATCTTCGGATGCTGTCTTTTTTGTACTTTCATAACGTAACGTTAGTTTGAAAATGTTGCGTATTATTAAAAGCGAAAATAATAATAAAGTTCGTAATTATTAAACGAATTCAGCAATGACAAGTTTTTCTGATGAGTTAACGTTCTTTATTACGAATTTACCCTGATGTGTGCACTTGATTTTTGTTAGCGAAGTGCGTAATATAGTCTGAGTAAATACGGGGAACGTAACGATTTGTTACGTTTTTAGAGATATATACAACAGAATGTTATTTTGGGAGGACGTTGAAATGGTATCACGTCGATTGTTGTTAGTTGGTGGTGTTGTGGCAGTTGCGGTCGTTGGGGGCGCTGCATATGCCATGTCAGGAAATGATGCTGGTCACGCAAAGAAGAATTACACGGTCGCAATCGTGACTGACGTTGGTGGTGTTGATGATAAGTCATTCAACCAATCAGCTTGGGAAGGTCTTGAAAAGTGGGGGAAGTCACACAAGTTAACTAAGGGTGTGAATGGCTATAATTACTTCCAATCAAAGACGCAAGCCGATTATGCAACGAACTTCCAACAAGCTGTGACGGCTAAGTACAGTATGGTAGCTGGTATTGGCTACTCACTTCACGAGGCTACCGTTAATGCGGCGAAGAAGAATCCGAAGACGGACTTTGTGTTGGTGGATGATATTGACACGAAGAAGACGAAGAATGTGGCATCAGTGATGTTCCGTTCAGAACAATCATCATATTTGGCAGGAGTTGCTGCTGCGACAAAGGCTAAGAATTTGGGTTCAGATACAGTTGGTTTCGTTGGTGGTATGCACGGTAATATTGTCGACGCTTTTGAAGCTGGATATGTTGCCGGTGTGCAATCGGTAGATAAGAACATTAAGGTTGATGTGCAATACGCTGACTCATTTACTGATGCATCTAAGGGGCAGACAATCACGAATGCTATGATTGCTAAGGGCGAGAAGGTGATTTTCCAAGCAGCCGGTGCCGTTGGTAACGGTGTCTTCACATCAGCCAAGGATACCAATCAACAACTAGTTGCTGATTCAAAGGATAAGGTCTGGGTGATCGGTGTCGACATGGATCAATCAGATATGGGTGCTTACACATCAAAGGATGGTAAAAAGTCTAACTTCACGTTAACTTCTTCAATCACGGGTGTTGGACGTGGACTTGAATTGGTTGCTAATAAGGCGATCCAGGGTGATTTCCCTGGTGGTAAGACAGTTGCTTATGGTTTGAAGGAAGGCGGTGTTGCAACGCCAACTAAGAACATGACTAGCGATGAAAAGGCAGCGGTTGAAAAGGCTAAGGATGATATCGTTTCAGGTAAAATCAAAGTGCCTAACCACCCAGCGGGATCAAAATTTAATCAACAATTTTAAATAATGGTGAGTGAAATGGCCGAGTTTTTTTGAAAAAGCTTGGCCATTTATTATGTTCGCCATTTTGCGAGGGGACAACCTAATCAATTGAATAAAACGGGCTTTTTGCTGACGTTCGAGTTAAAATTCGGATTTATGTTCGTAAATAACCTGTTTTTTAATTTATAATACGTAAGTCGATGGCGAATATCGAGCTAAACACGAAAAATATAGGTTGATTTATCTAGTTAAAGTTCGTATTATGTATCAAGTGTTTTTACGACGGTTGGTCGTAAAACAGATGATTTAAATTTGAGGGGTAATATAAACATGGTCTCACGTCGATTGAAGATTGCGGGTGGTATCGCCATTGTCGCAGTTGCTGGAATTGCAGCTTTTTTTGTTATTGGTAACAAGAGTGATGATGCAAAGAAGAACTTTACGGTAGCAATGGTTACTGACGTTGGTGGTGTCGATGACAAGTCATTTAACCAATCTGCCTGGGAAGGTGTTCAAAAGTGGGGGAAGTCACACGATCTTGAGAAGGGTCAAAATGGCTACAACTATTTCCAATCAGATACGCAAGCTGACTTTGCGCCGAACTTCCAACAAGCGATTAATGGTAAGTATAATTTGGTAGCTGGTATTGGTTACGCATTGCATGATGCAACAATTAACGCAGCTAAGAAGAATCCGAAGACGGAATTCGTGTTGGTTGACGATGTTGATACGAAGAAGACGAAGAATGTTGTCTCATTGATGTTCCGTTCAGAGCAATCATCATATTTGGCTGGTGTTGCCGCCGCAACGAAGACGAAGGATCTTGGTGGTTCATCTGTTGGGTTCATTGGTGGAATGCACGGTAACATTATTGACGCCTTTGAAGCTGGTTATACAGCTGGTGTGAAGTCAGTTGATCCAAATATGAACGTTGATGTGCAATATGCGGATTCATTTACGGACGCCGCTAAGGGTCAGACAATCGCCAAGGCGATGATGGCTAAGGGCGAGAAGGTGATTTTTCAAGCGGCTGGTACTGTTGGTAACGGTGTCTTTACTGCTGCAAAGGACAACAACCAAACGTTGACGGCTGATTCAAAGGATAAGGTTTGGGTCATCGGTGTTGATATGGACCAATCAGACATGGGTGCATATAAGGACAAGGACGGTAAAAAGTCTAACTTCACGTTAACGTCATCAATTACCGGCGTTGGTCGTGGACTTGAGCTGGTTGCTAACAAGGCCATGAAGGGTAACTTCCCAGGTGGGACGGTTGTTGCATATGGCTTGAAGGAAGGTGGCGTTGCAGCGCCTACTAAGTACATGTCAGCTGATGAAAAGGCTGCTGTTGCGAAGGCAAAGAAGGCCATTATCGCTGGTGATATCAAGGTGCCTAACCACCCTGAAGGATCTGAGTTTGATCAAAACTTCTAATATTAAAGACGAAAGGACCGAGTTAACTCGGTCCTTTTATTTTGTAACTATTTTGTAAAGAAAAAAGCGTGACGAAAATAGGGAGTTTAACCAAGTTATCAAAACCAAGTAAAACGTTTTCACCAAAAACAATGTGAATAAATTTGTTGTTTTCGTTCGTGTTTCGGCGTATAAAGCGCCGTGAAATTGGTTAAACGTTTAACAAAAAACAGGTTAAACGAACGAAATTCACACTTTCTTCATTGTTTTTATTAAGCGAACCTTATATACTAGTCAAGGCAAGTCAGGTTAACAAGAAAAACATTTGTTAACTAGACATAGGAATTACTAGGAACAGTACAAATCGTACTTTTGGAGGAAATGAGACATGGTTTCACGTCGTAACTTGATTATCGGTGGTGTTGTGGTTGTCGTTGCAGCCGGTGTTGGTATCGCAGCAATGAACAATAACAATTCAGATTCAAAGAAGAACTTTTCAGTCGCAATGGTGACTGACGTTGGTGGTGTTGACGATAAGTCATTTAACGAGTCTGCTTGGAACGGTGTTAGCGAGTGGGGTAAGTCACACAACCTTCAAAAGGGTAAGAACGGTTACGACTACTTTGCTTCAAAGACTAACGCTGACTTCGCAACGAACTTCCAACAAGGTGTATCAGCTGGATACAACATGTTGATCGGTGTTGGTTACGCAACAAACGACGCGTTGGTTGCATCAGCTAAGCAAAACCCAAAGACGGACTACGTTTTGATTGATGATGTTGCTAAGAAGCAATACAAGAACGTTGCGTCATTGACTTACAAGCAACAAGAAGCATCATACTTGGCTGGTGTTGCCGCAGCAACGAAGGCTAAGGAGTTGGGTGACTCAAAGGTTGGTTTCATCGGTGGTATGAACTCAGTTGTTATCCAATCATTTGAAGCTGGATACATTGCGGGTGTTAAGTCAGTTGATCCTAACATGACGGTTGATGCACAATTCGTTGAGTCATTTACGGATACGGCAAAGGCTAAGACGATTGCCAGCGCTATCTACACGTCAGGTGCACACGTTATCTTCCAAGCTGCTGGACCTGCCGGAAACGCTGTGTTCACGGCTGCTAAGGACATCAACACGGACCTAGACTTTGGATCAAAGGATAAGGCTTGGGTTATCGGTGTTGACATGGACCAAAACGACCAAGGTAACTACAAGACTAAGGATGGCAAGTCAGACAACTTCACGTTGACGTCAGCTATCAAGGAAATCGCTAGCTCAATCGTTAAGGTTGCTAACCAATCAATGAAGGGTGAATTCCCTGGTGGTAAGACGGTGGTTTACGGTTTGAAGGATGGTGGTGTTGCTATCACTAAGAAGAACTTGGATGCCGAAGAAAAGGCAGCTGTCGAGAAGGCTGAAGAAGCTATCAAGTCAGGCGAAGTTACTGTACCAAGCACAATGAAGTAAAACTTTTAAAAAACGAACTAAAACAGGAACTTTCGAAAGAAAGTTCCTGTTTTTCTTTTTACAACCATTAACTTATCTCGAAATAGTATTACAGGCATGTTAATAGACGAATAATAGCCTCTCAAATAGTGGATAATTTAGTAAAAAATAGGTAAAATAAACATATTGTTTCACAAATAAGAAACCTTTGTGAATGAAGAAAGCTTCTAGGGAGAAATGACTATGGCAGAAGAGCCAATTGTGCTTGAAATGCGCGACATTGTGAAGCAATTTGGGGAGTTCCGTGCGAACGACCATATTAATTTGCAAGTCAAGCGCGGGCAAATTCACGCGTTGTTGGGAGAAAACGGTGCCGGAAAATCAACGTTGATGAATCAATTGTCTGGCTTGTTGCAACCAACAGCTGGAGATATCTTGATCAACGGTGAAAAGGTAATTGTTGATAGCCCATCAAAGGCTGCAGAGTTGGGTATCGGAATGGTGCACCAACACTTTATGTTGATTGATGCATTTACAGTTACAGAAAACATCATCTTGGGTTCAGAGCCTGTTAATGGGGTGAAGTTGGATACGAAGACGGCAGCAGCTGATATCAAGAAGTTGTCAGAACAATATGGTTTGGATGTTGATCCAAGTGCATTGGCTGGAGACATCTCAGTTGGTATGCAACAACGTGTAGAAATTTTGAAGACGTTGTACCGTGGTGCTGACATCTTGATTTTCGACGAGCCAACGGCCGTATTGACGCCACAAGAAATCGACGAATTGATGACGATTTTGAAGGGCTTGGCTGCAGAAGGTAAGTCAGTCATCTTGATTACGCACAAGCTTGACGAAATCAAGGCAGTTGCTGATCAAGTGACGGTTATCCGTCGCGGACAATCAATTGATTCATTCCCAGTTGCGGGTGTGTCATCACAAGAATTGGCTGACATCATGGTTGGTCGTTCAGTTTCACTATTCTCTACCGAAAAGGAGCCTGCTCACCCAACTGACACAGTTTTGTCTGTGTCGGATTTGACGGTTAAGGACGCTCGCGGTGTTGAGGTTGTGAAGAACTTGAGCCTTGATTTCCGTGCTGGTGAAGTCGTGGGTATTGCCGGAATCGACGGTAATGGTCAATCGGAATTCATCTCAGCATTGACTGGTTTGATGCCAACTGCATCAGGTAAGGTCACGTTGAAGGGCAAGGACATCACGAACAAGAAGCCACGTCAAATTACTGAATCAGGTGTTGGTCACATTCCTGAAGACCGTCACCGCTTTGGTTTGGAATTGGATATGACGTTGGCCGAGAATATTGCTTTGCAAACTTACTACAAGGCCCCAATGTCAAAGGCTGGCGTATTGGACTACGAGCAAATTAACTCACATGCCCGTGAATTGATTGAGAAGTTCGACGTTCGTACAGTTAACGAATTGGTACCGGCAAGTGCTTTGTCTGGTGGTAACCAACAAAAGGCGATTATTGCCCGTGAGTTGGACCGAGATGCCGACTTTGTGATTGCCGCACAACCAACGCGTGGATTGGACGTTGGTGCAATTGAATACATTCACCAACAATTGATTAATCAACGTGACGAAGGCAAGGCTGTTATGTTGGTAAGTTTCGAATTGGATGAAATTTTGAACGTCGCTGACCGTATTGCCGTTATCTCACACGGTGAGATTACTGGTGTCGTTAATGCAAACGAGACGTCAAAGAACGAGCTTGGTTTGTTGATGGCCGGTATGTCATTGGCAGAAGCGCGTGCGCAATTAGCGGGGGAGTAGACTGGTGAATAAGATTAATTCATACGGCACAGGTCTCGTAGCAGGCTTGGCTGTCTTCTTTGGATTGATGGTCGGTGCGATCATCATGTTGGTATCAGGATTTAACCCTGTTACTGGTTACATTAGCTTGGTGCAATCAGCATTGGGCTCATCATTGAACATTGGTGAAGTTCTTCGTTCAATGACGCCGTTGATTTTGACGGCTGCTGGATTCTTGGTTGCCCAATCAGCTGGCTTCTTCAACATCGGACTTGCTGGTCAAGTTTGGGTTGGATGGATTGCGTCAACGTGGTTTGTCTTGGTTAACCAATCAATGACGCCATGGTTGTCAATTCCATTGGCTGTTATCATCGGAGCACTTGCGGGTGCGTTGATGGGTGCTTTGCCTGGTTGGTTGCGTGCCCAATTCGGTGCGTCAGAAGTTATCACGACAATCATGTTGAACTACATCGCTTTGTATGGTGGAAATGCCTTTGTGCAAGGCTTGCCAAAGAAGTTGATGGCGACAACTGATATGACGAACACGTTGCACGCCAGCGATTCATTGCGCTGGGACTTCTTGTCAAACTTGACAGGTGGTTCACGTTTGAACATTGGATTTATCATCGCCGTTGTTGCGTTGGTAGCCGTTTGGTTTATCATGAAGCGCACAACGCTTGGTTTTGAAATTCGTGCGGTTGGGTTGAACCCAGACGCAGCCCGTTATGCTGGTATGTCAGCAAAGCGTACGGCTGTTACGGCCATGACGATTTCAGGTTTGTTGGCTGGTTTGGCTGGTGCAACAGAAGGTTTGGGAACGTACCTAAACATCTTCTCTCAAACAGCTGCACCACAAGTTGGTTACGATGGTATGGCCGTTGCTTTGCTGGCATCAGGATCATTCCTTGGAATCTTCTTTGCCGCTTTGTTGTTCTCAATTTTGTCAGTTGGTGGTTTGGGAATGCCTTTGGCCTCAGGTGTGCCAACTGAATTGGTTTCTGTTGTAACGGCTTCAATTATCTTCTTTATTGGTGCTAACTACTTGATTCGTTTGATCTTGGTTAAGATTGACGAAGACGATGCGAAGCAAAAAGCCAAGAAGATGAAGGGACCTAAGGAACCTGAGAAGAAAGTAGAGGAGGCAGAGTAATCATGAGTTTGGAAACGATCTTGCAATTGGTGATTTCAAGTACGTTGGTTTACTCAGCGCCTTTGATTTTCACTGCATTGGGTGGTACGTTCTCAGAACGTGCCGGTGTTGTTAACGTTGGATTGGAAGGAACCATGATTATGGGAGCCTTCGCCGGTGTTGTCTTTAACTTGACGTTCGCTGGTCAATTTGGTGGTTTTACACCATGGCTTGGTTTGTTAGCCGGAGCGGTCATTGGGTTGATTTTCTCATTGTTGCACGCTGTGGCGACTGTGACGTTGCGTGCCGATCACATTGTGTCAGGTACGGTTATGAACTTGATGGCGCCAGCTTTGGGTGTTTACTTGATTAAGTTGATGTACGGTAAGGGTCAAACGTCAATGATTGCTGAAAACTTTGGTTACTGGAACGTACCAGTGTTGTCAAAGATTCCAGTTATTGGAACAATCTTCTTTACGAAGACGTCTTCAACGGCGTGGGTCGCAATCATTATCGCCTTTGTTGCATCATGGGTTTTGTTCAAGACACGCTTCGGATTGCGTTTGCGTTCTGTTGGTGAAAACCCACAAGCCGCTGATACGTTGGGATTGAATGTTTACGCCCTACGTTACACGGGTGTTTTGATTTCTGGTGTGCTTGGTGGAATTGGTGGTGCGTTGTTCGCACAATCAATCGCCGGTAACTTCTCAGCATCAACGATTGTTGGACAAGGATTCATGTCAATGGCCGCAATGATCTTCGGTCGTTGGAATCCAGTTGGTGCCATGGCAGCAGCGTTGTTCTTTGGTTTCTCACAATCAATGGCCATCGTTGGGGCACAATTGCCAGTTTTGAACCAAGTGCCATCAGTTTACCTACAAGTCGCACCTTACGTCTTTACGGTGCTAATCTTGGTTGTGTTCTTTGCTAAGTCAAAGGCACCAGCCGCTGATGGTGTGAACTACATCAAGTCAGTTTAATATTATTGTTAATGACAATAAGCGTCCGAACGGTAAAGTTCGGACGCTTATTTTTTGCTTACTATTCCCAAGTTGAACAAAGCATGCTATAGTGTTCATTTGTTAACGTCCTTACTTATTTGTTAACACTATGCAATTAT
Source organism: Weissella confusa (assembly GCF_004766315.1). Lineage (GTDB taxonomy): Bacteria > Bacillota > Bacilli > Lactobacillales > Lactobacillaceae > Weissella > Weissella confusa_A. The sequence continues at coordinate 11,619 of NZ_PVSN01000069.1, read as the reverse complement.
TAACTACTGTTAACTAATTTTGCCCGATGATAAGGGCCATTGGGTGTTTCGAGTTTAGGAGGAGAATAACGGTAATGTTATTCGATAAGATGAGTAGCAAGACACGCTACATGACGATTGCTGGGTTGGCAGTCGTTGTGCCAGTTGGTGTTGCTTTTGGTTTGTTCCAACTGTTGGATGCGACGCAAGCCGGTGGACCGTCTTCATTGAAAGTGACGGTTGTTAATGCGGATCAACCGGTGAAGCATAATGGTGCGAAGCCGGCGGTTGGGCAACAAGTTGTTGATAAGCTACGCCATAATGATAGCGTTGCTTGGGAATTTATGTCTGCCCAACAAGCTAAGCGTGCGCTAGCTGACGGTGATACATTGATGACGGTGACGCTACCTAAGGACTTTTCGGCCAACACGTTAACGGCGCTTAGTGCGCAACCGAAGACGTCCAACATCAAGTATGAAGTGTCAAAGCACACGAATTACATTGGTGGTATTTTGGCCGATACAGTTACGGGACAGCTGAAGTCACAAGTGACTGCCGAAATCCAAAAGACCTACAACAAAGAATTGCTAGGGTCGATTAAGCAATTGTCAGCCGGTACCGCCAAGGCGGCTGCTGGGACAAAGCAATTGAATGATGGCATGGGCCAACTGGCTTCCGGGTCTGGTGAAGTTAATCGTAATTTGCACACACTAGCTAGTGGTTTGGGAGAAATCCAAACTGGTGCAAACGCATTACCGGCTGGTGTTGCACAATTACAAGACGGGTCAAATCAATTGGCGACCGGAGCTGAGACACTCTCAAATGGTATTAACCAAGCTTCTGCTGGTATTGCGCAGTTGAATGACGGTGGTAACCAATTGCGTAGTGGCGTTGGTGCTTTGCCAACAGCGACGCAACAACTGGCAGGCGGTTCAAACCAAGTTGCAATGGGGTTGAATCAATTGGCTTCCAATACACCAGCACTTGTTGCCGGGGCTAAGGCGGCCAATGATGGTGTTGTGGCCTTGGCAGATGGTGCAAAAAGTCTCACCGCTGGGGCCACACAAGTTGCATCAGGCAATCAACAACTAGCAGCTGGTGCACAGCAACTATCAACGCAACTTTCAGCCGGTTTGACAGCCATCAAGCAAGGGCAAGCAACGAATGCAGCTGACTTGCAAAAGTTGACAGCCGGTTTGAACCAATTAAACAGCGGCTTGGGCCAAATTGCGGAAGAGACGAAAGGGCTTAGCCTTGGTGATGCTGGTAAGAACGACATCGCGACGAACATGGCTAACCTGAAAACGGATTTGACCACAGTTGGTGCTGGGGCAGAGTCTTTCAAAGAGTTGATGGCGGATCCACAATTTCAAACGTTCTTGAATGACAGCCATAATGCTAAGTTCAAAGGCAAGTACATGACAGCGTTGCAACAAGTAGGCGCCGTGACGGATGCAGGGGCACAAGCACAACAAATTGGGGATGCACTAACACCATTAGTGCCGTTGTTACCAAAGTTGGCAGCACTATTGCCAGCGTTGCAACAAATGGAAACAAACGGTCAATTGGCCACATCTGGCGCATTGCAAGCAATTGATAAGTTCTCAACACAAGTAGACCAAATTGCGACGCAACTTGATGGGGCTGTTGCGGGAGCTAATCGATTGGCAACGTCAGCCCAACAATTGTCAGCCGGTGCGATACAAGTGCAAACTGGGTTGGTTACTTTATCTGGCGGACAACAACAATTGGCCGCAAAGATGCCGTCATTGTATACGGGCTTGGGACAGGCCAATGCCGCGGTTGCCCAACTCGCTACTGGTGCCGGTCAAATTGCGACTGGTAATCAACAATTGGCTAATCAGACGCCAATCCTTGTTAGTGGGGTTGGACAATTGTCAGATGGCCTAAATCAATTGCGGGCTAATACACCGGCACTTTCAAATGGTGCCCAACAATTAGCGGGCGGTGCTGGGCAACTGTCAGATGGTGTGAACACATTGGCTGGCAAGGTACCAACGTTGCTCGATGCATTGAATACAGCTGGGACGGGTGCCCAACAATTAGCGACCGGGGATGACCAACTGAACGATGGTGTTAAGACTGCTACGACAGGAACTAAGACGTTGAACGATGCGTTGCAAGCTGGTGTGAAGCAGCTACAACCAATTCATCTTGGTGAGAAGACAATCAATCACTTTGTGAGCCCAGTTGCTTCAAAGCAAGTTGATCGTCAATTAACAGTTGCCGATTACAAGGCAGTTTTCGGCCCAGCATTATCGGCCTTTGCATTGTTTATTGGTGCGTTGTTAATTCAGATGAATGAGCGCCGTCGTCGTATGACTGCTGATGTATCTGCGATTGCTAGTTTGCGCACGTTGTTTATTTTGCCGGTATTGCAAGCTGTCTTGATGACGGGGGTTATCGCGATCTTCAAGATTGATGCTAACTTGTTCGCGACATTCTTATTTACGTTCATCGTTGCGACGGCATTCATGCTCGTAACGCTACTGTTGGATGTTTTGTTTGGCACAGTTGGATTGCTGATTTCAGTTATTGTGGCCATGGCGCAAATTGTTTTGTCAGGCCAGATTGTACCGAGCGAATTCTTGAATGCGACATTAGCAACGATTGCTAAGTTTCTTCCGACGACGTATGCAGCTCAAGGTTATGACGCTTTAATTAATCACACACCATATATGAGTGTGTGGGCGGCGACAATCGCATTGGTTGTTTTTGGAATTGTCGGTGGTGTAGTTGCGTTGTGGGGGATGAAGCACTCATTCCCAGTGATGTTGCAACCACAACCTGAAGTTGAGTAAGTATTCGGTTAAAAAGAAAAGGACTATCGCGATTGGTGCGATAGTCCTTTTTGTATATGACAAGCGATATTAAATTAAAGCGGCTACCACGTTCTCAAGGTGAATACCGTGAGAACCCTTAAGCATGATGATATCATCGGCAGTTAATTCAGACTTCAGATCATCAATCAGCGTTGGCAAGTTATCTTTAGCGTAACGAACCACAGCCCCTGCTGGGTAGTTAACAGTCAGTGCCTCTTCAAGACTGGCCATGATATCTCCAACTAGGTAAACGCGTTGGATAGCTGATGGTTCAAGGCTATCAGCTAGGCTAGCGTGCAAAGCTGGGCCGGCTTCGCCAAGCTCCAACATATCACCAAGTACGGCAATACGACGACCTTGGGTTGGGGCCTCGGCGAAGAAGTGCAACACTTCCTTAGCAGCGGTTGGATTTGAGTTGTAGACATCAGACAAAATCTTGCCACCAAATTGGCCATCTAACCATTCGGTACGGTTTTCAGTGATTGGTGCGTTAGCCAAGGCCTCACGGATTTTGCCATATGCAATTCCCAATGCGCGACCAACTGAAATGGTAGCTAGCGCATTCGAAACGTTGTAACGACCGGTTAGTGGAATGCGGAAGGTTTCATCCGTTTGATTCGTTTGGAAAGTTGCTTCGACCGGGTTCATTTCAATGGTTGAAGCGAACAAATCATTTTCAGGTGCAAGTCCGAATGTGGCTGTTTGGAGGTTTTCGTGTTGTGTGGCGCGTTCACGAAGTAATGGCTCGTCACCGTTGTAGACAAACAACCCATTAGGCTTCAAACCGTTGATAATTTCCATTTTGCCATCTGCAATTCGGTCACGAGTCTTGAAGAATTCGATGTGGGCTTCGCCAATCATCGTTAGAACAGCGATGTCTGGGTTAACCAATTCTGATAGAAGCGTCAAATCTCCAGGACGATCCATACCGAATTCGACAACTAACAATTCAGTATCCTCAGCCATTGAAAGGATGGTTGTTGGTACACCGATTTCGTTGTTGAAGTTTGCTGGTGTCTTAACAGTCTTGAACGTGCTGGCACCAATGGCAGCGATAAAGTCTTTCGTTGTTGTCTTTCCGTTTGAACCTGAAATGGCAACAATCTTTGGGGCGACCTTCTTTAGGTAGTAAGCGGCTAGCTTTTGGAAGGCGTCCAACGTATCTGGCACAATGATTGCGGGGATATCCGTTGGCACATTACCGTGGTCTGCTTGCCACAGAGTTGCGGTTGCACCGTTTGCGATGGCGCTAGCGATATAATCGTGGCCGTCGTTCTCAGCGACCAAGGGGATGAACAAGCTGCCTGCAGTAGCTTTGCGAGAATCGAATGTTGTACTTGTTACCGTGACATCAGCATCGTTTGAAACGCTGGCGTTTAGGGCCGTAACCATTTCTTTAAGGGTTAATTTCATTTTGAATATCGTCCTTTTATTGTCTTTCTATCTATTTTACCCTGATGTAGAAACTGAGGGCAAATGACGTCGGTTTTTGTTGTATACTATTATAGATACGTAAAAGAATATAAACGAGCTTGCTCGGTAAAAATTTAAGAGGTGAAAATCATGGCCAAGGAAATCGGCATTGATTTGGGAACGGCTAACGTTCTGATTTATGTTGAAGGAAAAGGTATAGTCTTGAACGAGCCATCAGTCGTTGCAATCGATACCAAGACGGATAAGGTTTTGGCAGTTGGTACCGAAGCCTACCAAATGGTTGGCCGCACGCCTGGTAACATTCGTGCCGTTCGTCCTTTGAAGGATGGGGTTATCTCAGACTTTGATATTACGGAAGCAATGTTGTCATACTTCATGGCTAAGTTGAATGCCAAGGGTGTGATGTCACGACCAAACATCATGGTGTGCGCACCAACAAACATCACGGAAATTGAGCGTAAGGCCATTATTGGTGCTGCTGAAAAGTCTGGTGGCGGTAAGGTGTACCTTGAGTACGAGCCAAAGGTTGCAGCCATCGGTGCCGGTTTGGATATCTTCTCACCAATCGCTTCAATGGTTATCGACATGGGTGGTGGAACGTCAGATATCGCCGTTTTGTCATTAGGTGATATTGTGGCTTCAGAATCAATCCGTGTTGCCGGTGATAAGATGAACGCTGACATTGCTGGTTACGTTAAGCGTGAGCATGGTTTGCAAATTGGTGAGCGTACAGCTGAACAAATCAAGATTAAGATTGGTACAGCAACGCCATTGGAAGAGCCAGAAGAGATGGAAGTGCGTGGACGTGATAACTTCACTGGAATGCCTCGCACGATCACGTTGAACGCTAACGAAGTCGAGTCAGCAATGCACGACACGTTGGCCCAAATCGTGAATGCAGCGCACCAAGTTTTGTCAGTGATCCAACCAGAATTGGCAGCTGACATTATCGATCGCGGTGTTGTTTTGACCGGTGGTGGTGCGTTGCTACGCGGAATGGACAAGTTGATTTCAGGACACCTTGGTGTACCTGTTATGATTTCAGAAAGCCCATTGGACAATGTTGCCGTTGGAGCTGGTAAGTTGCTAGAACACATGCACGGAGTACAAGGAAAGTAATTATGTCACGTAATAATAAGCCTGTTTCAGTTGAAATTAATGATTTGGGAGATAACCTTTCAGAAGTGAAGGTAAACAAGGTTCGTTTGGGTACGATTGATGAGTCTACGTCACCTTTGACGGTGCGTTTTGCTGACAATCGTACGGTTACGGCCAAGTCATTTGATGACGCGATGGAATTGTTGATTGCAGAGTTTAACTTGCATCACTAATCAGTAAAGAGGTTAAAACATGATCAAACGCTTTTTCTCAAGCGAAGGTGGTGTGATTGATTGGTCAATCATCTTCGTTGTGATGATGCTTGCGTTGATTGGTTTAGCATCATTATATGTTGCGGGAGTACACGATACTGTCGGTGTTAATGTTTGGCGTATGGTGATTATGCAAGGTGCCTACTATGTCGTTGGTATTATTGCGGTCATGGTTATCATGAGATTTGATTCAGAACAACTTTGGCGAGTGGCCCCTTACATTTTTGGCTTGGGTGTCTTCTTGATGATTGCAGTTTTGATCTTTTACTCACGTGCTTACTACGCCAACACTGGTGGAAAGTCATGGTTTGCAATTGGACCACTGACGTTCCAACCTTCCGAAGTTATGAAGCCAGCATTCATTATTATGTTGGCACGTGTGATTTCACAGCACAATTTGGAAAACCCAGAACACACTTGGGATTCTGATAAGTTCTTGTTGTTGAAGATTATTGCTTGGACAGCGCCAATTGTCGTGCTTGTTTTGGCACAACACGACTTTGGAACAACTTTGGTGTTCGTGGCGATTGTTTTTGGCATGACGCTGGTCTCTGGCTTGAGTTGGTCGATTTTAGGGCCAATTGTTGGTGCAGCTGCAGTCTTGGGAACAACGACCATTTTGTTTGTTACCCAAACATGGGGACACCACATTCTGGAAAAGGTTGGATTTGAAGCTTATCAATTTGCCCGTGTGGACGCTTGGATGAATCCTTCAGGGGATACGTCTAATAGTGGTTACCAGTTGTGGCAAGCGATGAAGGCAATTGGATCCGGTGGTATTACCGGAACTGGTTTCAACGTTTCGCACGTTGCGGTACCGGTTCGTGAATCCGACATGGTTTTCTCAGTTATTGGTGAAAATTTCGGTTTCGTTGGTAGTGTCTTGCTACTGGTTCTTTACTTCTTGTTGATTTATCAAATCTTCCAAGTTGTTAATGATACGTCAAATCAATTCTATGCATACATTGCATCTGGTGTGGTAATGATGTTGTTGTTCCACATTTTTGAAAATATTGGTATGAATATCGGATTGGTGCCATTGACAGGTATCCCGTTGCCATTTATTTCGCAAGGTGGTTCTGCCTTGGTCGGAAATATGTTGGGTATCGGTTTGATTATGTCGATGCGCTATCACAATAAAGCATTCTCATTATCTGAACGTCAAGGGTTCTCATAGTGAGCGAAGGTCTCGAATTAGTTCGAGGCCTTTTTATTTTGCGTGGCAAACAAAAACAAAACGGTGGGTCGCTTCTTATATTATCTAGGTATGATATGATTAGGTCATTACAAACGATATGAACGAGGTGTGAGATGTTAACAATTGGATTTATCGGTGCTGGTAATATGGCTAAAGCGATGATGCAAGGCTGGCAAGGAAACGCCGAAATTCGCCAAGTGCTTTTTTCACCACATTCAGGTGAAAAAGTTGCGGCTGAACTAGGGCTAGAGGCTAAGCAATCTGCTTTGGATGTTTGGGCTGAGTCTGACATGGTTGTTTTGGCGATGCCACCTGCACAATTGGCTGATGTCGCTAAGGAACTACAACTTGGGTTAATGATGAAGCCGGGTGTTATTGTGGCGTCAGTTCTTGGCGGTGTGTCATTGGCACAATTGCATGATGCGTTGGGACCAAACGTTTTAATTGCGCGTACTTTGCCAAATGTGAATGTTGCGCTTAAGTATGGTTATACAGCTTTGGCGTTTGATGACACGATGGATGCTGATGTCAAGGGGGCTATTGCTGCTTTGTTCTTGGACTTTGGTCGCACAGATGAATTGCCTGAAGAACAATTTGGGGCTGTTAGTGCCTTGGCTGGTTCTGGTCCAGCGTTTGTCGCAGCGTTTGCTGAGGCGATGATTCAAGCTGGTGTGCAAGCTGGTATTGAACCAGAGACAGCAGAACGTTTGGCACAACAAACGGTTATTGGGACAGCTCGCCACATGGAAGAGTTCAAAAAGGATCCAATGACGTTGGCGCATGAAGTCATGACGCCGGGTGGTTCAACGGCTGCTGGCTGGCAAGTGCTGGAAGATGGTCATCTTAATCAATTGGTGGCTGATACAATTAATGCCACAATGAAGAAGAATGCTGAATTCGAATAACTAAAGCAAAAGGACGACCGATGTTGGTCGTCCTTTTTACTTAAACTTTGTTTTTAAATAGCGGGTACCTAAAATACCAATAATCAATATCGCTAGGGTCAAATAATTTTGCCATGTGTTTTGGCTAACTGCCTCGACGAATGCGAATGTATGACCAGTAAAATGATGATAAATACTGTTGATAATTGCTGCGAAGAAACGCAACAACGCTACGATAACCCCGATGGCTGTTAACGTTTCGAAAAAGATCAACCACTTTGGGTGGGCAAGTTGTTTGTCCGTCATCTTAATATCCTCTAAGCGTATTATACCGTATGGCAGAAGGGAGGCAAAAGAAAGTTTACGAGTTTTAAAATTAGGGGTTGCATTGGTCAATTTATTCTGGTAATATTAATTCTGTTGTTGAGACAGGTTGTTAAAACATCATGGCCCATTGGTCAAGCGGTTAAGACTCCGGTTTTTCACACCGGCATCCAGGGTTCGACTCCCTGATGGGCTATACGCGAAAGGCGATTGCGAAAGCAATCGCCTTTTTTGTTCCTTTTAGACATCTACAAAGGCGACCGATTTGATACACTTATTACTGACATAAGGAAAGTGGAGGCGGTTATCATGACACGCTTGTTTGTAACGGATTTGGACCAAACATTTTTGCACGAGGATAAAACCTTCGATGCAGAACGATTTGCTAAGATTTTGGATCAACTCGACGAAAAAGGTGACCAGTTTGCGATTGCAACCGGTCGCGAAGCTAAGTGGGTACGTAGCAAGTTTGGCGCATTAGCTGACCGCGTCCACTTGGTAACAAATAACGGTGCTGCATGGCATGTTCGTGGCACTGCGGAAACAGACTTGCGTACGCTTGATTCATCTACATTGGCTGAACTAGAAAGTATCTTGGCCGATGTTTCACCAAAAGATGGTATTATCGCTTTCTCTGAAGATAGCATGTACCGTTTATCTGGTTATGGTGAGTTACGACCAGACTTGCAAGACTACATGACGCATGTGTATGGCACGATTCACTTGGTTGATCACTTAACGGATATTCCACAACCTTTGGCTAGCGTGACAGCTATTTTTGATGTGCCAAGTTCAAACGAAGCTATTCGCCGTATTAATGCATCGGGGATGCCATTGCACCCAACGACGTCTGGTTATGGGGCGGTTGATATCTTGGCTGAAGGCGTGAACAAGGCGACAAGTTTGTCAGCGCTAATTAACAAGTTAGCGCTTGAACCAAAGCAATTGACTGTCTTTGGCGACGGCATGAACGATTTGGAAATGATGGAATTGGCTGGGCAAGTTTATGTGATGCCAAATGCTGATGAGCGTCTGTTCAATCGTGGATTCGGCATGGCTGACTTGGACAACGAACATGATGGTGTGTTGGCTAAGTTGGAAGAAATTATCTAAGAAATTTGGTAAGCTACTCGTAAACAAGAATGCGAGTAGCTTTTTTCATTTGAAAGAGATAATGATATGCAATATGAAACGTACGACTTTTTGAATGGGCAGTTGACCATCTTTTATTTGGAGGCGGGGATGACGTTCGTGTCATTGGCCGGTGATCCCGTGGCTGACTATCAGGCCAGGTTTGGTAAAACGCAAATCGCACCCAGTGAGGAGCAACGCTATGCGACGGTGGTGGCTGATTATTTAGCTGGTCGCGTGGTTGATTTCACACCTGATTGGCAGGGGCGAGGAACAGCGTTACAGCATGAAGTTTGGAGCGCCTTAGCAGAGACTAATTTTGGTGAGACGCTGACGTATGCGGCGTTAGCGAATCGGATTGGTCGTCCAAACGCCGTACGTGCCGTTACATCAGCAGTTGGTAAAAATCCATTGTTGGTATTTGTCGGCTGCCATCGTGTTGTTCGAAGCGATGGGACACTAGGACAGTATCGAGCTGGTCAGAATTGGAAACAAAGGGTGATAGATTTCGAACGTAATCTTCAATAAATAGGATTAAGCTAGATAATACGAAGTGAGGTGGCATAATGGCAAAATTTGTGGCGACAGACTTAGATGGGACGTTTTTAAACGATAAAAAACAGTACAATCGTGATTTATTTGCGCAGGTTATCAACGTTTATGCGGCACAGGGTGGTCAATTTATTGTGGCCAGTGGTCGTGATTTGCGCCACGTGCAGATGTTGTTCGGTGGCTTCTTGGATAAGGTCAACATTGTGGCTGATAACGGTGCAACGTTGCTATCTGCTGATCAACAGTTATCAGACCGCTTGACGATGACGTCTGAACAGCCAGCGGATTTGCAGGACCAAATTGATCTGATGCCAGGTAAGCCACATGGTGGGGTGATGATTTTTAGCCCGGATGAACTGCTGGTTGTGCGTGGCTATGGGCAACTGCCACCGGCATTTGTGGCAATGATGGCTGAATTATATGGCCGACCACGTGAAGTGACGTCACTACGCGAAGTTGATGTTCCAGTTGTTAAAGTGACGGTCTTTTGGACGTTAGCTGAAAGTGAAACGTTTGTTGACCAAGTTAAGCAGAGCGGTATCGATGTTCACGCTACGACACCTGGTAACGGGGTCGTGGACGTGATGGCAACTGGCGTCAATAAGGCGGTGAGTTTGGAACGGATGTTGGCACATTTGGGTGGTGAACCGAATGAATTAATGGCCTTTGGTGACGGCATGAATGACCAAGAAATGTTGTCATTAGCTGGTCACCCGGTGATTATGCCGAACGCTGATAAGCGCCTATTTGAGTATGAGTATGCTGTGGCAGTTGCAGACAACAATCATGATGGTGTGTTGCGAACTATCGCAAAAAAGGGATGAGCAGTTGCTCATCCCTTTTGTTGTTTACGGATTTCGTTTAATTGGTCGCGGTGGGCAGCGTCAACTGAACCCATCAAGCCAAAGAAGAAAAGTTCTTCTAGCTGCGCGTCTAATTCTCGGCGAGTGAGGCCACTGCCGGATGCCAAACTGGCTTGAACATTTGGGTAAGTCACAAACATATCAATGTACACGCGAATGGCCGTTGTGCTAACGTTGGTGTTGAAGAAACCTTCATCACGACCTTGCTCAATGATTGCTTCGAAAAATTCGTCGCGACGGGATTCAGCAACTGCCCGGACAGCTGAATCGTCTTTCTCGAGCAGTTGCATCATTTCATCCCCAAACGTCGTTGCAATTTCTTGCTGTTTTTGTTGAGACAGCGTGGCGAAGGCTTTGATTTTTTCAATGAAACGTAAATCAGTTTGGTGGGTAATTGCCATAATCTGATCGAACAACGCATTTAGTTGTTCGGCAGCGATTGTCCCAATCAACGTTTCTTTGCTGTCGAAGTACTTGTAAAAGGTGACCACAGACACGCCGGCTTCGGCAGCAATTGTTTTTAAATCAGTGTTATGGATACCGTGTTGTTGGAATAGACGTGTGGCGACGTCGATGAGTTGTCGCCTGGTGAGCGCCTTTTTTTCTTCACGATTCATGATAGGCCACCTTTCTGTGAGTTGTTGTAGAATTACTATAACACAAAAAGTTTAATCGAAGACGATTTGATTAAACTTTTCTTGACGTCGTTTAAATACGGCGGTACACTTAGTTACAATAATTATGACAAAAAGCGTAGAGAGCCGGAGGAGAGACAATGGCATTTTTAGAGTCTTGAATTTACAATTCAAGTGCAACACTAAGCTAAATAAAAACTGACTCATAATGAACCAGCGTAAAATGTAGTTTGTCTAGAACATACAGAACGCGAGGAAACATTATGAGTCATTATCATCAGCTTACCGCATTTGATCGCGGACGTATAGAAGTTTTACTCAGAGAAGGGTTGTCAATGCGTAGCATTGCAAAAGAAATTGGTAGAAGTGCTTCGACAATCTCTCGTGAGATTGCCCGCTGTGTTGG
>NZ_PVSN01000010.1 GCF_004766315.1 Weissella confusa | reverse complement strand
ACGGTTCCAGTTAAAGCATCGGTCATGATAAGCGGATGGTAACCGACGTTCAAGTAGTGATAATTAAAACCAATTTTTTCTTGATGACCAAAGGTCTCAAAGTAGGTTGAATCCAAATCTAGCACCAGTTCAGTATTGGCTGATCTTTCATCAATTAAAGAGACAATACGACGATTTAATTCTTGTAGCTCATCAATGTCTTCGTTCGTGAGATGTGATAGAAATCTGGAAATAGTTGGTTGAGATGCCATGTTTTGCGCATAAACAAGTCGATGTTCGATATCTTGGGTCAAGTAATCTGCAACGTCGTCGTTGCGATAACCTTCGATAACTTGAATGAGCATTTGCAATAACAATTCTACCTTAGCATAGCGTGGATTTTTGCGATTATCGTTGAATTCAACGTTATTAAAGAGCCTGGAAATTACAGGCGAATTCAGAAAAATACTAAGCAGCACGTTGCCACCATCCGAGGTAATTGGTGCCCCATTGTCTGAAACTGCAACTAAATGGTTGCTAGGTAATACTTTTTGAGTCATAATTTTAGACGCTCCAATTTTTGAGTATTTGGTTTGTTTTCCACTAACAAAATATCATAAAAAAGAGCTCCTATGGTTTTCACCCAACGGGTGAAAGCGCAAAACCCGCTGAAACGGTATTAACTTGCTGTTTCAGCGGTTTTTTGTTTGTCTTGATGAATAATCCGGGTCTAAACTTTTAGAAGCGCAAAAAAAGACGTGATACCGAAGTATCACGTCTTTTTTGAAGTATCACGTCTTTTTTAAAGAAGGGCGTTAATTACTTAACAGTAACAACGGCACCAGCTTCTTCCAACTTAGCCTTCAATTCGTTAGCTTCGTCTTCTGAAACGCCTTCCTTGATAGCTGAAGGAGCGTTGTCTACCAAGTCCTTAGCTTCCTTCAAGCCCAAACCAGTTGCTTCGCGAACTGCCTTGATAACTTGAACCTTAGCTGAACCAGCTGAAGTCAACTCAACGTCAAATTCAGTCTTGGCTGCTTCGGCACCACCAGCTGCACCAGCAACTGCAACAGGGGCAGCAGCTGAAACACCAAACTCTTCTTCAATAGCTGAAACCAAGTCAGCCAAGTCCAAAATCGTAGCTTCCTTCAATGAAGCGATGATTGAATCCTTATCAAATGCCATGATAATTAATCTCCTCGTTTATTTGCCTATGCGGCGATTTTATTTGTTTGGGCAATGCCCGGGTAAACCTGCATAATGCCAAGCGGATGCTTAGGCTTCAGCAGCTTCTTCCTTTGCGTCTGACACAGCCTTAACTGCGTATGCAAAGTTGCGAACAGGTGCTTGCAACGTTGACAACAACATTGACAACAAACCGTCGCGGTCTGGCAAAGCTGCGTACTTGTTGATATCTTCAACAGATGCAACTTGACCGTCAACAACACCACCCTTGATTTCCAAGGCTTCGATGTTATCAGCAAACTTCTTCAAAATGCGTGAAGGAGCGATTGCGTCCTCGTTAGAGAATGCAACGGCTGATGGTCCGACAAACAAGTCGTTCAAGTCAGTCAATTCAGCGGCTTCAGCAGCACGCGTCAAGATCTTGTTCTTGATAACCTTCAACTCAACGCCTTCTGAACGCAATTCTGAACGCAAGTTGTTGGCTTGTTCAACCGTCAACCCACGCACGTCAACAACAACTGCAGATGCGGCTGACTTAAACTTGTCAGCAACTTCTTCAACTTGTTGTGCCTTCAAAGCAATAGTTGCTTCACTCATGGTAATGTTCCTCCTGTTAAGATTTTGATTCGTACCAAAAGACCCCCAGTACATACTGCACCGGGGGTCAAAAGTCGCTTACGCGTTTTTCACTTCCTCGGCGGGTTATTAAGTCTTACGACACCTGCGTCTTAGGTAGAATCGATTTATTACTCGAACTACTTTATCAGGTAGTCGAGGAAGTGTCAACATGAAAAGCTAACTTTGATCTAGAAAAATTCTAAATTACAAAGAAGCAATATCGATGTTAACAGCAGGTCCGAACGTTGAAGCGATTGATACGTGCTTTACGTATGCACCCTTAACAGCGGCAGGACGAGCCTTCAAGATAACGTCTGACAATGACTTGATGTTTCCAGCAAGCTTGTCGGCGTCAAATGATACCTTACCAACTGGTACAGCAACGTTTCCGTCACGGTCAGTACGGTAAGTAACCTTACCTGACTTAGCGTCAGTAACGGCCTTAGCTACGTCAAACGTAACAGTTCCCGTCTTAGGGTTAGGCATCAATCCCTTAGGACCTAATGCACGTCCAACACGACCAACTTGGGCCATCATGTCAGGCGTAGCAATGGCAACGTCAAAGTCCAACCAACCGTCAGAAATGCGTTGAACCAAGTCAGCAGCACCAACTACGTCAGCACCAGCTTCTTCAGCTTCCTTAGCCTTATCACCTTGAGCAAAGACCACAACAGTTTGGTCCTTACCAGTACCGTTAGGCAAAACAACGGCACCACGCAATTGTTGGTCAGCTTGACGAGTATCAACGTTCAAGTTGAACGCGATTTCAACAGTTGCATCAAACTTGGCAAAGTCGATGTCCTTTACCAATTGGGCAGCTTCTTCAACAGTGTACAACTTAGCACTGTCGATCTTTTCAGCGGCTGCCAAATACTTCTTACCATACTTCTTAGCCATGGTAGCTATTCCTCCTTGCAAATGCGGTCAAACGGTCATTGACCTCCCGCTTGATCATGCTTAGTTTCCTACGCGATCCGTACGGAACCCGTTAATTAGCCTTCAACAGTGAAGCCCATTGAACGAGCAGTACCTTCGATCATGCGAACAGCTGCATCAACGTCAGCCGCGTTTAGATCTTGCATCTTAGTTTCTGCAATTTCACGTACTTGTGCTGCAGTAACCGTAGCGACCTTCTTAGTGTTAGGCTCACCAGAACCCTTTTCAACACCGGCTGCCTTCTTCAACAAAACTGCTGCTGGAGGCGTCTTAGTGATGAATTCGAATGAACGATCTTCATATACAGTAATAACTACTGGGATCAACAAACCACCTTGGTCGGCAGTGCGAGCGTTAAACTCCTTTGCGAATCCCATGATGTTAACACCAGCTTGACCCAAAGCAGGTCCAACTGGAGGTGCAGGGGTAGCCTTACCGGCCGGAATCTGCAACTTAACAATGCTTGAAACTTTCTTAGCCACGATTGTTTCCTCCTTCGTGTTTGTGGTGTAATGGCGCGTTTCGATTTACGCCTCCCACATATGCGTGTTGCCACACATACCAGATTATAATAACAAAACGCCTGACTTTTGACAAGTCAGGCGTTCACTAAATATTCTTAATTTTCGTTGTTTCCCATTAAATCAATGGTTGAACATCGTTAAATGAGATTTCAGTTGGTGTTTCGCGACCCAAGAAGTCAACCAAAACCGTTACTTCTTGCTTGTCGTTATCGATAGCCGTTACTTCACCTTGCATACCTGCAAATGAACCAGCAACAATCTTGACCGTCTCACCAACTTCAACGTTAAGCTCAGTTACCTTACGTTCAACGATGTTCATACGTTGCAACATGTCGTCAACTTCATCAGGCAACAATGAAACTGGCTTTGAACCACCACCGTGAGAACCCAAGAAACCAGTAACACCTGGTGTGTTACGGACAACGTACCAAGCTTCGTCAGTCATAATCATCTCAACCAAGGCATAACCTGGGAAATCATTTTCCTTGATGATCTTCGTCTCGCCGTCCTTCTCAACTTCAACTTCTTGTTCAGGCACGATAACGCGGAAGATGTAGTCAGTCATCCCCATCGTTTCGATACGTGATTCCAAGTTGGCCTTAACCTTGTTCTCGTAACCAGCGTATGTGTGCAAAACGTACCATTGCTTATCGTATGACTCAACTGCCATGATTGCCTCCTCAGGTTATACCTGTAATTTTTGTAAATTAAAAACCCTCATGACTGAGGGTTTTATTATCTGCGTTTCGATATTTTTATTATATCGCAACCGGCTTACTTAGACAACCAAGTAACCCCTTGCTCAAATACCCAGTCAGCGCCACCGAACAAAACGGCGAAAAACAAACCTGTCATCAAAACAATTGAAGTGTCACGGACGTTTTCACTCAAAGTAGGCCAAGTAACCTTCTTCATTTCCGCAACAACACTAGCCAAAAACTTCATGTCATGTACTCCTGTATCCAGAACGGTTTAGCCGACCTGGTGCTTACATCGTCTCGCGGTGCATTGTGTGTTGTCCGCAGAACTTGCAAAACTTCATAACTTCAAGACGCTCAAGACGATTTGGCTTCTTCGTTACCATATAGTTTCGTGATCCGCAGACACTGCACGCTAAAGCGACTTTCTTTGCTGCCATAATGTGTCTCCGCTCTATCTATTTTCTCGTTTAATCTATTGTTAACTATACCACAATCGCCAATCTCAGTCATCATACAACTCGACGGAAAGTTTAATCTGGATCTGGCGACGCATTAAATAGCCCCACGATTTTGAACGATGCAATATTTCAGCGCACTCCTCGACCTTGTACCCCGATATCCATAACTTCAAAAATTGCCTTTCTTTTGGCGTCAAGTTTGACAATACCGCTTGCAGTGACGTTTTAATGTGTTGCTTTTCTTCGTAATATATCACCGTGTTCTCTTCCAGTCGCCCGCCATTCGCGTGCTTCTCATCTTCCATTGCAACGGTCTCAAATGATGCGTCGACGCGATACTCAAGTCGCCAAATTTGCCGGGCATGGTGTCGCAGTGCCTTTTCGTAATAACCCACTAACGTCGGCCAGGTAAAGAGTCTTAGCGACGCCAAGGCACGATATAACACATACTGGGCTTCTGAATACCAGTCACGCGACTTTATGCGTGAATCTTGGCGTGCATATTCGCGCCAAATCAAACCATTTAACTGACTACTGAGTGTGGTCAATGCGATTGCATCCCCATCCCGTGCATCTTTCATGATGTCTTCTATATTGTCCGGCACACGCTTCACCATCATTCAGGCCCTCCTCGTAGGTTGTCTTATTCCATACAATGCCACAAAGCAGAGGCTATGCCACGATTATGCAAAAAAGGTACTCTCTCACTTCATTGAGACAGTACCTTTGTGCGTAACATTTATTCTATAGTGGGTTGCGGCTATTAAATGCTTGATAGATAAGCAAACTAGCTGCCACTGAAGCATTCAAACTTTGGACGTGACCAACCATTGGAATCGTCAACGTCTCATCAACCGTCTTCTTCAACAATGGTGAAATACCCTTACCTTCATTACCGATGATAAGCGCAGTTGGCCCAGCAGCGTCCCAGCGACGGTAATCCTTACCATCCATGTCCGTTCCAAAGACCCACAAACCGCGTTCCTTCAATTGTTCAACCGTTTGAACCAAGTTAGTAACACGTGCAACTGGCACGTGCTCAATTGCTCCTGTAGACGTCTTGGCAACAACTGATGTCAATTGTACCGCACGACGCTTTGGAATGATGATACCGTGTACACCAGCCGCATCCGCCGTTCGCAAGATTGATCCCAAGTTGTGAGGATCTTCAATTGAATCCAACACCAAGAAGAATGGTGCTTCATCCTTTTCAGCTGCCTTGGCAAACAAATCATCAATCGTTGCATATGCATATGCAGCAATTGATAACACGACACCTTGGTGATTTTGACCATCCGTCAATTCATCAAGCTTAGCCTTAGGCGCATCTTGGATGACCAAGCCACGCTTCTTAGCTAGCGTCATGACTTCATTTCGGATTTTGTCTGTCAAACCAGTTTGTAGCCAAACCTTGTTGATTTCCGTTTCACCCTTCAACGCTTCAACAGAAGCGTGGTGACCAAACACGAATTCAGTTTGCGCTGCAATATCCTCTTGGTCTGATTCTGGTCGTTCTGCACGCTTTGCACGTGGTTGACGGTCACGGTCGTTAAAGCGGCGGTCTGCTCCACGACGATTATTATTGCGCTCTGGCTTACCACCACGATCGCGCTTGTTTCGGTTATTACTTTGTTGTGCCATTTGCTCTCGTTCGTCCACTTTCTACTTGTTCATAAACCCAGGCAATAATTTCATCCAAACGGGCTTGTTGGTCACTCGCTGCTAAGTAGCCAATTAGCGCCTCAAATCCAGTTGAAATACGGTACGTTACCACGTCCGTGTTCTTTGCCTTCGTATGTGAATTTGCATTACGCCCACGCTTAAAGTAGGCCATCTCTTCTTCAGTCAATAGGTCATCCGTTTCCATCAACGCAAACAAAGCCGCGTGTGCCTTAGCTGACACATAATTCTTTGATTCCCGTTGCAAACGGGCTGGCTTGGTAATCCCTTTGGCTAGCAAATGTTGACGAATGTACACTTCGTACACCGCATCCCCATAATAAGCCAAATCCAAGCCATTCAATTGCTCATAATTAATCTTCTCATTCATGCTTACTATAATAACAGAAAAACCAGGTCAATGACCTGGTTTTACTTATTATGCTTCTACAACGTGACGAACAAATGGATCATCTGACAATCCTTGTTCCAAGATAATCGCCGCCCACGCCTTAGCTGAGTGAAGGCTGTGATCCTTGAAATTACCGCACTCACGAATCGTTGTTGCGGGCACATCATCCCAAGTAATCTCATCACGAATCTTGCGCAACACGCGGGTGAATGTTTCCGCAAGTTGTGTTGGCGTATACGTTTGCCAACTAATAACATGAAAGCCCGTACGACATCCGAATGGCGAAATATCAATAATGCCATCCAATTCATCGCGAACCAGGCTCGCAAATAGGTGCTCCAACGTGTGAATACCGGCCGTCTCAATCGACGTTTCATTCGGTTGCACCAAGCGCAAATCGTAATTTGCAATCGCACCACCAGCTGGGCCAGCTTGCTCTTCAATTAAACGCACATATGGTGCTTTAACTTTTGTGTGATCAAGTGTAAAACTTTCAACTTCTGCCATGTTATTTTCCCTCCAAATAAGATACAGGCTTCTTCACTTCAACCTTTGTGCCGTGGTATTGGTTCTTAATCCACTTTTGTACTGCTGGGTCACGATATAGCGCCACAAGCTTCTTGTATGTCTTGTTATTGGCTTGTGATTCACGCGTTGCCAAAATGTTGATGTTACCAATCGTGCCTGAGTTAATTGACTCATGATAAAATGAATCCTTCAAAACATTCAAACCACCGGCTTGTGAAACTGAATTTGAAATTAGCACCGCTGCCACTGAGTCATCTTGCTTAACCAGTGACACCCCAGTTGTGTCATCAATTTCCTTGAACTTAAAATGATGTGGATTGTCAGCAATATCAGCCACCCCTGACAAGGCTGAGAAGTTTGCCTTCAACTTAATCAAACCAGCGTTAGCAAGCAAGCGTAGCCCACGAGCTGCATTGGCGTTATCACGCGCAATCGCAATTGTGCTACCATCCGGAATATCGCTTACTTTGTGATAATCCTTTGAGTACACACCCATCGGCTCAATATAAGTTGTGCCGAGCGCAGCTAGCTTCTCCGTATCGGTCTGCTTATTGAACGCATGGAAATAGTCATAGGACTGAAAGGCATTCACATCGACTTCACCCGAAGCCGTCGCCTTATTTAAGGTTCCCCCATCTGTAAATTCTTTCACCTTAATTTGCACATGCGCCTTTTTCGCTGCCGATGAGTCGGCAATATGACGCCAAATTTCAGCATCTCCAGTGACCGATCCAACCGTCACCTTTTTAACCGTCGCCGCCTGAATTGACGTCGTTGTCGCTAACAACGTCCCAGTCAGGACAACCCCAGCAATCACAATTCCCAATCTCTTAACCATTTCGCCTACCCCCAAACTTCATCCGCAATGTGCTTGATGAATGATAACTTTGTCCATTCTTCTTGTTCCGTCAACGCATTTCCCTCTTCCGTGGAAGCAAAGCCACATTGCGTCGATAGCGCTAAGTTTTCAAGCGGAATTAGTTTAGCTGCGTCAGCAATGCGATTCTTAATCGCCTCGGTTGACTCAAGCTTAGGTGACTTGCTTGTCACCAAGCCCAACACAATCGTGACATCTTCACGACCTTGCCAAATTTCAGGCAAGGGCTCAAAGTCACCTGAGCGGGCATCATCATATTCCAAGAAGTAGGTGTCATAGTGCAACTGCCCAAGGTACTTCGCTACTGGTGCATAACCACCTTCGAAGAGATACGTTGACTTGAAGTTACCTCGGCAGATGTGTGTTGAGATTTTAAAATCTTCTGGCAAACCATCCAACGCCTTGTTAATGACATAAACGCTGTCCGTCGCAATCTTTTCATACTTAGCACGCTCAGCCGGATCATTCTTGAACTCGTTCAACTTGCTAATCAAGAAGGCCCAGGTCGTATCATCTAGTTGGACATAGCGACTGCCCAAATCATAATAGCGTTGCAACGTATCATGGTACGCTTGCGCTAAATCATCCAAGTAGGCTTCCCATGTGTCATAAAACTCTAAGGCCCGGTCCGAACGACCATCGCGGAAGAGCAACGTCGGTGCTGGAATCGTTGACTTAGGTTCAGTCCCCTCTGGCGCAATTGACTTCAGGTAGGCGAAGTCTGCAAAGAATGGATGGTCTGGATTAAAGGCAATCTTGCCAGTCAATTGCACGTTATCCGTTCGCGTTTTCTCACCGTGGAATTTGTATGAATCTTCTTGCGTGTATCGGTCAACCCCGGTGAGTCCCCACAAAAAGTCGAGGTGCCACCACGAACGGGCAAATTCACCATCCGTGACATCCTTCAATCCAACTTCATGTTGGTGAACCGCCAAATCATGAATTTCGTCATGTTGCACTTGAATGAGTGTCTCATGGTCGATTGTCCCGGCCGTGTAATCTGCACGAGCTTGCTTCAATGCTGCTGGACGTAGATATGATCCAACCTGGTCAAAGTGATAACGTACCTTAGTTCCTACTGTCATAATTTCTAACTCTCCTGTTGTTTAAAACTTAATCTGTCGTAGCTGTCATTTTGTCTGGCCCACTGCCAGTTCCAAAAAATCACATTCGACTTTGACCAAGCCCCTCACCAACAAAAAGACATCGGTGAGCGGTGACACATAGATATTGCATCGTTCCTTCCTCACTTTCTTCAACTATCCGTAAACAAAAAACGTCCCGTAGCCACTACAGCTACGGGACGTTTTCACGTGTTACCACCCGGGTTCAATGGTCCTCAAAAATAGGAACCATCCTCTTTCAGTACGGTCGTATGCCGACGATACCTAAGCGCGATAACGGGCGCACCCGAGTGACGCTAACACTTTGCTCACGTCATTAAGACTCCAAGACCATTTTCCAATTCGCGCGTCCGTTAATTCACACCAACCATTAACTCTCTGGCGACGCTTGAAAAGTACTTATCTCTTCCTAGTCGATGTTTGTATCTTAAAACTAAAATTAGAAAACGTCAATAGTTTTATTAAAAATAAATTAGAGAAACTCCATGCCGCCATCAACCATGATAGATTGCCCTGTAATATAAGCGGCTGCTGGTGACGCAAACCAGGCGACAACTTCAGCAACATCAGCCGGCGTCGCTTCACGCCCCAAGGCAATTTCAGTTAAAACGTTTGCTTGTTGTTCAGGCACCGTCACCTGCTTAATCGCCGCCGTTCGCTCATCAATCGCATCCCGCAATGGTGTGCGTACTACGCCGGGGTTGTAGGCGTTAACTGTAATTTGATCCGCCGCCAATTCCTTGGCAGACGATTGCGTTAAGCCACGAATACCAAACTTTGATGCCGAATAGGCACTTTGTAACGCTGATGCCTCCACACCAGCCAGCGAGGCAGCGTTCACAATACGCCCACCATGCCCTTGTTGCTTAAAGCGCGTCGCCGCGGCTTGAATCCCCCAGTAAGTGCCCTTTAGATTCACATCAAGAATCCGTTCAACATCAACCGGATCAGCATCAACAAACGAATCAATCACTGCAATCCCGGCATTATTCACATACACAGCCAACTCACCTAAGTCAGACACTGCCTGGTCAACCAGTTGGAACACCTCACCCCGGTGCGCCACATCAATCTGATAAAACTTAGCCTGATAGCCAGCTTCAATCAGCGCGTGGGCAACTTCTTCTCCAGTAACGGTATTGATGTCTGCAACACCAATCGCAAACCCATCTTTTGCCAATCGGAAGGCGATACTTTCACCAATTCCCTGACCAGCACCTGTTACAATCGCCAATTTCGTCATAATAAATTCCCCCTCTGCATGCGTACACAATAACCCCACCCACGCAAAAGTTCAATAGTTTTATTAAAAAACGATTAGAAAAACGGCCAACAAAAAACAGCCACCCAGCAATAAGCCAAGTGACTGTTTCAAAAACTATTAATTATGCACGACGCCAGCGTGTTCCTTGTGGCGTATCTTCTAGGATAATGCCACGAGCAGCCAACTCGTCACGAATTTCATCTGAACGAGCAAAGTTTGACGTCTCACGGGCAGCATCACGTTCCTTGATCAATGCATCAACATCTGCATCCAACAAAGGTGCTTGCTCCAAACCATCAACGCCAAACACGTTCATCAAGTCCTTGATTTGCTTCAAGACAAAGTTAACCGTGTCAGCCTTAACTTCTTCAGCTTGTGAGTACAAGTTTGCCAATTCAATCAACTCATAAACCGCCGTCATAGCGTTTTGTGCGTTGAAGTCATCGTCCATGGCCTCTACAAAGGCATCAACCTTTTCTTGTGCCTTTGCTTCGATATCTGCATCTGAACCTTCAACTGCTGATCCCAAACGGAATTGCAAGTTGCGGTACCCAGTGCGGATACGCTCCAAGTTACGGGCAGCCAAGTCCATGTTCTTTTGTGAGTAAGCAATTGGACGACGGTATTGCGTCGTTGCCATGAAGAAACGCAAAACCATTGGATCATCGATTTGTTGCAACAATTCGTGAACAGTCGTGAAGTTACCCAATGACTTTGACATCTTTTCGTTTTCGTCACCAACCGTAACGAAACCGTTGTGCAACCACTTCTCAACGAACTTCTCACCAGTGTGAGCTTCAGTTTGTGCAATTTCGTTCGTGTGGTGTGGGAAAGCCAAGTCAATTCCACCACCGTGGATGTCCAAGTGGTTTCCCAAGTACTTCGTTGACATCACTGAGCACTCGATGTGCCATCCAGGACGTCCCTTACCCCAAGGTGAGTTCCAAGCAATGGCACCATCGCCGTTCTCACCCTTCCAGACAGCAAAGTCCATTGGGTCTTCCTTACGTGCCAATTCACCGTCATCCAAACGACCAGCAGCGTTAGATTCCATCTCAGCCAAATCTTGGTGAGCCAAAATACCGTAACCCTTGAACTTCTTAGCACGGAAGTAAACGTCACCTTCAGACTCGTAAGCGTAACCCTTCTTGATCAAGTCCTCAACGAACTCGATAATCTCAGGAATGTGCTCAGTTGCACGAGGGCGAACAGTTGCAGGCTTGATGTTCAATGGTGCTGTGTCTTCGTTGAAGGCATCGATGTACTTGTCGGCCAATTCAGGAACCGTAATTCCTTGTTCAGCAGCAGCAGCAATCATCTTGTCATCAACGTCAGTGAAGTTAGAAACATAGTTAACTTCGTATCCGCGGTACTCGAAGTAGCGACGAATAGTGTCGAACGTAATCGCAGAACGTGCGTTACCGATGTGGATGTAGTTGTAGACAGTAGGTCCGCAAACGTACATGTTGATCGTCTTCTCGTTGATGGGCTTGAAATCTTCCTTTTGCAAGCTCATCGTGTTGAACGTCTTCATCATTGTGATTTACCCCTTTTAGTTTGTATAAGCCAATGGTAACATGACGGCAAAAAATCCCTAAACAATATGCTTACAGTTAGGTGAACAGGCAATAATTTAATTATCATATTCCCCTAATGCATCACACTTATTTTATCATAGTAAGTCAAGCTTTTTGCGGTATTTTTTGATACATCATCAGTATCCGAGAAAACGGATGAAATAGCGCTATCACGCACACAAACGTCGCCACACAATGAACGAAATCAAACGATAATCCGGCCAGCCAATAACTCCAAATTGCCGGCCAATTAAAGCCACCAAATAAGAACGGTGCTTGCAAAATTGTCGTCCAAAAACCGTAAGTTAAGCAAAAGACTAAGCCAACAATCAACGCCATGCTTTTTTCATCAGCAATATGCCGACTGCCGCTGGTAATCAAGACTAATCCGGCATACAAAATTATTTGCACCACCACGACTGGGTGCATCCCCAACAACAATCCCGTTAAAATCACGGCAAGACTTGTTGCTGGCAAGGCAATGCGCCAGCCAAAATACCAAGCAACAAGGATGACCAAAGCAGTGAACGGGGTCACGTTTGGCCACGGATGCACGAACAGGCGCGCGACAACCATCACGGCCGTCAACACGCCTGTCATCGCCACCCAATGTAGCGTTTTTGTCATTAGAACTGCTTCAACTCAAAGGTAATACGATCACCGGAATGCAACTTCAAATCAGCGGGCGCTTCACTGGTTTGCTTTCCATTTACCGTATAAACCCAGTATTGGTTCTTCACTTGATTTTGGGCACGACCATCAATTTCAGTGATAAACCCATCGGCCGTCACTGACATCTTTGGCTCACGCTTCTCGTTTTGGGTCAAATCCAAAAGCGTTTCACCCTTTTTCAACGTCACTTTGAACGTCTTCTCTTTATCATCATGCTTCACAACCATTGTCACATGACGTTCTGTCTTTGCTTGCGTTGTTTGGGCATCTGTTCGACTTTGCCAATGCTGCATACCGAACAATGTCGCACCAATAATCAAAACTAGCGCAATCAACAACATCAAAACTTTATTAATCACTCGCATCTCTCTGCTCCTGCGTTACTTAATTGGGCATGCACCCGTCTCACAATCACTTGAATCAACCAAGTCCATCAACTTATCTTCACTGTGTAGCGCTTCGTAAACCGCTTGCACATCACCGAATACTGATACTGAACGTTCAGCATAATCTTCAGCTGAAATTGGCTCCTTTGGCGCTTGCGCAAAGCCGTGCCCTGAGTAAGGCAACATTGACGTTGACTTAATTTGTGGGGCGTATTGGCGCAACATCTTAGCCAACAGCGGCTTCTCATCCTCTTGGAACGTAATCGTGCAGCTGACTGAGTTGTCAGCCCAGTACTTTTGCAAGAAGGCTTGGTTCGCTAATTGCTCGGCAACACTGACTTCACCTGCTGACTTAAAGCCAGGATAATCAGCTGAAGCAGCCTTAACTGGGAACTCCACAACCATCGTGTTTTCTGAGTATACATCTGGCTCGATATGGTAACGAGCAGCTTGCAACGCCTTCAACAATGGATCCGTATCTTGGAAACGAATGCGTTGAATCAAGTGGTCAGCGTAGTTAAAGTGCATACCTTCTGAAACACCCGTCAACTTTGAAACCGTACCTGATGGCTTAACCGTTGTGCACTTCACTGATGGGTTGCAGTGCAACGTTGCTGAGTATTGTGCATCAGCTTCCTTAACCGCTTGGTACAAACGGTCAACTTCATTAATCAACTCTTGGTTGTAGATTGGTGTGTCACCGTCCCAGCCCGTCACAACAGGGGCACCGAATGACGTCAAAACCCAATCTTGGATACCTGACAAAGACACCCCGATACGTCGGTTCTTATTAATGATTTGACGTGAAATCTCCCAATCATATGGGCTAAATGTCACACGCTTTGCAAAGCGGGCTCCCAATGCAACGATACGGGCAGGATCAAATCCTTGTTCCATCGCAACGTTCGGGAATACCTCAAACAAATTGCAGGCTTCACAATTAGCCAACGAAATTTCACCACATGGGTTCGTTCCTTCAACATCGGCATCAATTCCTGGTTGCTCACCATCCGCCAAACGGCCGTAGTTACGCAACAAGTCCAAGTTAACAACCCCAGGCTCACCATTTTCAGCAATGGCTGCGACGATGTCATCGTATTGAGCTGTGTCATCAGCCGTTACGAAAACAGAATTGTTAGATGCCCAACGGTGGTGGTAGAGCTTTTCCTTGTCTTGCTTCATCGCAACGAAGGCTGCATCATCGGCATCCCCAAGCGCGATTTCTGCAGAACGACGCACACCACCAGAAACAACTGTCTTACCAATCAAGTTGGCGATGTCCGTGCAATCAACTGATGACAAGTGCTCACCCAACGTGTCGTTCAACAAGTCGTTCACATCTTGAATCAATTCAATCAATGGTGCTGGACCAGAAGCCACACCACCGAAGCCCTTAATCTTAGCGCCCTTAGCACGAATGGCTGAAACATCATAAACAACCGCACGCTTCATGTCTTGACGGAAGTGGCGATCAATCAAATCAGCCGTCATCAAGACCCAACCTTCACGCGTGTCAGGCACTGTCACAACATCGGCATCCCCAACCATAATTTCAGTTGCGTTATCAGCACCAGCAATACGAGCCTCTTCATAAGCATCAGCTTCAGGGTTAATCACGATAGTTGCATCAACTGTTTGGGCAACTGCCGGCATTTGCGCGACGTTCTTTTGTGTCACAGAAACACCAACACCGCCACCCTTCATCAATTGGTCGAACAAGAAAGCAAATGGCATTGAGGCCATGATTTCTTGCTTATCTGCATATGGCGGCACGATGTGACTCTCACCGTATGCTTGTGGGCGCATTGCCACAAACCAGCAGTTGTTCAACGCATCCCCGTGCGCCTCTTGATAAGGCGTACCTGAGATCCACAAGTTACGACCAGATGGTGTTGCAGACAATGAATAAATCGCACGGAACAATTCTTCGGCTTCGATTTGTAGCGCATCAATATCCGCAACTGATGCTGTCCCTTCTTGCAAACGTGGATCCAAGTTGATGTTTCCTTCGATTACACGCTTCACTGTCTCATGCCATTCTTCCGTACGGCCAGCCGCATCATTCCAACGTGCATACGTACGCTTGTAGGTTACCCAACCCAACGTTCCCCAGTGTGGCTTAATGTTCGCAATTGTTTCGGCGACAAACGCGTCTGATAACTTAATAGACCCCATTCCAATACCCCTTTTTGGTAACATTTCGTTAGTATACGAACATTACCCATTATTTATTGTGTCTATTATCGGAAAAATAAATACAAACGTCAAATGAATATTTATTCCTAACTAATAGTGAATAATGATTAAAATATAACTATATGACGCCGTTTCGTTAATTTAAATACACATTTTTGGACGCAATTTTATTCCTATACATTCGTAACCAACAACCTAACGTTCTGTTACATTAGGGTTTTATCATTTTGGAGATTGTCAAAATATACACAATACATTTTCGTTACAAAAAAAGACCTGTTCCCAGCTGGAAACAGGTCTCGTTTCTTATAACGTTTTACTTCCACCACTCATCGAAAACAGTGACTGGTGATTGACGCTTGTGCTCAGTTGTCGTAAACAACTTCTCGATTTGGATGGCATCCTTTTCGGCAACATCCTTGCCTTCTAGATAGTCATCAATTGCATCGTAAGTGACACCCAATGCCACTTCGTCAGGCAACGCTGGACGGTCTTCTTCCAAATCAGCCGTTGGCGTCTTTTGGTACAAGTGCTCAGGTGCACCCAA
Organism: Weissella confusa; assembly: GCF_004766315.1. Lineage (GTDB taxonomy): Bacteria > Bacillota > Bacilli > Lactobacillales > Lactobacillaceae > Weissella > Weissella confusa_A. Next base: position 37,350 of record NZ_PVSN01000010.1, on the reverse strand, counting down.
GTAAGCCAAGATTTGACGGCCTTGGCGCTTGTTCAAACGGTACAATGGCGTGATATCAGCCGCACCGTCACCAAACTTCGTGTAGAAACCAGCCAAAGCTTCAGCAGCGTGATCAGTTCCAACGACAACACCGTGCATCGCACCAGCAACACCGTATTGCGCAATCATACGCTCACGGGCCTTGATGTTACCCTTGTTAAAGTCTGACACCGTCACACCGGCTGCTTCAAGTTGCTTGACCACACCTTGAACAGAGTCTTCGATGTTTACACGAATCGTTTGGTCAGCTTGTTGCCAAGCAATTGAATCCAAAGCATCTTGCTCATCAGCTTGGGCGTTGTATGGCAAACGCATAGCCACAAACTTGTAGTCCGCATCCCCAGTCTCAGCACGCAACTCTTCAGCTGCGGTTTGTGACATCTTACCGGCAAGCGTTGAATCTTGACCACCTGAGATTCCCAAAACCAACGTCTTCATCCCAGTCTTCTTAAGGTAAGCCTTCAACAAGTCCACTGAACGACGGAATTCCGTTTCAGGGTCAATGGTTGCTTGGACACCCAACGTATCAATAATCTTCTTTTGCAAATCACGCATGATGACGCTCCTAATTCTCTTCGTATTCTTTTGCGACTTCAGAGACGTATTCACGGAGCTCCTTAATCAAATTCATCTTGTGATCCCAAGCGGCTTGTGACAAGTCGACTGGGTATTCTTGTGGGTTCAAATCACGACGGTACTCAGACCATAGTGATTCAATGTGCTCAGCTGTGTAATCACGAATATCATTCAAAGCTGGCAAATCATAGACCAACTCACCATCCACAAACACATCTTGCAAGATTGGACGGGCCGTATAATCAACAACCGTCTTATTCAAGTATGGGTAGTTTGGATGGAACATGTACAAACCATCTGGCAACTCACGTGGATCTTCATCCCAAAGGGCAACATAATCACCTTGTGACTTACCGTCAGAGTTACGTGTAATGCGCCAAACTTGTTTCTTACCAGGGTTTGAAATCTTCTCAGCCGTTCCTGAAATCTTAATGGTATCCACCATCTCACCGTTTTCATTCTCCACTGAAACAACCTTATAAACACCACCCAATGCTGGTTGGTCATAAGCCGTAATCAACTTCGTACCGATACCCCAAGTATCAATCTTAGCCCCTTGCAACTTCAAACTCGTAATTGTTTCTTCATCCAAATCATTTGATGCCACAATCTTGGCATCTGGGAAACCGGCTTCATCAAGCATCTTGCGGACACCCTTTGAAACGTAAGCCAAGTCACCTGAGTCGATGCGGACACCGATAAAGTTAATCTTGTCGCCCATTTCCTTGGCAACACGGATTGCAGATGGCACACCAGAACGCAATGTATCGTACGTATCAACTAGGAATACGACATCCTTGTGCGTCTCGGCATATGCCTTAAAGGCTTCATAGTCATTACGGTAAACTTGCACCAAACTGTGGGCGTGCGTACCAGAAATTGGAATACCAAATAGCTTACCGGCGCGCACATTTGACGTTGCGTTAAACCCACCGATATAAGCCGCACGCGTTCCCCACAGGGCCGCATCCATTTCTTGGGCACGACGAGTTCCGAATTCCATCAGCGTTTGATCACCGACAACTGAACGGATACGTGAGGCCTTCGTGGCAATCAACGTTTGGTAGTTAACGATGTTCAATAGTGGCGTTTCCACCAATTGCGCATCAAAAACGCTTCCTTCAACTTGCAAGATTGGCTCGTTGTTAAAGACCACTTCACCTTCACGCGGTGCACGAACTGTCGCCTTAAAACGCCAATCCTTCAAGTAGTCCATGAAGTCTTCGTCGAACTCACCGGTCTCACGAAGGTACGCGATGTCACTTTCTGAAAAATGAAGTCCCTTCAAGTATTCAACCAAACGCTCTAGTCCAGCGAAAACCGCGTAACCATTTTTGAAAGGCATCTTGCGGAAGTACATTTCGTAAACGGCCTTGCGTTCATGAATGCCCTTCTTAAAATACGTTTGCATCATTGATAGTTGGTAAGCATCTGTGTGCAATGCCAAACTGTCATCCGGAAATGCCATTGTCATGACGTTCGTCTCCCTAACTTTCGTAAGTATATATGCCCTATATTTTACCACAATTCAGCTTCCTAAACGCCAGCACACTTTTTTAGCACTGCTCTAAAGTAAGTTGTATACTGTTATTTGGAATTATTTAATTTTAATATGTAGAAAGCTGGTGAATTTGTTCATGGCAGAACAAAAGTTTCCTTATAAGGAGTCTCTCCGTGTAGGTATGTTGCTAGCCGGTACAGCCGGTTACATCGACTCATATACCTTCGCCTTTCATGATAACCGCTTTGCAAGTTTCCAAAGTGGTAACCTATTGCAACTTGGTATTAACGTTGCGTCTGGTAAGTGGCATGCAGCTAGTTTGTTTTTCTGGCCAGTTATTGCCTTCTTCGTCGGCGCAATTTTGAACCAAATCATCAAGAAGGCTTCATTCAAGAATGAAGTGCAATGGGAAGAACGTTCAGTCTTCATCGAGTTGCTTGGCGTTCTATTCGTTGCCTTCCTGGAGCTAGCCCGCGTGAACTCATTGATTGTGCTAAGTGTCTTGGCAATCTTCATGGCCATGCAAGCGGATACCTTCAGCAAGTTGCGTGGTATTCCTTACGCCACGGTTTTGAGTACTGGTAACTTGAAGACGTTCGGTGCCACATTGGCAAATGGCTTCTTGAATCACGATAAGTCACAATTCGTGAAGACGCGTAACGTTGGTTTGGCTATCGCCTCATTCTTGGGGGCAGCGATCATTGCCCACTTCCTTGGTTTGATGATTGGTGACTACACACTATTCGGTGCGCCAATCCTATTGGCCTTCGTTTGGTTCTTCGTTCGCCAAGACCGTTTGGAAACAAAGTAACTTTTCCTGTTGACACGTTTCTCAGAATCAGTTAATATACAAATCAAGCATTTTATAAGTTTTAAACAAGTTGAGCAGGAAAGTAAGTTACCTGAAGCATCAAAGAGAGACAACGTTCGGTGTGAGTTGTTATGTGGATTGTATCTGAAAATGGCCTGTGATTGGCGTTGGTGAGCAGCAAGTCTGTAAGCTAACGACGGATTGGTCTACGTTACAAGACACACGAATCGGCAAAGCATCATCTCGCTCACTGCCCGCTCGTTGTTAAGGTCTGGAGTGGCAACGCTCCAGATGAAGTAGAATGGTAACACGAAGACTCGTTTCTATTTGATCATCGATTTATTTGAATGGTCATTTGGAAACGAGTTTTTTCTTTTTCTACTCACCTGTTTAGAACTAACACATTATTGATATGGGACATGAACTTTAATTATTTGGGAGATTTATTTATGAACAAGGTATTTAAGACTGGTGTTGCGGTAGCTGCCGCAGCGTTGACTGCATCTGTTGTTTTGCCTGCTACGGCTGTTTCAGCTGATTCAAAGACTGTGACGGTTGGTATCGTCGGAACGTCTGACAAGGGCGTTTGGGAAGAAGTTGCTAAGACGGCTAAGAAGAAGTACGGCATCACGATTAAGACAAAGGTCTTCACGGACTACAACCAACCTAACAAGGCTGTTGCTGATGGTTCATTGGACTTGAACTCATTCCAACACTACTACTTCTTGGAAAACTGGAACAAGTCAAACAAGAACTCAGTTAAGGCAATTGGTAAGACTTTCATCACGCCAATCCGTTTGTACTCAGAAAAGTACAAGTCAGTGAAGAAGTTCAAGAAGGGTGATTCAATCGCCGTTCCTAACGACGCAACTAACGAAGCGCGTGCCTTGACGTTGTTGCAATCAGCTGGTTTGATTACCTTGAAGAAGGGCGTTGATATGCCAACGGTCAAGGATATCAAGACGAACAAGTTGGACTTGGACATCAAGGAAGTGGCTGCTGACCAAACACCTTCATCATTGAAGTCAGTTGATGGTGCGGTTATCAACACGAACTACGCACAACAAGCTAAGTTGAAGTTGAGCTCAGCAATCTACGTTGAGCCTGTTAACAAGGACTCAAAGAAGTGGATCAACATCATCGCCGCTTCAAAGAAGAACGCTAACAAGAAGATTTACAAGCAAGTTGTTAAGGCCTACCAAACAAAGGCTACTAAGGACTACTTGAAGAAGACTTGGGGACAAGCTGAAATTCCAGCTTGGGACATCACATTGAAGTAATCAACTTCACCCCCACCGCTTTCACGAGCGGTGATACATATCGAGATTAATAAGGAGAGATTTTAATGGCTGTTATTCAACTAATTGATGTCAACGTGACATTTAAGCAAAAGAATCGAGAAATTGTGGCGGTTCAAAACGAATCTATCACAATTGAAAAAGGTGATATCTACGGAATCGTTGGTTATTCTGGGGCCGGTAAGTCAACGCTAGTGCGTACGATTAACTTGTTGCAACGTCCTACTTCAGGTTCTGTTTTGGTGAACGGTACTGAAATGACAACGTTGAGCCCTGCGCAATTGCGTGATGAGCGTAAGAAGATTGGGATGATCTTCCAACACTTCAACTTGATGAGCGAATTGACGGTGTTTGGTAACGTTGCACAACCATTGAAGCACTCTAACCTTTCAAAGGCTGAGAAGGCTGCTAAGGTTAACGAATTGCTTGAATTGGTTGGCTTGGCTGACCGTGCTGAGAACTACCCTTCTCAACTATCCGGTGGTCAAAAGCAACGTGTTGCCATCGCGCGTGCCTTGGCTAACGACCCTGAAATTTTGATTTCAGACGAAGCCACATCAGCCTTGGATCCTAAGACAACGAACCAAATTTTGGCATTGTTGAAGCAATTGAACCAAGAACTTGGTTTGACCATTGTGTTGATTACGCACGAAATGCAGGCCGTTAAGGAAGCCGCTAACAAGGTTGCTGTGATGGAAAATGGTGCCATCATCGAACGCGGTTCATTGCTTGAAATCTTCACGAACCCACAAAAGCAATTGACGAAGGACTTCATTAACACGGCCACGAACCGTGACGAAGCGCTTGAAAAGGTTAATGAGCTTTTGGCTGAGCAACCATTGTCAGCTGATGAAGAGCTTTTGCAAATCGATTATGTTGGTGCTGATACGGCACAACCATTGCTATCAACGATTTACGCCGACTACGGTGTCACAACAAACTTGTTGTACTCAAACATGGAGATCTTGACGAAGACGCCGGTTGGCTTGGCCATCGCTATCTTCAAGGGAACTGATTCACAACGTGCGACAGCTAAGGCAAGCTTTGCTGATCACGGTGTTAAGATTGTCGAACTTGCTAAGGGAGGACAAAACTAATGATTCACTGGATTGAAACGACATTTCCAAATGTTTATCAACTTGGCTGGAGTGGTGACTACGGCTGGGGAATTGCCATCTGGCAAACTATTTACATGACCATCGGTTCAGCCTTCTTCGGTGGCTTGCTTGGGCTTGCCTTCGGAACTGGTTTGGTCCTAACGACTGAGAACGGTATTACGCCGAACCGTACCGTATTCCAAATCTTGGATAAGGTCGTCTCTGTCGGCCGTGCCATTCCATTTATCATCATGGTGGTGGCCTTCTCACCTTTGACGCAATTAATCGTTGGTACCACAATCGGTACGACGGCCGCCCTTGTGCCATTGTCATTGGGTGTTTTCCCATTCTACGCTCGCCAAGTGCAAGTCGCTTTGTTGGGTGTTGATGCTGGTAAGGTTGAAGTCGCTCGTTCATTTGGTGCAACGAACTGGGACATCATTACTGACGTTTACCTACGCGAAGGTCGTTCAGAATTGATTCGTGTCTCAACGGTTACTTTGATTAGCTTGGTTGGTTTGACAGCCATGGCTGGTGCTATCGGTGCCGGTGGACTTGGAACAACTGCTATCGTGACTGGTTACCAACGTTTCCAAAACGACGTTATGTGGTTGGCAACCATCATCATCTTGCTCCTTATCGTGTTGATCCAATTCGTTGGTGACTTCTTCGCTAAGCGTGCACATCACGGATAATTAATTTAAGCCTGGTCTCATCTGTTGAGGCCAGGCTTTTTTCGTGTGTTATTCCCCCTTCTCCATGTACAATAAGTGAAGTTAAATACGTAAAGAAAGGCGGCTCATATTTTGAAATTCATCGCATTTTTAAAGTGGCTCATCTGGCTCGTCATTGGTTTCTTCATTAGTGGTGTGATTGGCATTGTCATCGACAAAAGCAATCTCATGACAAATCTATTTGGAGGCCTTGGCACAACGATTGGGACACAAATCAACGATATCTGGTGGTTCCTGCCACTAGCGCTACTCAATATTCTCCTCTTCCACTACGCCATCGGTTGGTGGGGTAAAAAATCCGGACTTGCTTGGTTACTCCTATTGCCATACTTGCTCTACGCGGTTGTCAGCACGATCGCCCAGGGAATTACCTGGAATACAACAGCCATAGTTTATCTGATTGGCGCTTTGGTGGTTGGGTTGACCGAAGAATATATCTTCCGTGGCGCTTTGTTTGCAGCCTTCAAGAAAGCCGGGGTTGGTGATACAGCACTTATCGTTGTATCAGCTCTTATCTTCGCTGCATTCCACTTGGTAAATGGCCTTGCAGGTGGCAACTTAATTGCCCTAGTATTCCAAGTACTATTTACATTTGGATTAGGCATTTTCCTCGGGGTCATCTATCTAAATACAAAGGCGCTACTACCCATCGCATTCGCACACGGTTTCTACGACTTTTCAGTCCTAGCACCAGGTCATGCCCTGTTTAACATGGGTGGTATTACCAACATTCTTATTTTAACAATTGCACTTATTATTCTCGGGGTTGTTTACCAGAAGAAAATTGCATAACAAAAGGCAGCTCAACCGAGCTGCCTTTTCGTTTACTTTTGATTTGTGTTTAGAAGCTGTCCAGCGACCTTTAGTTCACCAAGGGCATCAATAGCTGTATTCGGTACGATAACCGTGTTAGCAGGGCTCTTAGCAACGTCTCTGAAGGCGTCAATGTTTTGAGCGACCAAGTAGTTTGCATCAACCGTACTCAAAATATCATTTGCCTTTTGAATACGATATGCCTCAGCATCTGCCGCCAAACGTACGGCCTTGGCATTAGCTTCAGCTGTTGAAACCAAGGCATCGTTCTGTGCCTTCGTCGTCAGCTCGATTGAACGTGCCTCACCTTCGGCACGCGCAATCGCAGCTTCACGTTCACGCGTGGCATTGATTTGCTTATTCATTGATTCTTGAATCTCAGGCGTTGGTTGAATGGTATCAATATTAATACGATCAACATTTACACCATAAGCATCCGTAATTGACCCCAGTTCCTTGCTTAGCGCTGCGTTAATACGCTCTGTCCCATTCAAAACTTCGTTCAAATCCATCGTACCAATAATGTCTCGCAAATGTGCACGTGATTGTTGCACCATCGACTTTACTGAATCCGCGTTCTCAAACGTAAACTTGTATGGATCCGTTATGTGATAGTTTAATGACAATGAAATAATAACTTCAGCGTTATCACGTGAGATGACACTTTGCTCGCTTAGGCGCAAGGGTACTTGTGCCAAGTCAACACGGTCAACACGTGTGATAAATGGCATCACAACGTGCAACCCAGGCGCAATTTGGCGTTGATATTTACCAAGCACTGAAACCATACCCACCATATTCTGTGGAATGATGCGAATACCAGTAAACACAACAAACGCCAATATAATTAACAACAATACGATTAACACACTAAATAAGATCATCATTATCCCCCATTTCAACCAACATAACCTTATTAACTATTACATCGTCAATTATAACAGTATCACCAATGTTAAACTGAGACGGATTGTTAACTTGATAATAAATACCGTTAAGTTTTAGCATATCATCCGTATAATTATCGTCTGTTAAGGTAATGATTTCTTGCTTGAGACGATCATCGAAATTATAGGCCATATTAGTTGTTACGCTGCAACTTCTCTAGTGCCACCGTGCCCTCTGAAACCCCGGTAACTCGCACAGAATCCCCAATCTGCAACCCATCAAAACAACGATAAGGATAACGTTGTCCCTTGATCCATACCTTGTCTGACGTTAGGCTCCCCGGCATCAAATGAAACGTCATATTTAAAATGCTATCATCCATGTGTGCGTTCATAATATAATCCCCTTGTAATATCAGTAAGTTTACATACATTATAGACACATCAACCACCAAGGTAAACAAAAAGCCTTTAAATCGGACCAACCGACTTAAAGGCAAAAGTATACAAAAAAACCTCACACATTACTGGTGCGACACAAGTGCCATTCAACCTAGACTTGGCTTAAAGCCATCATCGTAGCGGTTTATACCATGTAACATGAGAGATTTCATTGTTTTATTAATTAACCAATGAAATTAGTCAACCAATTCCAAGATAACCATTGGTGCAGCGTCTCCACGACGTTGTACCGTCTTCAAGATACGAGTGTAACCACCCGCACGGCCCTCAAAGCGAGGTGCAACATCGTTGAACAAGTGTTGCAAAGCCGTTTCTACCTTAACCTTGTTATCTTCAGTCGTTTGTACGTCTGCAACAACGTTACGTACGAAAGCAGCGGCCTTACGGCGTGAAGCCAAGTCACCACGCTTACCCAACGTAATCATCTTCTCTGCAGTACGACGAACTTCCTTAGCGCGGGCTTCTGTCGTTTGAATGCGACCGTTGATCAACAAAGCAGTCGTCAAATCACGCAACATAGCCTTACGTTGTGAGCTAGTACGTCCCAACTTGCGGTATCCCATGAGTATGTCCTCCTTTACTTGGAATTCTATCGTTTAATCTAATCTTCCTTGCGGAACCCTAAACCGAGCACTGCCAGCTTTTCCTGGATTTCGTCAAGTGATTTCCGACCGAGGTTTCGTACAGACATCATTTGAGTCTCTGTACGCTCCGTCAACTCTTGCACAGAGTTGATCCCGGCCCTTTTGAGACAATTATAAGAACGAACTGACAAGTCCAACTCTTCAATAGGAGTGTCGGCATGATTGCTAGTTGGTACTTCTTCCTTGTCTAACATCACTTGTGTGTTAACCGCGCGTTCTGACAATTCAACAAATGAGTTCAAGTGGTCTGACATGATACGGGCTGCCAATGAAATAGCTTCAGTAGCAGTCAATGATCCATCAGTCCAGATGTCCAAAGTCAACTTGTCAAAGTCATCACGTTGTCCCACACGAGTGTTCTCAACTTGATAGTTTACGCGTTCGATTGGGGTAAAGATTGAATCAATTGCTAGAACGCCAATTGGCATTTCTTCATGCAATTCCTTATTCTGGTCCGCTGACACATAACCACGTCCGCGTTCTGCAGACAAAGTCATGTGCAACGTAGCCCCAGCCGCAACAGTGGCAATGTGAAGATCCTTGTTCAAGATCTCTACATCACTATCTCCAGCGATGTCGCCGGCCGTCACAGTAGCGGGACCGGTTACGTTAACTTCGAGCGTCTTCGCTTCATCACTATCGATGCGCATTGAAACCTTCTTGAGGTTCAAGATGATTTGCGTTACATCTTCAACGACACCTTCGACCGTTGAAAACTCATGCAAAACGCCATCAATTTGTACTGAATTGATTGCCGCACCAGGCAATGAAGACAACAATACACGGCGTAGGGAGTTACCCAAAGTAGTTCCGTAACCACGTTCAAGCGGCTCAACCACAAACTTACCGTAATTGCTATCCTCTTCAACCAGCGTAATCTTTGGGTTTTCGAATTCAAGCATACTGTTTGTTACCCCTTTCAAAGCATTGTGTGAACTAGTTGCAACTGGCAATTAGACACGACGACGCTTTGGTGGACGTGAACCGTTGTGTGGTACAGGAGTAACGTCCTTAATTGACGTAACTTCCAAACCAGCAGCGGCCAACGCACGGATAGCGGCTTCACGACCTGAACCAGGTCCCTTAACAGTGACCTCAACAGTCTTCATGCCGTTTTCCATAGCACCCTTGGCAGCAGCCTCAGCAGCCATTTGCGCAGCAAATGGCGTTGACTTACGGCTACCCTTAAATCCAAGAGAACCAGCTGATGACCAAGCAACGGCGTTACCTTGAACGTCCGTGATCATCACAATCGTGTTGTTGAACGTTGCGTGGATGTGTGCAACACCTGACTCAATATTCTTCTTTACACGACGCTTACGATTAGTACGACCTGCCATAATCAAGTAATCTCCTTTCTTTACAAATTAAGAATTACTTCTTCTTACCTGCAATTGCAACAGCTGGGCCCTTACGCGTACGGGCATTGTTCTTCGTGTTTTGACCACGAACAGGCAAGCCCTTACGGTGACGGATACCACGGTATGATGCAATTTCTTGCAATGCCTTAATGTTCAATGAGATTTCGCGACGCAAGTCACCTTCCACCTTGATACCGTCTACGACGGCACGGATGGCGTCCTCTTGGTCGGGCGTCAAATCACGAACACGTACGTCTTCAGAAACCTTAGCTTCTTCCAACACCTTCTTGGCAGTTGCGTTACCGATTCCATATACATATGTCAATGCGATCACGACACGCTTGTCGCGAGGCAAATCAACACCAGCAATACGAGCCATTACGATTACCTCCTATATAAGATTTAAAAAGTTTTTGTGTCAAAATGCAAATTATGCACCTTGGCGTTGCTTGTGCTTAGGGTTTGCTGAGCAAATCACCATCACACGACCGTTACGCTTGATAACCTTGCAGTTATCGCACATAGGCTTAACAGATGGACGAACCTTCATGGTATTTACCTCCCTTGGATTTTTTATGGTTGACTACTTAAAGCGGTACGTAATACGTCCCTTAGTCAAATCATATGGCGACATTTCAACCGTCACACGATCACCAGGCAAAATGCGGATAAAGTTCTTACGAATCTTCCCTGACACGTGAGCTAGAATGGCGGCGCCGTTTTCCAATTCAACGGTAAACATGGCATTTGGCAAAGTTTCCTTTACCACACCAGAAATTTCAATAACATCGTTGGCCACGTTGCTGCCTCCTTAGTTGTGACATTGGAGAACGTAACAAGTAATTATAACATGCTCTCTTACAATTTAACAAGAAAGCTTCCCGGAATAATTACGCGTTCTTCAAATTATCAAGTAACGTCTTTACATCAGCGAACACTACATCAAGCTCGCGAGCACCATCGATCTTGTGCAAAATGCCCTTTTCGGCATAGAACTCAGCGATAGGCTCAGTAAGCTTTCCGTTAACGTCCAAGCGATTCTTAATCACTTCAGGCGTATCGTCTGCACGGCCACGGGCCATCATACGATCAACCAAAACATCAGCATCAGCAGTGAAGTAAAGAACGCCGTCCAATGAACGACCATCCTTTGCCAACATCTCATCCAATGCCTTAGCTTGGTCCAAGTTACGAGGGAATCCATCAAGGATGAATCCAACCTTCGTATCCTCTTCAGCCAAGCGTTCAGCAACGATACCGTTAGTAACTTCGTCTGGGACCAAGTTACCAGCATCCATGAATGACTTTGCCTTCATACCGAGTTCAGTCTCGTTAGCCATGGCAGCACGGAACATGTCGCCCGTACTGATGTGCGGCAAGTTGTACTCTTCAACAATCTTCGCAGCTTGGGTACCCTTACCAACACCTGGCAAGCCCAATAGCATGATATTCAAACTCATTTTGCTTCGACTCCTTCTTGAATAAATCCAACATATTGCCGCTTCATCATCAATCCTTCAAGTTGGCGAATCAGATCAATTGCCACACCAATGACAATCAATACTGATGTTCCTGACATTCCAAGGTTACTATCCAACCCGAAGATGTGTGTTGCTAGAATTGGTGCCAAAGCGACAAATCCTAGGAACAAAGCGCCGACAACTGACAAACGCATCAGCAAACCAGACAACCACTTTTCAGTGGCACGTCCTGGCCAGACGCCCACAATGTAACTACCTTGCTTTTGCAAGTTCTCCGCAACCTTTTCAGGGTTAACCTGAACGAATGCATAAAAGAACGTAAACAAGATAATCAACAATGTGTAAACAATACCACCCTGCATTGTCTGCATTGATAGGTATTGCATCAAAGTGTTGTACCAACCTGCGTCCGCAAACTTACTTGCAAATGCTTGCAAGATCGTTTGTGGCGTTACCAACAATGATGAAGCGAAGATAACAGGAATAACACCCGCAACATTAATCTTCAACGGTAGGTAAGATGAGTTACCTGAACCAGTTGAACGACGTGTATATTGCATTGGAATCTTGCGAATCGCTTGGTTGAACCACGTAACAAACGCGATAACCAAAACGAAGATCAACAAGATACCAACCAAGAATGCCCACCCACGCGCTGGGTCGTCACCTTGTAGGACGTGTTCCTTGAACAGTTGGTATACACCTGCTGGCACACGCGCAATGATACCAGCAAAAATCAACATTGAGACACCTTGACCGAGTCCGCGCTCAGTGATCATCTCACCCAACCAAACAGCAAACATAGTTCCTGCAGTTAGGATGAAACCGATCAACAAGTACGTCTCCAAATTTGGTGTCTTAACCAAATTCACTTGACTCAGTTGATTGAATCCAGCGGTGATTCCAATTGATTGGACAAACGCTAGAACAATAGTCAAATAGCGGGTCACTTGGTTCAACTTACGTCGACCAACTTCACCTTGTTTCGACCATTCAACAAATCGTGGCACAATATCCATTTGTAGGAGCTGTACCACGATTTGAGCAGTAACGTATGGTGAAACACCCATTGCGAACAATGAGTAATTTGTAAGTCCACCACCGCTAAACATATTCAAAATGCTGCCGAGCCCAGAATTTGCTACCTCAGTAAGTGCTGCCGTGTTAATACCCGGCACAGTAATGTAGGCACCCAATCGGTAAACAATCAGAATCCCTAAGGTAAATAACAACTTTTTACGGATGTCCTTTTCCTTAAGTGAGTTGAGCACGGTTTTCAGCATTAGATCACCTCAGTCTTACCACCGGCAGCTTCAATAGCCGTAACAGCAGCGGCTGAGAACTTGTTTGCCTTAACAGTCAATGACTTTTCCAATTGACCGTTAGCCAAGATCTTAATGCCACTCAATTCGTTCTTAACGATACCAGCTTCGACCAACAATGCTGGTGAAACTTCAGTTCCGTTATCGAATTGGTTCAACACATCAAGGTTCACAACAGCGAATTCCTTGCGGTTGATGTTAGTAAATCCACGCTTTGGCTTACGACGGAACAAAGGCATTTGTCCACCTTCAAAGCCCAAACGTACCTTACCACGAGCCTTTTGACCCTTTTGACCACGTCCTGCAGTCTTACCGTTTCCTGATGACTCACCACGTCCAACACGGTTGCGGACCTTGCGTGAACCTTCAGCAACTTGGAGTTCATTAAGCTTCATTAGGTTGTACCTCCTTCAAAGCAATCTATTTATGTGCTTACTTAACTACTTCAACAGTAACCAAGTGAGCAATCTTAAACACTGCACCACGCGTTGCTGCGTTGTCAGGCAACACGACTGATGATGACACCTTGTTCAAACCAAGGGCCTTAACAATCGCACGTTGCTTTGGCAAACGGTGGGCAGCACTCTTTACAAGAGTAATCTTAACTTGTTCAGCCATTTTCTGCCTCCTTAATCTGCCAAGTGCTCAAGTGAGACCTGACGCAATTCAGCAACTTCTTCAGCGTTCTTCAATGAGTTGATTGCATCGAAAGTTGCGCGCACAACGTTAATTGGAGTTGATGATCCCAATGACTTTGCAGTCACGTCGGCAACACCAGCCAATTCCAAAACGGCACGAGCAGCACCACCGGCTGCCACTCCAGATCCTTCAACGGCTGGCTTAAGCAAGATGCGACCACCGCCAAAGACACCATTTGCAGAGTGAGGAAGGGTCGTACCAACAGTTGGAACTGCAACGATGTTACGCTTTGCAGCTTCAACGGCCTTGCGGATAGCTTCAGGCACTTCTTGTGCCTTACCAGTACCAAAACCAACGTGTCCGTTACGGTCACCAACAACTACCAAAGCGGCGAAACGCAAACGACGTCCACCCTTAACAACCTTGGTAACACGGTTGATGGCAACAACGTTTTCTTCAAGCTCGCCGAGCTTGTTTGCATCGATAAAAGCCATGTTTAATTTCCTCCTTCCCTTAGAACTTCAAACCAGCTTCACGAGCAGCTTCTGCCAAAGCTTGCACACGTCCGTGGTACAAGTAACCACCACGGTCGAATACAACAACTTCAACACCTGCAGCCTTGGCGCGTTCTGCGATCAAAGCTCCAACCTTAGCTGCTTGTTCAGTCTTTGGAGCAGTCTCAACTGACTTGTCCAAAGTTGAGGCACTAGCAAGCGTCACACCCGCTACGTCATCAATCAATTGCGCGTAGATGTTCTTGTTAGAACGGTAAACGTTCAAGCGTGGGCGCTCAGCAGTACCAGAAATCTTTCCACGAACTCGCGTGTGTCGGCGTTGACGCACCTTGTTCTTGTCTGACTTCGTAATCATGTTCGTAACCTCTTTTGTGTATATACTCGAAAGATATACCAATAAGTAAATCCCGAGACGTTGCTCACGGGCCTTAAGCTATAAGCTTAAGATTACTTACCAGTCTTACCTTCCTTACGTGCAACGTATTCGTTTTCGTAGCGAATTCCCTTACCCTTATATGGCTCAGGTGCGCGTACGGCACGGATCTCTGCGGCCAAGTCACCAACAAATTGCTTGTTGATTCCTTCAACAGTGATCGTAGTTGAATCAGGAACTTCAACTGTCAAGCCTTCACGGGCCTCAAACTCAACTGGGTGTGAGTAACCAACGTTCAAGACAAGCTTGTCGCCTTGCTTAGCAGCACGGTATCCAACACCGACCAACTTCAAAGTCTTCTTGAAGCCGGCTGATACACCTTCAACCATGTTTGCAACGTTAGCGCGAGTAGTTCCGTGAAGTGCCTTGATACGTCCTTCGTCTGAAGGACGAGTGAATGATACTTCAGTACCGTCCACAGTGAATTCGATTTCTGATGCGATTTCGCGAGAAATCTCACCCTTAGGTCCCTTAACAGTAACGACGTTACCTTCGCGTGACAATTCAACGCCAGCAGGCAAAGTCAAAACCTTGTTACCAATACGACTCATCGGTAGACACCTCCTTGTTTAGATTTTATTTATTACCAGACGTAAGCCAATACCTCGCCACCAATCTTCTTGGCGCGAGCTTCCTTATCGGTGATAACACCTTCGGAAGTTGAGATGATAGCGATACCCAAACCGTTCAAAACCTTAGGTACAGCATCTGCCTTGACGTATGAACGCAATCCTGGCTTTGAAATACGCTTCAAACCAGTGATAACGCGTTGCTTGTCGGCACCGTACTTAAGGAAGACACGGATGACACCTTGCTTGTCATCTTCAATGTATTCAACGTCGCGAACAAAGCCTTCGTTCTTCAAGATTTCGGCGATGTCCTTCTTGATCTTTGATGCAGGTACTTCAACTGAATCGTGGCGAACCATGTTCGCGTTACGAATGCGAGTCAAGAAATCTGCAATTGGGTCAGTCATTGACATTGATGTTTGCCTCCTATTATTAATTACTGTAAATCAGTGTTGATTACTTTGAGAAAGGCATACCCAATTGAGTAAGCAATTCACGAGCTTCTTCGTCAGTGTTGGCCGTCGTTACAACAACGATGTCCAATCCACGAACGCGGTTAACTTGATCGTAATCAATTTCTGGGAAAATAAGTTGCTCACGAATTCCCAACGTGTAGTTTCCACGACCATCAAAGGCCTTTGGTGAAACTCCACGGAAGTCACGAACACGTGGCAATGAAACGTTGATCAACTTATCCAAGAAGTCGTACATACGCTCACCACGCAAAGTAACCTTAGTACCGATTGCCATACCCTCACGCAAACGGAAGCCAGCGATTGACTTCTTAGCGCGAGTGATAACTGGCTTTTGACCAGCAATCAATTCCAATTCAGCAACAGCTTCATCCAAGTTCTTTGAGTTTGATACGGCGTCACCAACACCCATGTTAAGCACGATCTTTTCGATCTTAGGTGCTTGCATGATTGATGAGTACTCAAACTTCTCGATCAATGAAGGCGTTACTTCATTGACGTACTTTTCCTTCAAGCGATTTGCCATGATAATGATTTCCTCCTTTCACCTAGAAAATTATGCCAAAGTCGTTCCAGACTTCTTAGCAAAACGTACCTTCTTACCATCTTCAACCTTGTAACCAATCTTCGTTGGTTCGTTAGTAGAAGGGTCAAGCAATTGTACGTTTGAAACGTGGATTGGAGCTTCAAGCTCAACAATTCCACCTTGTGGGTATTGGTTGTTTGGCTTTTGGTGCTTCTTTACGATGTTCACACCTTCGACAACAACACGGTCCTTAGCAGCAATAGTCTTAACAACTACTCCTTCCTTGCCCTTGTCCTTGCCGGCGATAACCTTAACCTTGTCACCAGTCTTCACAAACATGCGAGGCTTCCTCCTTGATTTAATGATGGTAATTACAATACTTCAGGTGCCAATGACACAATACGCATGTAATCATTGTCACGCAATTCACGCGCAACAGGTCCGAAGATACGAGTACCTACAGGGCTCTTGTCATCCTTAACGATGACTGCAGCGTTTTCATCGAACTTGATGTATGAACCATCAGCACGGTGAACTCCTGAAACAGTACGAACGATAACAGCCTTAACGACGTCACCCTTCTTTACAGTACCACCAGGAATAGCTTGCTTAACAGTTGCGACGATCATGTCACCGATACCGGCGAACTTACGACCTGATCCACCCAAAACCTTGATAGTCAAGATTTCACGTGCACCAGAATTGTCAGCAACCTTCAAACGACTCTCTTGTTGAATCACGATTTTGTCCTCCTTCCGTTATTGGTAAGATTCGAGATTAAACGATTAGATAATAACGGCCTTCTCGACGATTTCTACCAAACGGAAGCGCTTTGTAGCTGACGTTGGACGCGTCTCCATGATGCGTACGATGTCACCTTGCTTAGCTTCGTTGTTTTCATCGTGAGCCTTAAACTTCTTCGTGTACTTAACACGCTTACCATAAACAGGGTGGTTCTTGTAAGTTTCGATGGCAACAGTGATTGTCTTATCCATCTTATCTGAAACCACGCGGCCTTGGTAAACCTTACGTGCGTTACGAGCTTCAGTCATATCGGTCTCCTCTCTTAGTCTACTTGTTCAATTCTTGTTGACGAATGACCGTCTTGATACGTGCGATTTGCTTACGTACTTCTGACAATCGAGCCGTGTTCTCAAGTTGACCAGTAGCTAATTGGAAACGCAAGTTGAACAATTCTTCCTTGTAGCTCTTTTCCTTGGCAACCAACTCAGCTTGGCTGAGACCCTTGATTTCGTTTTGTAGATCCTTGATCTTCATTATTCACCCTCCACTTGGCGAGTCAAGATCTTAGTCTTGACTGGCAACTTGTTAGATGCAAGACGCAAGGCTTCGCGGGCAACCTCTTCAGGAACACCGGCAACTTCAAACATTACCTTGCCGCGCTTAACAGGTGCAACCCATCCGTCTGGAGTACCCTTACCGTTACCCATACGAACACCAACACCCTTAGAAGTGTATGACAAGTGTGGGAAAATCTTGATCCAAACTTGACCACCACGCTTCATGTGACGCGTCATAGCAATACGAGCAGCCTCGATTTGACGGTTAGTGATCCAGTGTGATTCAGTGGCTTGCAAACCAAACTCACCAAATGTAACTGTCTTACCACCCTTGGCCTCACCGCGCATCTTTCCACGGTGTGGACGGCGGTACTTTACACGCTTTGGTACTAGCATGTTACTCGCCTCCTTGCTTCTTTACAGACTTCTTCTCTGGCAAAACATCACCACGGTAAATCCAAGTCTTAACACCCAATTGACCGTAAGTAGTTGTTGCCTCATCCCATGAGTAGTCGATGTCAGCACGCAAAGTGTGCAAAGGCACCGTACCCTCAGTGTATTGCTCTACACGAGCAATGTCAGCCCCGTTGATACGTCCAGAAACTTGCGTCTTGATACCCTTGGCACCAGCACGCATAGCACGTTGGATAGCACCACGCATTGCACGACGGAATGCCACACGGCGCTCCAAGTCAGATGCAATTTGTGAACCAACCAAGTGGGCGTCCAAATCAGGCTTCTTAATCTCAATGATGTTGATGTGGACGCGCTCGCCCTTAGCAACAAGCTTTGACAACTCGTTACGCAATGCATCAACTTCAGAACCACCCTTACCAATAACCATACCTGGCTTAGCAGTGTGGATTGAGATGTTCACGCGGTTAGCAGTACGCTCGATCTCGATGCGAGATACAGATGCGTCAGCCAACTTAGTCTCGATGTACTTACGCAACTTCAAATCTTCGTGCAAAGCCGTTGCGTAGTCCTTCTTGTTAGCGTACCACTTAGCATCCCAGTCGCGGATGATGCCGACACGCATACCAGTTGGGTTAATCTTTTGACCCATGACTCAATCCTCCTTACTTTTCTTTTACCACAATCGTGATGTGGCTTGTACGCTTGTTGATTGGTGAAGCTGAACCCTTGGCACGTGGACGGAAACGCTTTAGCGTTGGTCCTTCGTTAGCAAAGGCTTCTGCAACTACCAAATCTTCGCGATCTAGTGAGAAGTTGTTCTCAGCGTTAGCTACAGCTGAGTTCAACACCTTGTATACATCTTCTGAGCTGTGGTTTGGCAAGAATTGCAAAATTGCAAATGCCTCTGCCACAGACTTACCACGAACTTGGTCAAGCACTAGGCGGACCTTACGTGGAGCGACACGAACGATCTTCGCCGTGGCGCGTGCTGACGTGATTTGTTCAGCCATTGTATTGTCCTCCTATATTACTTGCGCTTAGTCTTCTTATCGTCTGCTGCGTGTCCGCGGAACGTACGCGTAGGGACGAACTCTCCAAGCTTGTGACCGACCATGTCTTCTTGTACCAAAACTGGCACGTGCTTACGACCATCGTAAACAGCAAAAGTCAATCCGATAAAGCTAGGGAAAATCGTTGAACGACGTGACCATGTCTTGATGACAGCTTGCTTTTCTGAAGCATTGGCTTCTTCAACCTTCTTCAACAAGTGAGCGTCAGCAAATGGTCCCTTCTTCAGGCTACGACCCATTTTAAGGTCCTCCTCTCGTTTGCTAAAAACTTATTAATTACGGAGTGTAAGTATTGATTACTTGCCCTTACGACCGCGAACAATGAACTTCGTTGAACGAGCCTTCTTGTTACGCGTCTTCTTACCGGCAGTCTTCTTACCCCATGGTGACATTGGACTTGGACGACCAACTGGGGCCTTTCCTTCTCCACCACCGTGTGGGTGATCGTTAGGGTTCATAACTGATCCACGAACGTGTGGGCGTTGACCCTTCCAACGACGACGACCAGCCTTACCCCAGTTGATCAATGAGTGTTGTTCGTTACCAACAACTCCAACCGTGGCACGGTTAACGGCCAAGATCATACGTACTTCACCTGATTGCAAGCGAACAAGTACGTACTTTCCTTCCTTACCCAACAATTGTGCTGATGCACCGGCAGAACGGGCCAATTGACCACCCTTACCAGGCTTCAACTCGATGTTGTGGATTTGAGTTCCGTCAGGAATGTTTGCCAATGGCAAAGCGTTTCCGACCTTGATGTCGGCATCAGGACCTGATTGAACAGTCATACCAACTTCCAAGCCCTTAGGCGCCAAGATATATGCCTTAGTACCGTCAGTGTATTGCAACAAAGCGATGTTAGCAGTACGGTTTGGATCGTATTCGATCGCAACAACCTTGGCTGGAACATCATCCTTTGTACGCTTGAAGTCGATAATACGGTATTGGCGCTTGTGTCCACCACCACGGTGGCGCACAGTCATGTGACCGTATGAGTTACGAGCACCAGTGTTTGACTTTGATTCCAACAAGCTCTTTTCAGGCGTCGTCTTAGTGATTTCAGCAAAATCTGAAGACGTCATGTTACGACGACCGTTAGAGGTTGGCTTGTACTTCTTGATAGCCACGCTAATTTCCTCCTAATTAGTTTTCGTTGAACAATTGAATGTCCTTAGAAGCGGCAGTCAACTTAACAGTTGCCTTCTTGCGCTTCTTAGTGTAACCAGCGAAGCGTCCTTGACGCTTCAACTTACCACGTACGTTCGCCGTGTTGATCTTTTCGATCTTAACATCGAAAATTTCTTCAATAGCGCGCTTAATTTGTGGCTTAGTGGCGCGAACATCAACTTCAAACGTGTAACGCTTTTCATCCAAAACGCTCATCGTTTGTTCAGTGATGACCGGGCGCAAAATGATATCGCGTGCGTCCATTATGCCAAAACCTCCTCAACTTGTGCCAAAGCTGATTGAACTACAACCAACTTATCGTTGTTGATTACGTCAAGCACGTTAACACCCTTTGCAGTCATAACAGTAACGTTTTCCAAGTTACGTGCTGCCAATGCTGCGTTAGCGTTATCATCGTCCAAGACAACCAACGTCTTTTCGTTTACGTTCAAGTTGTTCAAAACTGCCTTGAATTCCTTAGTCTTAGGAGCGTCGAATGACAATGCATCGACAACAACCAAAGCTGAGTCCAAAACCTTTTGTGACAACACTGACTTCAATGCCAAACGGTAAACCTTCTTTGGCAACTTGTAGGCGTATGAACGTGGAGTAGGTCCGAAGACGATACCACCACCACGCCATTGTGGTGAACGGATTGAACCTTGACGGGCACGTCCAGTTCCCTTTTGACGCCAAGGCTTCTTACCACCACCTGAAACCGCTGAACGGTTCTTAACGGCGTGAGTACCTTGACGCATTGATGCACGTTGCATCAAAACAGCGTCAGTAACAACGTTGTTGTTTGGCTCGATTCCGAAGATTGAGTCGTTCAACTCGATCTCACCGGCGTTTGAGCCGTCTTGCTTAAACAAAGCAACCTTAGTCATGTTAGTTTCCTCCCTTCGTCCTTATTACTTAGCCTTAACAGAGTACTTAACAGTAACAAGTGACTTGTTGGCACCAGGAACATTACCCTTAACCAAGATCACGTTGTTTTCTACGTCAACGCGAACTACTTGCAAGTTTTGTACAGTGCGCTTGTGGTTACCCATGCGTCCAGGCAACTTCTTACCCTTGAAGACGCGGTTGATGATGGCACCCAATGAACCAGGACGACGGTGGTAACGAGAACCGTGCGCCATAGGGCCACGTGATTGTCCATCCTTCTTGATGTTACCTTGGTAACCATGACCCTTTGTGATTCCAGTTACGTCAACAGCTTCGCCAGCAGCGAAGATATCAACCTTAACTTCATCCCCAACATTGAATTCTCCCTCAGCGTCGCGGATTTCACGAATGTAGCGCTTAGGGGCCGTGTTTGCCTTGGCAACGTGACCTTGCTCAGGCTTGTTGCTCAAAACGGCGCGCTTGTCTTGGTAACCCAATTGAACTGCGTTGTAACCGTCGTTTTCCAAAGTCTTAACTTGGAGAACTACGTTTGGCGTAGCTTCAATTACTGTTACGGGGATAAGCTCACCGTTCTCAGTGAATACCTGAGTCATGCCGACCTTGCGGCCTAAGATACCCTTAGTAGTCATGACTATCTCCTTTGAATAGTAAATCTAAATTTTTGATCAGTTAAATGCTTAATCAGGCAAGTTGTTGTTGCTGTTGTTGCGTTGTAAAAATTACAACTTGATTTCGATGTCAACACCGCTTGGCAATTCAAGCTTTGACAAAGCATCAACCGTCTTAGCAGTTGGGTTCACGATATCGATCAAACGCTTGTGAGTGCGCATTTCGAATTGCTCACGTGAATCCTTGTGCTTGTGTGGTGAACGCAAAACCGTGTACAACGTACGCTCAGTAGGCAATGGAATAGGACCTGAAATTTCAGCACCTGTACGCTTTGCCGTCTCAACGATCTTTTCTGCTGAAGCGTCCAAGATCTTGTGCTCGTACGCCTTCAAACGGATACGAATCTTCTTACTTGCCATGATATAAATTCTCCCTTCGTCCATATTGGAATATGAAACTAACTCCGTGGAAACTACCGACGCACCCCAAAGAGCTCCATGGCAATGGTCCCCGTGGCAATGCTGCCGGGTGTGTCGCAACCTCCCACATCATCGCTTGTCGATGGCACGCTAATACCCGGGTGCATAATACACCCCGTATTTAACGTACTAGAATATAATACAGCAGGCTAACCGCGTTGGCAAGCCTTTTGAACAACTTTCTTGAATTAATTTCTTAACCCCGTTCATGTCGTGTTCATATTTTATTCCGAAAACTATAATAACTGATTTACTTACTAATTTCCACCGTTTTGGTTCTATTTAAAAATATTCGTAAGTCCCTCTCAGAATTGCATGTGTTTATTCAGACTTATTCCTATATAATAGTAGATAGCTTATTCATACCATGTTATGAACACATACATATTATAGTAGATAAACAATTAAGGAGTTCCTTAGTAATGACGCAATCACTCTCACAACTTCATCCGATTTGGCAAGACTTCCCTGCTATCCAAAAGGAACTCCAAGCAGTCTTGAATCGTATTGAAGCTAACATGGATGCTAATGATCCAGAAGTCGAAGCGGCCCTATTCGATATGTTTAATGCTGGCGGTAAGTTGCTCCGTCCTGCGTTCACCTTATTGATCGGTCGTTTCTACCCTGCCGAACGCGAGCCTTTACTAAATCTCGCTGCCGCGGTCGAAATGCTCCACACTGCTTCTTTGGTTCACGACGACATTATCGATGATTCACCAACTCGTCGTCACGCCGAATCAATTCAGTCACGCTTTGGTAAGGACGTTGCTGCTTATGCCGGCGATTACCTATTCGCTGTCACGTTCCGTACGTTGGCGGATAACACCAATGATATCGAAACCGTTCGTATGGCGACCCGCTATCTAGAACGCATCCTATCTGGTGAACTCACACAGCGTACGAACCACTACCGTACTGATATGACCATCGCGGATTACGAAGAACAAATCTCTGGTAAGACCGCTGCCCTATTCGTACTAGCAGCTAAGCTAGGTATCTCAGCTAGCGATGCTCCAGATGACTTCGCTGAACTCGCCAGTGACTTTGCCTACAACGTCGGTATGGCATTCCAAATCTTGGATGACATGCTTGATTATCAATCAGATAGCACGACACTTGGTAAGCCAACGTTGAATGACGTACGAGAAGGTGTGTACTCTGCACCACTGATCATTGCCATGCAAAACAATGGCCGTATTCAAGACCTGCTCGCAAAGCAAACTGAAATCACGACTGCTGAGGCCGAAGAATTAGCCCAACTTGTCCGTGACTCTGGTGCCCTTGATGAAGCAGGTGATATGACAATGCGTTATACAGAAGCTGCATTAAACTATCTAGACGATATGCCAGAACACGAGTCAAAAGATATCTTGTTCAGCATTAGTCGTTCACTACTCTCACGTAACGATTAATATATATAGTAGAAAAGGTACCGACAAATCGATGTCGGTACCTTTTTTGTTAGTCTTCTAAGTAATCAAATTCCAAGCCGGGGTTGGCATTTAAGTCCAAACCACCACGCTTACCGTGACGATAAGCGATATCACCAGCTACGCCAATCATAGCGGCATTGTCACCAGCCAACTTAATTGGTACTGGGATAAACGTCGTCTCAGGGAATTCAGCCATCATTGCCGTTAGTCCATCACGCAAACCGCGGTTAGCCGCAACACCACCAGCGACAATAAATGACTTAACCGGATAATTCTCTAACGCACGACGCGTCTTTGTCACCAGCACATCAACAACCGCTTCTTGGAATGAGGCAGCAAGGTTAATATGATCAACTGTCTCACCACGTTGGTCAGCATTATGCATCAAGTTAATCACCGCGCTCTTCAAACCAGAGAACGAAAAGTCATAACGGTCATCGTTAATCAACGCACGTGGCAAATCATACGTTGGTTCGCCTTCATGCGCCATTTCATCCATGGTCTTACCAGATGGGTATTGCAACCCCATCGTACGACCAACCTTATCATAACTCTCACCGGCAGCATCATCACGTGTATCCCCAATGACAAGGTAATCGTATTCCTCACGCATCAAGACCAATTCCGTGTGACCACCAGAAACCATCAAGGCTAATGCTGGATATTCGATTGGTTGCACGAAGTTTGCTGCACTGATGTGCCCAGCCAAGTGAATGACTGGCACCAATGGCAAGTTATGCGCCCAGGCAATCGTCTTAGCCGCCGTAACACCAATCAACAACGCCCCAACCAAACCAGGTCCTTGCGTCACTGCGATGGCCGTCAAATCATCATACGTCAATTGCGCATCTTCCAAAGCAGCATCAGCTAACACCGTTACTTGTTCAATGTGGTGACGGCTCGCTACTTCCGGTACGATACCACCAAATCGTTGGTGACTCTTGATTTGTGTTGCTGTCTCCAAGCTCACAATTTCAGTACCATTTTTGACAATCGCCACACTTGTTTCATCGGCACTTGATTCAAAGGCCATGATATAACGTGTTTCACTCATGCTATTCTCCTTCTCCACGCAACGGCAATGTGACGTCCATCAAGTAAGCGTCTTCCACTGGGTCACGATAGTAATCTTCTCGTATGTTATAGATTATGAAACCTAAGCGTTCATATAAACGAATGGCTCGCTTATTACGATGACGCACTTCTAACAGTACCCGTGTACCATCCTCAAAGCGACCAAACCATTCACGAAGTAGTCGTTCGCCAAGGTGTTGTCCCTGGAAACCAGGCATAACTGCCACATTGGTGATTTCAAGTTCATCGCCTAAATGTGTCCCACCAACAAAGCCAACCGTCTCACCGTCTGCTTCGATCAGCAAGTATTTCGTAAACTTACCTTTCAAATCATTCTGAAAAACTTTCTTTGACCAAGGTGATCCTTTATAAGCAACCTTAGCAATCGCGTACAACTCTTCGGCGTCCGTACTATCCCTGAATGTAAAATCCATCACTCTTTCTCCCGAGAATCTGCGCCATATCAAACGCATCTTCCCCGTTATCTCCATAATAATTCGTTTTACGACGAACCGTTTGAAAACCAAGTCGTTCATATAGGCGTTGTGCACTCACATTCGATACACGCACCTCCAATGACACACGGTGGAAGCGAATCTGCTTCGCAACCGTCATCATATACATGAGCAAAAACGTTCCTAAGCCACGACCTTGCCAGTGTGGCGTCACCGTGACGTTCGTAATATGCACTTCATGAATACCTGGTCGGAACGCTGCCCCAATATAGGCAACCATCGTCCCAGTCTCCGGCTCACGAACAACCACGTACAAACGTTCGCGTGAACGGTGCAACTCATTATGGAAGATATCCTCCGACCATGGTTCCTCACCGTTATACGCTGCTCGCTCTAGAACAACCATTTCTTCAACGTCCGTGTATTGCGCTGGCATTAAGTGGAACTCAAAGCCATTAACCGCAATCACCTGACGAAATTCTCGTAAGCTTTGTGGCAATGGGTGCATCAACCAATGAACCCAATTCTTAAACCTTTTCCACATAAACACCATCACCTGCATCGGGGTGAGCCTTGGCCCAATCAGCCTCAGCTTGCGACAAACGATAATAGTTTGGCACAAATTGGTGAATATCTGTCATGTCTGTTAGTACTTGTGCATCCGTAACCAGCGGCAACACATTTGCGGCATGCGGCAAATTATCAGATGCAAATTGTGCATCTGGCAACGCCTGTCGCAACTCTTCCTCAAACCGAGCCCATTCACCAACAAAAACCACTTGTTGATTCTCCTCTGCCAATTGACTAATCAAAGCAGGAACATTCGTGTGGCGGTCAGCTGCCGTGGCAACATACTTGCCGTCACGCAACTCATATTGACCAGCATATAAGTTCGCATTACGCGCATCCATCACTGGCACAATCGTCACGCCGGACGTCTTTACGTTCGTAGCCAACAATCCCAAGCTTGAAATACCGACCAGTTCGATACCTAGCGTAAAGGCCAACGTCTTTGCAGTCGTAACTGCAATACGCAATCCTGTATAAGAACCGGGTCCTTGGCTAACCACAACCCGGTCAAGATCAGCTGGTGCCCACCCTGCTGACTTCACTAGTTCATCAATAAACGGTAGCAATTGCACCGAATGATTCTTAGCAACGTTTGTTTCACGTTGTCCGATTAGCTTGTCGTCTTCAAACAAGGCCACCGACAATGGTTGATTAGACGTATCAAACGCAATAACCTTCATGCCACACTACTTCCTTTACTCTTTAGTCATATGGTATTTATCATACAACTTTTTACCGGACTTTTCATTAACATAAAATTCAGGTGGTGGTTTGTGTCGGCGCTAGCATAAACAAAAAAGACAGCTACCAGAAACCTGATAACTGTCTTGATAATCAAATATTAGCGGTCTTCATAACCATTTGGGTGCTTTTGGTGCCAAGTCCAAGCCGTCTTGATGATTTCCTTAACATCATCGTACTTAGGTGCCCAGCCCAAAATCTCACGAGCCTTGTCTGATGACGCAACCAATGAGTCGGGATCACCGGCACGACGTGGACCAACTTCGGCAGGGATTTCCTTACCAGTTGCTTCACGCGCAGCCTCAACCATTTGCTTAACTGAGAAGCCGTTTGCTGAACCCAAGTTAAATTGGTTTGAGTCGTTACCCTTAGCCAAGTAGTCCAAAGCCAACACATGTGCGTTAGCCAAGTCCATTACGTGAACGTAATCGCGGACGTTGAATCCATCTGGCGTGTTGTAGTCATCACCGTACATCATGATCTTCTCGCGTTGACCCAAGGCCGTTTGCAAGATGATTGGTACCAAGTGCGTCTCAACTGGGTGGTCTTCACCGATTGAACCGTCAGCCTTTGCACCGGCAACGTTAAAGTAACGCAATGCAACCCACTTCAAGCCGTAAGCTTCATCAGCCCACTTCATGATGTGTTCCATTTGCAACTTTGACTCACCGTATGGGTTGATTGGGTTTTGTGGTGTCGTTTCCTTGATAGGGTTTTCCTCAGGAATACCGTACGTTGCAGCCGTTGATGAGAAGACGATTTGCTTAACATCAAACTCCAACATAACTTCCAACAACGCAATCATTCCTGCCGTGTTGTTGTCGAAGTACTTTAGCGGATTAGCCATTGATTCTGGCACGATTGATGAAGCCGCAAAGTGAACGACTTGCTCAATGTTCTCCTTCTCAAATACTTCGCGCAAAGCAGCCTTATCACGAATATCAACTTCGTAGAAAGGTACGCCTGCAGGCACCGCAGCACGGTGTCCCGTCAACAAGTTGTCGACAACGACAACATCGCGACCGTCTGACAACAATGTGTCAACCATGTGAGAACCGATGTATCCGGCTCCACCTAGAACCAAAATGGCCATGTGTTTTCTCCTTAAATGACTTTCTTCACTAATTAGTTTACTTTAGTTTTCTGACTTCGTCCAATCAATATGCGCTTCGGCAGACAATGTGTCACCAGACCAGATACGGTGTACTGACTTGTCTTCCATAATTTGCGCTTCTGAACGAATCATATCACCCAATAAAACTTCGTGTTCGTACTTGATGTTCAAGTGCGTTGGTTCGTGCGTTTCAAGGAACGCTGGACCCAAGACATCTTGCATCCAATCAAAGTACTTCGAATTGTTCACGTGACGGTTTGAGTCAATATCCAAGTAACGCACCGCATATTGTTGATCGAAATCAACTGGAATATCACCAATCATGCGGTCTGGCTCTGGTTGACGTGGAATCTTCTTCACACGTTCAGGTGCGTAGGCATCCACCATATCTTGTGGAATACGCGCCATCTTACGTTTCTCCATATCAATCATGGCGTACAAGGCATCAATGCTTACCAATTCGTTTCCGGCTTCATCGACAATTCGGTACAAACGCTTGGCGAAGAATGGGTTGAACTCCTTAGCCAAGGTCTCCAAGGCCACCTTTTCACCAATCTTAGGACGGCGCTTAATATCAACGACGTGTTGCAAAATAATCCAACCAACACCGTTTGCGTGCGCATAATCCGGTCCGACACCAAGGTCGACACTTTGTTGCGTTGAACTCAACACAGCAAGATTAAAAATCATGGGCAGACTCAACTTGCCTGTCACGTCAGCTTCGTAGTACAACACCTCGTGCTGCATACTGTAAACTTCAGCCATTAATTCTCTCCTTGATATTCCAAATACAACGCTTGGCGGTCCAAGTCACGCGCTTTGGCGACTTGCTTAACCGCAGCCGCTGCTTTTAGCCCTGATGCAACAAGGGCTTGTACTGCTTCCACAGCAGTCATTTCAGCAAGTGGGTCTTCATCCCCATCAGTAGTTGGGTTATCATTTCCCGCTACCATCATAACAAACTCACCACGGACTTCGTTTTCACTTGCCCAATCAACCAATTCTTGGGCTGACCCACGTAAGAACTCTTCATAACGCTTCGTCAACTCACGAGCTAACACAACTTGGCGATCAGGACCAAACGCCTTCACCAAGTTTTGCAACGTCTTAGCCAAACGGTGTGGTGCTTCGTAAAAAATCATGGTTTCCGTGTGTGAATTCAAACCTTGCAGTTCTGCCAATTGCTCCTTTGGCTTACGCGCCAAAAAACCGTAAAACATAAAGGGTTGTGGTGCCAAACCAGACGCAATCAATGCCGTAATACCAGCACTCGCCCCTGGTAGTGGCACAACTGGAATGTTTTGCGCAATGGCAGCCTTCACCAACTCATGACCCGGGTCAGAAATTGATGGCATCCCCGCATCTGACACTTGGGCCACATCTTCACCAGCAGCTAAGCGTGCAACCAACTCGGGAATGCGACTCTCTTTATTGTGTTCATGGAATGATACTTGCTTCGTTTGAATATCAAACTGGTTGAGCAATTGTTGCGTGTGACGTGTGTCTTCAGCCGCAATCACGGCCACAGCCTTCAATGTATCAATTGAACGAACCGTCATATCACCCAAATTACCAATTGGTGTTGGGACAAGATAAAGCGTTCCTGTTGTATGTGTTGCAAAACTTTTCTGTTGATTCATCATAAACCTGCTAACTTAAACTGACTTTCAAGGACGGTTGATTCGACCGTCGTTTGAAAACTAATATTTTTCTGTAAACGTTGTGGTGCTGCTAACACGATATCCAAGACTTCCAACAGCTTGGCCGTCGTGTATCGCTGTGACAAACGTTGCCACTCACCGGCACCCGGGAAGCGAACACTCGCATCCCCAGTACGGCCGAGCAAGATATCACGCCATGCTTGGGCCAGCATTGCCAACAGCACACGGGCACGGGCTGGCTCGCCGGCTAACGGCACCAAAGCTGTTTGCACGTGGGTAAAGGTGGTATCGTCACCCTTCAGTGTCCCAGTCACAATATCGCTAATGGCCTTCTCAGCTGAGTTAAACCAATCATCGACTAGCCACTCAGCTGCGCTATCCACGCTATCCGTCAACGTACGCGCCAATTCAGCTTGTGCCGCCGTGAAACCGACCGCTTCCAATGATGTGCGCATCTGTTCAGGTCCCAAGGCTGGGAAATCAATGACCTGCGTACGTGAGACAACCGTTGGCAAAATCTGAGCACGGTTTTCAGCAATCAAAATAGCCGTTTGCTGGCCAACTGGCTCTTCGATAAACTTCAACAGACCGTTAGCGGCACTGCTGGTCATCGTGTCCGCACCAGAAACGATAAACACCTTTTGATTACCTTCAACAGCGGTCTTCGTAAACTCCTCACGCAAGAAGCGTACCTGATCGACCTTGATGCTGTTACCATCTGGCGCCAATTGAATCACATCTGGGTGTTCGTTTGACGCAATACGTTGGCATTGATCACACATACCGTCCGGTTGTCCGTCAGCCGTGACATTACGACACATCAAACGCATCGCCAACCAATCAGCTACCAAGTCTTGACCACGACCACGTGGCCCAGTAAACAAAAAGGCGTGGGCAAGTTGCTCACTTGCCACCGCCTGTTTGAATTGCGCGATTAACTGCGGTTGTTGTGCGTTTGCCTGTGCAATTAATTCTTTCGCGTCCATACTTTCCCCTTAGAAGCGGTGGAATTGCTCAATATCTTGAACAAAGACCGTTGCACCACCAACTTGAACTTCCATTGGTGTTGAAGCCGTTGATTCCATTGAGACATCAAGGCTAACCGCTGGTGTCATGAATTGCTTACGCGTGTGTGACGTTTCCTTGATTAGAGCAAGTACTTCATCGACACGCTCGTCTTCAATACCAATCATAAAAGTTGTGTTTCCTGAGCGAAGGAACCCACCTGACGTCGCCAAACGAGTGGCACGCACATTCGCCTTCACAAATTCAGTTCCCAACTTGTTTTCATCTTTATCTTGAACGATTGCGATTACCATCTTCATAAAGCTGAACCTCCTAGTCCTTCATCCCCAAAATTGGTGCCAACGCTGCCCATGTATCAGCAATCACGGCATCCAATTCTTGTTCTGCGTTAATCATCAAAAAGCGGTCTGGGTATTGCTTAGCCAACTCATGGTAAGCATCTGACACACGTTGGTGGAACGACAACGCTTCGACGTCAAGACGGTTCACTTCGTCTTGACGCGTCGTTTGAATACGTTCCAAACCAATCTCTGGTCGAATATCAAGGTAGACCGTCGCTTGAGGCATAAACCCTTCAATAGCAAAATCGTTAATTGCTGCCACCGCATCAGTTCCCAATTCACGGCCACCGCCTTGATAAGCAATTGAGCTATCAACGTAGCGATCAGTAATCACAACCTTGTCAGCTTCCAAGGCCGGCAAAATCGTTTGCACCAAGTGTTGTCGACGTGAGGCTGCGTACAGCAACGCTTCCGTTCGTTGATCCATGTCTGTATTGGCTGGATCAAGTACGAGGTCACGAATCGCTTCCGCAATCTTATTGTCGGTTCCGCCCGGCTCACGGGTTAGCAATAAGCGATCCCCTAGTTCTGGTTGCAGCCGTGCGACAATCGCACGCAATACTGATGTCTTTCCAGCTCCATCTGGGCCTTCAAACGAAATAAATGTCCCTGGCATTCTCGCCACCACTTTCTAATTGTGTTGTTAATTCTTATTATAGCAAAAAGCCGGCCCAGGCATAACACCTGAACCGACTTTGGCTAAACGTTCCAGTCGATGTTCTCTGGCTTTACGAAAGCCAATTCGAACAAATAGTTAGAAATGCGCGTTTGTGACCACTTCTTACCGTGGTCTGGCAACAAACGTGAATTCTCAATGAGACGTTCCTTCACCCACTTAGCATTGGCCTCTGTCCATTGCGTGTTCTTCGCAATCAAAGCACCAAATTGGGCGTTCGTATAAGTCTTATCGCTCATTCTAAACACCTCCTATCCTGAGTTTAGTGATTAAATCTCCGGGTGGATAAAAGCCGTTGACCAGTGACCCTTCATGTCACGTTGACGTGCCACGCGAAGTAAAAAGAAGTACTTCTGACGTGCTTTGGCTGTTTCAGCCTTAATCAAACGTGGGTCAATGTCACTTTCAAACAAAGCTACTTCTGACATTTTTGCTTTTTCAAAGTCGAACTTCGCTTGATCAATCGCCTTGTTCAGACGTTCATCGTAAGCTGCTGTATCAACTTTTGGTCGCTTAAACATGTTAAACATCAGAGCTTCGTCCTTCCTTCAACCGCTTTAATCAACGTGATTTCATCAGCATAGTCAATATCACTACCAACTGACAATCCAGTGGCCAAACGTGAAACCGTTAGACCGGCCGGCTTCAATAGACGTGATAGGTACATAGCTGTCGCTTCACCCTCTGCGTTAGCGTTCGTTGCAACGATAACTTCTTGGATGGCGTCATCCTTTTGCAAACGCGTTACCAATGACTCAATGTTGATATCATCGGGCCCCTTGCCAGATAGTGGTGACAACACACCGTGAAGTACGTGGTACAACCCACGGTACTCGCCAGTGTTTTCGATTGCCATCAAATCCTTCACTTCTTCAACAACCAAAACTTGGCTTTGATCACGTGTTGGGTCAGAGCAAATTGCACAAGGATCCGTCTCCGTCAGATTTCCACAAATTGAACAAAAGCGCAAATCACGCTTAGCAGAAATCAATGATTGGGCAAACCCCGTCACATCTTCTTCTTGCATGTCAATTGTGTGGAAAGCTAGGCGTGTCGCTGTCTTAATTCCGATACCGGGCAACTTCGTATAACTATCAATAAGTTTAGCAATCGGTTCTGGATATTGCACGTTACAGACCTTCTTTCTCTCAATAAAGGGCCAACTTTTTAGAACATACCCTTTGGTGCGTATTGTCCCAAACGCTTTTGTTGGTCAGCTTCGATTTGTTGCAATGCATCATTAACTGCAACCAAAATCATATCCGCCATACCGTCGACGTCATCAGCGTCAACGATTTCAGGCTTGATTTGCAAGTCCTTCAACTCACGGTTTCCGTTAAACGTTGCCAAAACAACGTCTGAAGGGGCGTGACCAGTGTAGTCAGTTGCTGCAATGGCTTCTTGCTCATTTTGCATTT
Source organism: Weissella confusa (assembly GCF_004766315.1). Classification (GTDB taxonomy): domain Bacteria; phylum Bacillota; class Bacilli; order Lactobacillales; family Lactobacillaceae; genus Weissella; species Weissella confusa_A. The sequence goes on along the minus strand of NZ_PVSN01000010.1, from coordinate 4,705 downwards.
GCTCTTGCATCTTCTTTACTTGCTTCATCATTGATTGCATGTTTTGTCCACCAAACATAATATCACCCTCGTTTTCTAGTTTTTGTTATTAATCATCAATTTCTTCTACGATATCAGCGCCAAACAAACGTTCAGCTTCCGCCACAACTGGTGCTGGACCTGCTGCTTCGGTTTGATCATCCATTGCCGTTAGACTTGCTAAGTCGTCATCAACGGCAGCTGCCACTTGTTGTGGCACTTGCTGCTGAACAGATGGCGTCGCAGCCGTTCCTTGGCGTTGGGCCACAAACGCAGCGCGCATCTTTGGCCAGTCATCAGTCGTGACAAAGACCAATTGACGCTCGTTTTGCGCTTGCGTCAACAAGCGAATTTGCGTCACCATCGTGTGCAACAATTCTGCATTACGCATGGCGTTGGCCTTGATAACTTCAAAGTCAAAGGCCACAACCAATCCGTCTGGCGAAGCTGCAATTGGCTTCGCGACGTTCAACATCGCTTGTTGTGGTACCGGCAACATGTTAACCATGTCAGCCCATACTGTTTGCACACGGTCTAGGTCGCCACGGGTCGCTGCGCTAAGCACGCCAAACACAGCTGATTGATCATCCGCAACACGTGGTGCGACACGCGTTGGTGCCGGCGTAGCTGGTTGTTCAGCTGGTGCTGGAGATGCCACTGGTTCAGGTTGTGCCGCTGGCTGCGTTGGTGTCTCAACAACTGGCGCTGCTGAGGCAACCGGAGCCGGCTTTGGTGCAGTTGGCGTCGGTTCAGCAACCACTTGCGGTGCTGACACACGCTCTACCGTCACCGGTGCCGTCGTCGCGATTGGTTGACTCAACTTAACCGTCAACACTTCCAAGTAAATGCTTGGTCGATTCGTGAAACGCAATTGCTGTTGCGTGTCATTCAAGATATCAATCATGCGATACCAAACATTGGCTTGTGTGTTGGCTGCCAAGTCCGTGAATGTCTCATCAGGCACAATGCTGATCAACTCAGGCGCTTCAGTGTGAAGCAACAAGTCACGGGCATAACTAATCAAGTCTTCCACAAAGCGGTTGGCATCCTTACCTGCTGATAATACCTCAGATAGCTTAGCCAAAGCTTGCTTCGTGTCTTGCTTAACAACCGCTTGCACATATTCACCAAGCAACGTTTGCGTGACTGAACCAGTCACAAGCAAGGCGTTTTCCAACGTCACGTGACCATCCCCAAATGACAACGCTTGATCCAAGATACTCAACGCATCACGCATTCCACCATCAGCGGCGTTCGCAATTACGCGAATCGCAGCTTCATCATACGTGTCACCACGTTGATCCAGGATGTACGTCATACGGTCATAAGCTGCCTTGGCATCAATACGCTTGAAGTCGAAACGTTGTGTACGTGAAATAATGGTTGCCGGAATCTTTTGTGGTTCCGTCGTAGCCAAAATAAAGATAACGTTTGCTGGTGGCTCTTCCAACGTCTTCAACAAAGCGTTAAAGGCACCAGTTGAAAGCATGTGGACCTCATCGATGATGTAGACTTTGTACTTCGCTTGCGTTGGGGCGTAGTTAACGTCCTCACGAATCTCACGGATTTCATCAACACCGTTGTTTGAAGCCGCGTCCAATTCGATGATGTCCCCAAGCGTACCGTTATCGGCTGCTTGACACATCGCACATACACCATCAGGCTCCCCATTAATCGGATTTAAACAGTTGATGGCCTTAGCAAAGATTTTCGCTGCTGATGTCTTACCTGTTCCACGCGGTCCGTTGAACAAATAGGCGTGGGTTGTTTGCCCCGTCATAATTGCGTTTTTCAACGTCTTGGTCACAACTTCTTGCCCAATCATGTCGCTAAATTTTTGCGGACGCCATGTCCGGTACAACGCTTGATACGCCATTGTGTGTGACCCCTTTCACCACTGTCTATTTTGACAGTAACGTTTGAATTTTCCCTACTCTTATAGTAACAGAAAATAGTAAAAAAAACGCCAACCGATTAGTTCATCGGTTAGCGATTAAAGTTCATAAGAAGTGAAGCACAATGCACGGTCTCCTTAGTGCTGCTGCCTTCCGACCCTGACACGGTTCGAAGTGCACACTTGCCCCACAAACAATATTATAGCAGGTGGATTACTTTTCTGCAATCTCATTCGACAATTCTTGTGCTGCCAATTCGGCTGCGCGGCGTGCCTTCTTTTCAGCCTTCTTCTGCTTACGAATCTCACGGAAGAAGTTACGCAATAAGTCGCCACTCTCTTGCTCACGAACACCTTGGTGCACGTTAACTTGGTGGTTCAAACGCTCATCCTCTAAGATGTGGTACAAAGAGTGCACCGCCCCAGCCTTTGGATCCTCAGCACCATAATACACATCACTAATACGTGACTGTTGAATAATGCCCGCGCACATAATGCATGGTTCCAATGTCACAAACAATTGGGCATCTGGCAAACGCCATGACTTCACCAAACGATTCGCCTCAGTAATCGCTTGTAGCTCAGCGTGTTGGCTGGCATCCTCCAAACGTTCACGTAGGTTAAAGCCACGTCCGATGATTTGACCGTTTTGCACGACGACCGCACCAATCGGCACTTCGCCCAAGGCGCCCGCTTTCTTGGCTTCCTTGATGGCTTCACCCATGAAGTAATCAACTTGTTCAGGCGTTAGCGTCGTCATGGTAGACACTCTCCAAAATATAGTAACCCTTGTTCTTAGCAATCGTTGCCGCGTTACCGAACGTTTCGGCCATCAATGCCTTAGCAGATGGCGCACCTTGCTTCTTTTGCAAAACAACCGTCAGCGTACCGCCGTCAACCAAGTAATCCTTCGCCCCAGCAATCATATCTGACACGATGTCCTTACCGGCACGTACTGGTGGATTCGTCAAAATCGCCGCAAACTTACCATCAACACCAGAATAACGGTCTGACAATACCACGTCAATGCGGTCGCCAACCCCATTCTTTTGTGCGTTACGCTTGACCAATTCAGCTGCACGCTCGTTGATTTCAGCAGCCACGAACTCGCGCTCAGGCATCACCGTTGCCAATGCAATTGAAACTGGTCCGTAGCCGGCACCCAAATCCAAAATCTTACCAGCGGGAATATCTTGATCAAACGCATCCAACATCGTGCGCGTTCCGAAATCTACGGTAGACTTAGAGAAGACACCGGCGTCCGTTGTGAACGTCAAGGTGTGGTCAAAAAGCGGGAACGTCCAAGTATGCTCGTCGTGGGCAACGCTTGGGTTCGCCGTGTAATAATGTTCAGCCATGTGAACCTCTTTCTATTCTCAATATCAGAATCCTGATAATCTTCAAAGTTTTCTATATAAACCATTGTATGATATAGAGACTAATTATAAAAGCAAAGTACTTGGGGGAGTATGACATGAAAAAGCAGACAATTGGTGTCTTTATGGGCGCCCAATATGGTCACCTAGAAGAATTCCACGAAGCAGCCGCTGCGATGGGCAAAGGAATCGCAGCTCGTAACTGGGCCTTGGTCTACGGTGGTTCAAAGAGTGGTTTGATGGGCGAAGTCGCAGTTAACGCCATCAACGCAGGTGCCGAGGTGACCGGCATCCGCCCAACGAGCTTCCTGCCAGAAGAAGCTGGGCATGATTTGCAAATGGAACACATCGACGTACCAGACATGGATACTCGTAAGCGCATGATGTTCGATCGCGCAGATGCCTTCGTTTTCCTACCTGGTGGCATGGGAACGTTAGAAGAGCTCGGCCAAGTGATGTCATGGACAAAGCTTGGTTACTACGAGAAGCCAATTGTCTTGGTGAACATCGATGGTTATTGGGATGACATGGTGGCTTGGTTCGAAACAGCCATCGAAGCTGAGTTCGTCACCCGCGAAGGTCTTTCACGTTTGGCCTTGATGCCAAGCGTTGATGAAACGTTCAAGTACCTTGAAGGTGAATTTGGTGAATAATACAAAAGGCGACGTCTCCATTAATTTGGAAACGTCGCCTATTTGTTTACTTAAAACCCGGATTATTCATCAAGACAAACAAAAAACCGCTGAAACAGCAAGTTAATACCGTTTCAGCGGGTTTTGCGCTTTCACCCGTTGGGTGAAAACCATAGGAGCTCTTTTTTATGATATTTTGTTAGTGGAAAACAAACCAAATACTCAAAAATTGGAGCGTCTAAAATTATGACTCAAAAAGTATTACCTAGCAACCATTTAGTTGCAGTTTCAGACAATGGGGCACCAATTACCTCGGATGGTGGCAACGTGCTGCTTAGTATTTTTCTGAATTCGCCTGTAATTTCCAGGCTCTTTAATAACGTTGAATTCAACGATAATCGCAAAAATCCACGCTATGCTAAGGTAGAATTGTTATTGCAAATGCTCATTCAAGTTATCGAAGGTTATCGCAACGACGACGTTGCAGATTACTTGACCCAAGATATCGAACATCGACTTGTTTATGCGCAAAACATGGCATCTCAACCAACTATTTCCAGATTTCTATCACATCTCACGAACGAAGACATTGATGAGCTACAAGAATTAAATCGTCGTATTGTCTCTTTAATTGATGAAAGATCAGCCAATACTGAACTGGTGCTAGATTTGGATTCAACCTACTTTGAGACCTTTGGTCATCAAGAAAAAATTGGTTTTAATTATCACTACTTGAACGTCGGTTACCATCCGCTTATCATGACCGATGCTTTAACTGGAACCGT
>NZ_PVSN01000026.1 GCF_004766315.1 Weissella confusa | reverse complement strand
CACTGTTATTGGCCGTAAAGGCGGTCAAGTATTGGTCACAATGGTTGATAGGAAGACCAGAATATTACTTTCAAAACGAGCGGCATCAAAGAAGACCGTCGATGTTATGAGAATCATAGGTTCAATGCTAGATTCCCTTCCAACCAGTCAGATACAGACTTTAACTCCAGACCGCGGAAATGAATTCAGTGCGCAAGATGAGATAACAAAGAAATTCGATGTCCAGTTTTACTTTCCTGATCCCCACGCTCCATGGCAACGTGGGACCAACGAAAATACAAATGGGCTAATCCGTGAGTACGTCCCTAAAGGGACTGCAATCGAAGATTATTCAGACGAATACATTGAACAAATGGTTGAGCAAATTAATAGCCGACCTCGAAAGCTTTTCGGCTGGAGATCGGCTAAAGAATATTATTTATCTCAAGTGTTCCGGTTGAATTGACAATTCACCTAACAAAAAAGCATTTCTGGATACAGTGATCCACAAATGCTTACGAAGAGGGTTTTCTCTTGTGAGTCATTTGCGGATTGTCGCCACTTTAGGTAGGCGGTAGAAACTCGCTGGCCATTTTCCAGCAATTAAATCTGCAAGGACAAAAATGTCTTTTTTGAAAAAGTTATTGTTGAATATACTACACGACTTATGACAGATTGCAAGCCCTAGATACGAATAAAATAGTTTTAATATGATTTTACGTTCGGCTAACAGTTTAACAGTCGTCAAACTGCGTGATTCTTCCTGAAAATAGGCGTACAATAGTTACTTGTAAAAAATAAATAGCGATTGAGGAGGTCATCATGATTCAGCGACGACTTTCCGGTCTCCCTACCTGGCAACGTAATTTGTACGTTCTCTGGTTCGGGGTCTTCATGACTGGAATTGGCTTCAGTGAAGTCATGCCATTTCTCTCCCTTTACGTCGATACCTTGGGACATTTCACTAAGAACCAACTAACGTTCTATAGTGGTGCCGCTTTTGCGATTACCTTTTTGATGACGGCCATCGTCTCACCATTTTGGGGTAAGCTCGCTGACAGTAAAGGCCGTAAGCTAATGTTGCTTCGTGCTTCATTAGGAATGGCGATTGTGTTCTTGCTCATGGGAGCAGCACAGAATATTTGGCAATTGATTTTCTTGCGCGCTTTGCAAGGATTGTTTGGTGGTTTCATTTCAAATGCAAACGCCATGATTGCAACGCAAACACCAAAGGAACGCTCCGGCTACGCTTTGGGTCTGCTGGTTACTGGTGTGACCGGTGGAAACTTGTTAGGACCGTTCCTTGGCGGTGTGCTAGCCTCATTGGTTAGCTACCGTATTTCATTTGTTATTACTGGTATTATTTTCCTACTTGTTTTCACCTTAACACTGACAATGGTCAAGGAAGAATTCACACCAATCGAGCGTGGTGTTTCGCCATCTCGTAAGGAAGTCTTCCAAATGTTGAAGTTTCCAAAGCTTACCATTGTCCTATTCACCACCACGTTGATTATTCAGATGGTTAACCAATCAATCAGTCCGATTGTGGCGCTGTTTGTCCGTGAACTTAATCACGGTGCACCAAGCACGACCTTCTTAGCCGGTTTGGTTGCGGCCATGCCTGGAATTGCGACAATGATTGCCGCCCCACGCTTCGGTCGTATTGGCGATCGCATCGGGACGAACCGCATGATTATGATTGGTTTTGCATTAGCATTCATCTTTATGCTACCAACTGGATTTGTAACCGCTGTTTGGCAATTGGTTATTCTACGTTTCATGATTGGTATTTCAGATGCCACGATGTTGCCAGCCGTGCAAACCATGTTGTCGAAATCAACGCCACGCGAAATTACCTCACGTATCTTCGCCTACAATCAGTCATTCCAATCACTTGGTGCGGTTGCCGGACCAATGCTTGGTACCCTGGTTGCAACATACTTTGATTACAACGGTATTTTCATGGTCAGTGCCGCTTTGATTGTGGTTAACGCCATTATCTTCGGTACAAATACGCGTTTCTTGCGTCACAATGATGACGTGAACGACTAAAAAATAAAGGTCGATGTTACTCAAATTCGAGTAGCATCGACCTTATTTTTTACTTCATTTTTCTAAGAATATGGTACATCAACAACAATGCCAGCTGCAAAGCCCCAAATGACATCACAAACACAAAACTGTGCATGGTAAAAGCTTGCAGAACTTGTTGCAGAACTGAGTGACCATTAGTCAACAAATCCCATGAGTTCAGACGTAGGAAACGGCCGAGATAAATCCCAAAGGCCGATAACAACGACAAAACAGCATAAAATGCCACCGCTTCGATTCTGGCATCTTCACCAAGAAAACGAACCGCAATGATATGTGCCGATGACACACCCAACAACGTACCAATCATCACACCACTAGCCAACAGCGCATAATTAAAGAACTGCGTCTCAGTCATCAATCCTGTACCGATTGATGACAAGTGACTGAAGTCCGTCAGCATATACATGGTATTTGGAAAGAAAATCAACCAAAGCAACGTTAGCACAACCATCATCCAACGCTTTAGTTGGCGATTTTTAATTAATAGCGATAAATCAAACGGGATTAACGCTAAAAAGACGTTCCATATTAAAAACATGAAATTCGTCGGAAATAGCCACACTGTCAGCATGAACAGCGCCACCAATATATGAATTTCAACTATGCCCCGCTTCACATTCCTCACCAACCCTTTAAAACATCATATTCTTGAGTATACGACGTCAACATTAAAGCTACCCAAACTTTAACGTTTACTTCAGTGACGACGTTTGTGCAGTGACGCGCTTTTCGTACGGCACTTCAAACAAATCGACATCCCCAACTTCAACCGTGACTTGACCAGATAGCAAATCGGTCACATCAGTATCAAAACTCGTCATATCTTCATCAGATACCGGCACAACCAGCGTCACGCCAGTATCATATTGTGTATCCAAAATAACATATTCATGTTGCTCGAGCCAATATTTTAGAGGCTCATAATTCTTATAATCAATGCGCAATGACATTTTGTGACGTTGAATACGTTGCACCAAGCCGAGCTCTGCAATACCACCAGCAACTGTACCAGCATATGCGCGCACCAAACCACCAGCACCCAACTTAATGCCACCGAAGTAACGCGTCACGACAGCAGCAACATCGTGTACTTCATTGTTCTTCAACACTTCTAGCATTGGCACGCCCGCTGTTCCAGCCGGTTCGCCATCATCAGAATAGCGTTGCACTTGGTCACGGTCACCCAACATGTATGACCACACATTGTGAGTGGCTTTGTTGTGCTCTTTGTTAATGCGGTCAATAAATTCACGGGCTTCTTCCTCGGAAGTCACCCGAGCCATATTAACGATAAAACGAGACTTTTTAATGACTTGTTCCCAAGTATATTCATCCGCCGCAATCGTGACGTATTGATCTGGATTGCTGACGTGTTCAGTTTGATTTCCGGCCATCATTTTCTCCTTTTCACACAAAAAGCCAGATGCAAGCATCTGACTTTTGATTTTACTCTTCGAATTCGAAAGCAAAGTCCAAAATTTGAACCGTGTCACCACCACGAGCACCTGCATCACGCAATGCTTCGTCGACACCCATGAAACGCAATTGACGTGCAAAACGCATCATTGATTCCGTGTAGTTCGTGTTCGTACGCTTGAACAAACGTTCGATTTCATCACCATAAAGAATCCAAGTACCATCTTCATCACGATCGATTTCAAATGGCGTACGGTCTTCAGTGAATTCGTACAAAGCAGTCTCATTTTCATCAGGCTCCATACCCTTAGGAATAAAGGCAGGTGTCTCATCCAACAAGTCGGCTGTACGTTGCATCAATGGCTCCAAACCTTGACGCGTCAATGATGAAATTGGCATAATCTCAACGTCTTCTGGGACATCTGGATCAGCAGCCAACTTCTTCTTGAATTCTGCCAACGTCTCTTCAGCGTCTGGCATATCCATCTTCGTTGGCACGATAATTTGTGGACGCTCCAACAATGCTGGATCGTACTCAGCCAACTCAGTATTAATCTTAACGTAGTTTTCGTATGGATCTTCTTCTGGATCGATACCTGACATATCAATCATGTGCAAGATAACACGCGTACGCTCAACGTGACGAAGGAATTGAATTCCCAATCCGACACCTTGTGAGGCACCTTCAATCAATCCAGGCAAGTCAGCCATAACAAAGTCACGACCATCTTCCAAACGCACCATTCCCAAGTTAGGAACCAACGTCGTAAAGTGGTAGGCCGCAACCTTTGGCTTCGCAGCCGTTACAACTGACAACAATGTTGACTTTCCAACAGATGGGAAACCAACCAACCCAACATCGGCCAAAACCTTCAATTCAAGGGCAATGTCCAATTCTTCTCCTGGCTCACCGTTTTCGGCAATTTCAGGGGCTGGGTTCGTTGAAGAAGCGAAACGCATGTTACCGCGTCCACCACGTCCACCTTGGGCAACAACCAATCGTTGACCTTGCTCAGTCAAGTCACCAATCACGCGACCTGTCTCAGCATCAGTAATCGTTGTACCTTGTGGGACTTTGATGATCAAATCTTCAGCTGACTTTCCAGTCATTCCCTTAGTGGCACCATTACCACCTGGGGTAGCCTTAAAGTGGCGCTTATAACGGAAATCCATCAAGGTACGTAGCCCTTCATCCACTTCCATCACAACAGATCCACCGTGACCACCGTCACCTCCAAAAGGACCACCCATGTTGATGTACTTTTCGTGTCGGAAAGAAACGGCACCATCGCCACCCTTACCGGCCTTTACAAAAATTTTAACTTGGTCGACAAACGCCATCGTTTATGACCTCACTTTCTTTATTAAAGCTCTTAAAATATAAGCGCAATTTGACGCTTATCATTTTACAGTACTTGGCCTCGTTTGACCACCTTTAATCATCACTGTGTTGAATTGCTTGCAGTGAAATCTTAATGGCGTTGGCTACCTTTTCAGAAACACCGACTTCGCGCAGTTCTTCAATTGACGCATTGGCAATCTTCTTGAGTGACCCAAATTTCGTCAACAACTTCTGACGCGTCTTTGGACCAACCCCGGCAATTTCATCCAACTTTGAGCCCAAAGAACTCTTTGAGCGGAGTTGACGGTGGAACGTGATGGCAAAACGGTGCACTTCATCTTGAATACGTTGCAATAGGAAGAATCCTTGCGACTTTGGATCCAAGTTAACGTGTGATTCACCCTCTTCGCGCAACAAGTCAGCCGTCTTGTGTTGGTCATTCTTAACCATCGCTGCGACTGGAATTGCCAAACCAAGTTCATCTTCAATGACTTCACGGGCCGCATTCAACTGAATCACGCCACCGTCCATCAAAATCAAATCCGGCATCTCAGCATGCTCCTTGAGCAAACGTGTGTAGCGACGACGAATAACTTCCATCGTTTCAGCGCGTTCATCCGCATGGTCAACCGTCTTGGTCTTGTACTTGCGGTACTTATTCTTGTTCGGCACACCATCTTCAAAGGCAACCATGGCCGAAACCATTTCTTCACCCTGGGTGTGTGAGTGGTCAAACGCCTCAATACGGTGAATGTGGTCAAGGTCTAACGCGTCCGCAATTTCTTGCATCGCCCCGTTCGTCTTCGACTCATTCATCTCCATCAAGCGGAACTTTTCATCCAACACGATTTTGGCATTCTTTTCCGCCAAGTCGAGCAAGTCACGCTTTTCCCCACGTTGCGGTGTACGCACGGGAACATTCAATACTTCTGGGATAATTTGCTTATCAACGCCAGCCGGCACCAAAATTTCCTTGGGCAACACGGCATTCTTACGGTTGTAGAACTGCAAAATAAAACTCGTCAATTCTTCTTCAGGTGAATCAACGATGGCAAAGGTACGCTTCTCACGTTTCATCAAACGCGCTTGGCGAATGAAGAAGACTTGAACAGACAGCCAGCCCTTGTCCATATAAAAGTTGAACAAGTCACGTGGCGTACCGTCCTTTGAGATAATCTTTTGCTTTTCAACGGTTGTCTCAATGAACTTCAATTGGTCGCGCAAATCGGCAGCACGCTCAAACTCAAGCTTTTCAGCTGCGTCAGCCATCTTGCCTTGCAAGACCTTCGTCACTTCCTTTGTATCCCCATCCAAGAAACGTTGGATCTTCTTGATTTGATCCAAGTACTCCGTGAATGGCACCTTACGATAGCAAGGACCTAAGCATTGTCCCATGTTGGCATACAAACATGGACGTCCTTGGTAACCGTTACAACGACGTAATGGATAAACCTTTTGCAAGAAATGCAAGGTTTCCTGCGCAGCGTAAACGTTAGGATAAGGGCCAAAGTATTGGGCGCCGTCTTCTTTGACGTCGTTGGCCAATTCAAGCTTTGGATCCGATTCGTGGGTAATCTTAATGTAAGGGTACCCCGTTCCACGCTTCAAGCGAATGTTATAGTACGGCTGGTATTTTTGAATCAAGGTGATTTCAAGCAACAATGATTCCTTTTCAGAACTCGTGACAATGAAATCAAAGTCCGCAATATTCTCAACCAGCTGGGCTGTCTTACCGGTGTGTTCACTTTTAAAGTAAGAACGCACACGATTTTTTAGGTTCTTGGCCTTACCAACATAAATGATTTTCCCGTTCACATCCTTCATTTGGTATGAGCCGGGCAAATCTGGTAACAGCGCAAGTTTTTGTTCAATATGTTCTGACGCCATCCGCTTTTCCTTTCAAATAGTATTTACTTCATTATACGCCGAATTTCGGTTTAATTTAACCCCGGAGATTGGTTAAAAAACTGCGCAAAAAAAGCCACTAGGAAATCTCTCACTTCCTAGTGGCTTAAGGGTTTACTTTGTCTTGTAGACGTAAATCATTACGGCTAGTGACGTCATCAACAATCCAGCAATCACTTCGACTGTCTCGGTTGAAGATGGTGCCATTGCTGTTGCTGTCGTTGCGGCCAATCCCTCTTCGGCCATCAACCACAATCCTGAAACCGTACCTGCAATCGCAAGTGATGCTTGTTGTGCGAACTTCATCTGTTCTTTCCCCTTTAAATAAATAATTGCTTCCGAAGTTGTATATTACGGTTCGTTTTTGAATTATTTATGAAGTTGAAAACGTTCTCATTATTACCAAATGCGAATGCGGTTTTCACCGACGACCAAGCTACCAACAGGTCCGGCTAACTCGCGTTCAATCTTGTCGCCAACTAAGTCTTCATTCAACACATAATCCGATCCATCTGGTTGCTCAAACTCAGCATCTACCAAGCGCACCTTGCCCAACGTTTCTGATGTCTGGGTTGGGGCAACAAAATTCGTCACCGTTTCTGGTACAGACAATTCTAGGTAATATGCTTCGCCCTGCTTCACCACATCAAAGTGTGGATTCATTTCATCAATGACGTTTGTCTTTTCAGCAGTCGTTGCACGGGCTCCGTTCAAATAAACATTATGTGAAACGTACATCTGTTGCTCAACGGTTTCGAATTGCTCAATATCGGTTGGGCGCGTCATGTGCACCGCATCAATGTACGCTTCAAGCGTGGTTGGTGCTTCCGCGAATTGCGCCGTTCCTTGCACTTCCCACGCCTTGTTAGGGGTTCCGATAAACACGTTGTTGTAAAAACGGTCATCCCCACCATAAACACAAGCGTAGCCAGCAATCTGAGTTGAATGTGGTGTGTGATATGGCGTCGTACGGTTCAGGACCTTTTGACGCTTCATCGCACCAGCAATCAGGTTATTGACGAACGCACCACCTTGGGCAAATTCATCAACCGCATTTTCAGAACCGAAGACATTGTGATCAACCATGAATGGTCCGTGGCTCACTTCAACGAAGAAGTCACGATTATTGTGGTGATAAACGTTACGGTTAATGCGCGTACCTTGCGTCTGCCAATCCAACCACGTTCCCAAAACTGTATTGTGAATGTGGTTATGCGTCAGTTGCACATCAATTGCAGCGTGCAACTTAATACCAGCAACTTTCCAGCCGTGGTATTCACGCTTCAAACCAATGTTGTAGATATGATTATCCGCAATCGTTGAGAAGACACAGCCCAAGTGACCCACGATACCATTTTGACCACAGTCATAAATCTCATTGTTGCGGACAATGTGTGACCCAATCGTTTCCTTGCGCCAACCATGATTGTTAATTGCTTCAAACACCGTTTCCAATTGATATTGGTAGCCTGGCTTATCACGACGATGCGTGTAGTAGTTATCGCCTGACGCACGTTCCTTACCGAGCGAAATACCACTGGTCTTAGCATCGTGAATGCGATTGTTCTCGATAATCCAACCCTTGCTCCAGTGCGCACCAATCAAGCCAGGTTGCTCTGCAGTTGGTGGCGTCCAAGGCGTTGCCGCTTGGGCCATTTCGAAACCACGCACCGTGATGTAATTACGGCCAATTTGGCTTGGATAGAACACATATGGGCGCACGTTCATTTCAATCAAATGCTCTGACGGCTTAATGTCATGAAAGTTAGCATAAATCGTCGTCACGTCATCCGTCACCTCGGCGAACCACTTGTACTTAGTACGGGCTGGGTACGGTTCCGCAATTTCCTCATCGGTCATAAAATCATGCACGTGATTACGCTCTTCACCAGCATCAACTTCGGCCAATGATTGCGCTTCGTACATTGAAACCCCATCAATATAAATGTCCGCCGTGTGCGCCTTACGGTTCAAGTTTGAAATGAGCCAATCCCCATTTAGCTCATCATCAAACGGATCAAACTCGCCAAACACCTTGTTATCCACGATTGCCTTATAAACCGAACCAGCAATCTCTTCCCACTCAGTAACCACTTCTGAGCCCTTGATAACCACCTTTTCGCGTGGCGCTGCTTGATAAACAATGCGGCGTCGGTCGCTTAACCCGGCATTCTTTGGATTCACCCATTCACGGTATTCCCCCTCGTGAACGATGACCGTGTCGCCCGGTTGCGCAATTTGCGCAGCGTGATTAATCGTCAACAACGGACGCTCTGCTGTCCCGTCGTGATGATCATTTCCTGTTTTTGCAACGTGAATCTGCATTTTTCCTACCCCCATGAAATCACTTTTGCCCCTTCATCATAAACAAAAGTGACGCCCTTATGACGGAAAAAAATGAATTTATTTTGACGACAGCACCCTAGGTAAACGTGGTATACTATTGGTAAGAATATTTGATGGGGGAAAGCCAAATGCCATTGCAAACTAAGCGTACGGATGAATTGAGCAAGCAATTTGATGACTTGTTCGTTATGCCCGAAGTTAAGTATGATCAAAAGGATCGTTTCTTGGGTAAGAAGGAAGAAGAGCAATTGAAGCAATAATCTGCTCACGAAAAAACGTCGACCATAATCGGTCGACGTTTTTTGTTTAGTCTTTAGTTTTAACGAACAAGCCCTTCAGACTAGCCAAAGCAGCCTTCGTGATATTACCGTCGTTGTACGTCAACACGTTGCGCTTGTAAACACGCAAGCCGAACATGCTGATGAATACCAACACAATCACTTCAAGCACCAACGCAATCGCGGCATCCCCCATCGTTGCATATTGCAACCCAAGACGGGCCGGCATTAGTGTTTGTGAGATGAACGGCACATATGACAAGATGTTCAAGAACGTATTGTTTGGTTGACCTGACAACGTAAACGTTAGCACATAACCAATCATCGCCAAGTATGTGATTGGCGCTACTGCTTGTTGCACCTGACTCAAGTCATTGACCATCGCGGCAACAATCGCTGTTAGCACCATGTACATGAAGATGGCAACCAGTGCGATTAGCAAGGTCATAATGGCAAAGCCAGCATCAACACCGGCCAACAACTCCTTGATCATCTTCAAGTACTTGTAGTGCGGCGCAAAGATGTTAACCAACAAACCAGCAATCACGTACAGCAAACCGTGCGTCAACGCCAAACCAGCAATACCGCTCAACTTACCAAAGAATTGCACAGCTGGCGATGTCGCAGCCAACAAAATTTCCATGATACGTGATGACTTCTCATTGGCAATCTCTTGCGCAATCATACTGATGTATGACGTCAAGAACACGAAAATCAAGATACCAATGGCCGATGCCAAAGCCGTGTTAGCCGAATTGGCTACCGCACCACCTGCTGATTGCCCCTTGTCACTTTGCGTCGTCGTCTTCAAAACCGGTGGCGTCATCAACTTTTGCAAGTCCGCACCTGATAGGTTAATTTCAGCTGCCGTATTCAACATTGAAAAACTCGTCAAGTTGGCTTTCAGCTTCGTTTCTGAAACTGATTCACCGTCCGCTGACGCAACCAATTGGAACTTGGACTCGCCAGTTTCCTTCAAATAGGCATCCAACTTACCTTTGCGCAAATCGGTCTTAGCTTGCTTTTCAGACGTAACTGTCTTCACCTTGGCATCGAAACCATCAGTCTTTTTCAAATACGTCGTTAGCGCTGGTTGGTTAACCACTCCGACAACCGGCATCTTATGACTTTGCGTGGCTGTGATGATAAAGGTGATACCTGCGATAACACCCACAATCAATACTGGCGCCAAGACCAATGCCCAATAACCAAAGGACTTAATACGCGTCAGGTAGGTTTGGCGAGCCACTAAGAATAATTGTCGACTAGTCATTTACGCCACCTCCTTGCACTTCACGACGGAAAATTTCATCCAGCGTTGGCGCTGTTTGGGCAAACACTGGCACATAACCATCTTGCGCCACAGTGCTAAAGACTTGGCGTCCAACTTCAGCGTTCGCCAAACGCACTTGACGACCAATCCCTTGTGGTTCAACCGACACCACGCCATCAATGGCCAACAAATCAGCATCTGCCACTGGTGACTCAATGTAAATCTCCGTACGCCCGAATGATTCACGAATTTCCGTTGTCGCACCGCTCAAAACCGTTTCACCATGACGCAACATCGTGAGGTGATCTGACAGCTTTTCAACCCCCGACATATTGTGAGAACTGAAAATAATCATTGCGCCATCTTGCTTCAAACGCTTAATTTCATTCATCATCAATTCCGTATTCACCGGATCTAGCCCCGTGAACGGCTCATCCAAAATCAAAAATTCTGGGTGGAAAATAACTGTCGAAATCAGTTGAACCTTTTGTGCGTTACCCTTAGAGAGCTTTTGGACTTTGTCAGTCGTCTTACCAACGACATCCAAACGCTTCATCCAATCTTGCAAAGAGACCTTCGCATCAGCACGCTTCATGCCGTGCAATTCAGCAAAGTACATCACTTGTTCTTCAATCGTTAGCTTTTGGTACAGCCCACGTTCCTCAGGCAAGAAGCCAATGCGTTGCTTATCGGCTGATGTAATCTTATGTCCATCCCAAGCAATTTCACCACTCGTTGGTTCGATAAAATCTAGAATCATGCGGAACGTCGTCGTTTTACCCGCACCGTTTTGACCAATCAACCCCATAACCTCGCCCGGGTTGATAACCATATTCATATCCTGAACTGCTAGTTTGTCACCAAACTGCTTGTTCAGGTTTTTTAATTCAATCATGTAAGCTACTCCCTATTTATCTGACATGTTAATACCATTGTACCCAAGCCATATGAATAATTGTATAAACTTTATTCATTTGTTAGAAAAATACTGTCACAGCCCGCATAACAAAAAAGGACGCATCCCCCGAAAGGAATGCGTCCTGCATTAGGCATTATGCCCAGTTAATTTCATCTCGTTGCACAAGTTGGAAATCAATATTTGCCATACGTGCGCGTCCAGTTGGGTTTTGACCATGGACTTGCAAGTAGAAACGAACGTCGTCATCATCACGCATCTCTGCTGGTGACAACACAACGTCGTGGTCGTAGTGCAATTGGAATCCCTTAATCTCTGGCACATACGTGTATAGACGACCAACATCGACATCAAAATCGGCGCGATACATCGCCACCAATTCGACGTCCGTTGCTGGATTTGTTAAATCATAACGAATCATCTGACGGCCTCCATCTCATTTAATCGTATGCGTTATGTTAGTGCTTCACGGCGGAAACGGTCAAGCATTTCGGGTGTAAACTTCAACTCACGTGGCTTAGATCCATTTTGTTCACCAATCAAGCCACGATCCGTTAGCGCATCCATGATACGACCGGCACGGTTATACCCCATACCAAAGTGGCGTTGAATTGATGATGTTGAGGCACCACCAGCGCGCAAGATAAATTCAAGCACGTCATCCCAACGTTCATCTAGCTCATCACCTTCTGAACCAGGATTATCAATCGCGTTCACTTCTTCGTCAGATACTTCCATGCTCTTATCATATTGCGCTTCACCTTGATTCTTGATGAAGTCCGTCAATGACTCAACGTCTTCGTCGGTCAAGAAGGCACCTTGAACACGTTGTGGCCCGTTTGAACCAATTGGGGCGAACAGCATATCACCACGACCCAAGAGCTTCTCGGCACCGTTACTATCCAAAATCGTACGTGAATCAACACCAGATGAGACGGCAAACGCCATTCGTGATGGCACGTTCGCCTTAATCAACCCGGTGATGATATCAACAGACGGACGCTGTGTAGCAACAATCATGTGGATACCAGCGGCACGACCCAATTGCGCAATACGCACAATTGAATTTTCAACGTCACCAGAAACGGCTGACGTCATCATCAAGTCAGCCAACTCGTCAATAATGACAACCAAGTATGGCATCTTTTGAAGCACCGTACTTGGATCAGCTGCATTACGCTTTTCGACTAAGCGGTTGTAACCATCAATGTTACGTACCCCTTCATCGGCCAGCAACTTAAAACGACGATCCATTTCAGCGACAACCTTCTTCAAGCCAAGTGACGCCTTCTTTGGGTCTGAGATAACCGGTGTAATCAAGTGTGGAATATCGTTATAAACTGACAATTCCACCTTCTTTGGGTCAACCAACATCAAGCGAACTTGCGATGGCTTGGCCTGTAACAGAATTGACGCCAAAATACCGTTGATGGCAACTGACTTACCTGAACCAGTTGAACCAGCAATCAGCAAGTGCGGCATCTTCGTCAAATCAAGCTTCACAACACCGCTTGTAACACCACGACCAATTGGCACAACCAATGGCTTCGTGGTATCGATACCAGCTTCTTCAACCATGTCTCGGAAACCAACTGTCGCTTGTTGATCATTAGCGACTTCGATTCCGACGACGTTTTTACCAGGAATTGGTGCTTCGATACGCAATGACTTAGCAGCCAACGCCAACGCCAAATCATCAGCAAGGTTTTGAATCTTTGATACCTTCACCCCAACTGCTGGCTTAATTTCGTATTGCGTAACGGTTGGCCCAAGGACCACCTTTTCAACCGTCGCATTGATGTTAAAGCTCTTCAATGTTTCGTGCAAGATACGGGCCTTATCGTTCAACGCATCGCGCTCAGCTGACTGGTCAGTTGAACCGATGTGTTGTAACAAATCAGTCGTTGGCAAAACGTAATCCTTATCATC
Source organism: Weissella confusa (assembly GCF_004766315.1). Lineage (GTDB taxonomy): Bacteria > Bacillota > Bacilli > Lactobacillales > Lactobacillaceae > Weissella > Weissella confusa_A. The sequence continues at coordinate 98,917 of NZ_PVSN01000026.1, read as the reverse complement.
AATCAACGTTCCCAAGCCAGAGGCATCGACATCAGCCGTTGGTTCTGAAACCGTTGACGGTTCAACGTGACCTACGTTTGATTGGTGCGCCGTTGTCTTTGGTGACGTTTGCGCGTCATTGTGACCAAGAATATCAGCGTGCGTCAACGGTACATCTTGACCAGGTAACAGTTCGTCATCTGGCAAGTCCTCGCCATACACTACCGGCTCAATCGCAGCATCTTGCGCTTGAATAACCTCATCTGGATTAAAACTTGGATCATACGCCATTTCAACTGGTTCTTCATCTTCGCTTGGTAGCGGTGTGAACTCATTTGTCACTGGTTCTGCAGCCGCAAATGTCGCCTCATCAACTGGTGCTTCCGGCTTGAACGGTGCCGGTGCCACAATTTCTGGCATCACGAATTCAGTGGCCGTTGCGTCTACTTCAGGTTCAGCATCCACAACTGCCGTAGGTGTCTTAGCCTTCTTTGATTTGATTGGTGCATCGTTTGACACAGAAGCATCAGGTAAGCCATCAATCATATTTGCGGCACGTTCCGCTTCTGAGGCGAACGGATCTTCATTGAAGAAATCTTGCATAGCCGACTTTTGACGGACACGGAAACTTTCAATTGATTCAGTCACTTTTTCATGGGCTGTTGAAGCTTGCGTTTGAACCAAATCACCCGCACCTTCAGCCAAGTTAAAGAAGTTGTCAAAGACATCGCGAATTGGCAAATTGAAGAACATCACTGGTCCAGCAATCAATAGAATAACTGCCACTAGCCATGAACCAAAATCAGCCATTGCCATGTATGTACCACTGTAAAGCATGGCACCAATTAAGCCACCACCAACCGGGGTTGTGACTGCCTTGTTGTTCATATCTTGATTGATTAACGTTTGAATGGTTTGTGCATACGCTTCATGCACATTCATCTTATCGAAAAGCAAGATGGAACCAACCAACATGATACCCACATAAAAGAGGGTAAAACCAACATATTGTTGCCACTTAAAGCGCTTTGGCCATTGGCCGTAAGCAACAACCACGAGTAGTGGAATTAAAAGCACCACTAACAGGAATTGATAAGAGCCACCTACTACAAGGCGAATAATATTGGCCAAAAACTTACCAACTAATCCAACCTTGGCAATGGCAATCACAGTCATAATGGTTGCAAATAGGCCAATAAGTTGTGGCCCACGTTCCAGCCACCAATTCTGTTGGGCTGCTTTTTTCTTTTTGGCAGACGTCGACTTTTTCGGCGTTGTTTTACGCTTGGTAGTCGGACGCTTTTTTGCTGTCGCCGCCATATTAATCTCCTTTCTTAAGTGAATAAACGCTCATTTATTTTTTACTTCAACTTATCGTAGTCGTATTCGTGAGCCAAATCTAGGTTTGGGAACCCTTGTTGGCACAACGTTTCGTAGATAACGATAGCGGCTGTGTTTGACAAGTTCAATGAACGAATGTGGTCATCGTTTTGTGGGATACGCAATGCCTTTTCAGGGTGTTGCTTCATGAATGGCTCTGGCAAACCAGTCGTTTCCTTACCAAACAAGAAGTAGTAATCGTGATCAGGGTTTGTGTAATCAGCCTCGTGATAAGCACGTGGTGCGAACTTTGAAATCAAGAACAATTCGTCCGTCTCCTTCAAGCTGGCCATAAAGGCTGGCAAGTTTTCGTGAATTGTAATATCAACTGTATCCCAGTAGTCCAATCCAGCGCGCTTAACGTGCTTGTCGTCCAACTTGAATCCCAAAGGTTCAATCAAGTGAAGCTTCGTGTTAGTTCCTGTTGCAGTACGGGCAATGTTTCCAGTATTTGCTGGCATCAATGGCTCAAATAATACGATGTGATTCGTGCTCATGATTATCTCCTATTCCGGGGAGGCTCCCCTCCCCCAACGCGTTTAATTGCATACAAAAATAAGTATAGCATGGTCTGATAACTGACCACGCTATACTTAGCAAACCTTATTAAATGCTTTACTCGTTTTCTTCCGTAAATAGACCTGAGTTTTCTTGCCACCACTTATACAAACGGTACAACAAAACCTTTAGGATGGCATACCCTGGAATTCCGAAAATAACGCCCACTAAACCGAAAATATTTCCGGCTGACAACAAGATAACCAAAACTGTTACTGGGTGAATCTGCAACGAATTACCGAGCAGCTTTGGCGTAATGAGTCGGCCTTCCAACGTCTGTTCGATCATAAAGACCACTAGTACTGAAACTAGCATCATTGGTGAGACGAATAGTCCCACGACAACTGCTGGCACCATTGCCAAAAATGATCCTAAGAATGGAATCAAATTTAGCACACCAGCAACAATCGCAATCAACCAGCCATATGGCAAACCAATGATGGTATAGCCAATCGCGAACATCACCATAACGGCAAAAGCAACTGACAATTGACCACGGATGTAGTTTGAAATTTGGTTGTTAATTTCACCAATCGTTTCAAGGAATGATGGTCGTGCCTGCGGTGGCAAAAACTTCGCCATGTAGCCTGGCATTTGGTGACCATCCTTCAATAAGTAGAACAACATGAACGGGAACGTCAACAAGGTTATGACAACCGTCGTTACTGTCCCGACAACTGAAGAAACCCCCTTGATTCCCTTGCTTGCATACTCAGCTGAGTAGTTTTTGAGCCAGGTCGTCAAGTCATTATTCGTCTCGTTAAACCACTTATTGACCGACATGAATCGCTTGTCTGACGTCAAATTATCAACAGTCTTAACAATGCTACGCCAGTATTCTGGCCAGTGCTTAATCAATCCAGCAACCTGATCCGTAATCCACGGAATGAATACAGCCAATCCCCAAATAATTAACAGCGCCAAGACAACGAATTGAATCGTAATCGTTACGGCACGATGCAACTTAAAACGGCGCTCGGCCCAATCAACCATCGGATTTAGCAAGTAGTAAAAGACACCCGCGATAATAATCGGTGCCCCCACTGCGCCGAACAAGCCAGCGACTGGCGCAAAGATGAAATCAACCTTCTTCAACATATAAATAATGGCCAACGTCAGCAAAATAACCAGCATCGTTGAAATGATTTTATTATCTAACAGCCAGCGATACAAAATCGACCGGTGTTTTTGGTTGTTGCTCATATAGTCTATCCCCCAAAAATAAAAAGCCAGTTACCAGCTGGCAACTGACTTTATTGTATCAAGCTTAGATGAACAATACACGCACTGATTCAGGAATTTCGTAGTCCTTTTGTGACAACGTCAATTCACCAGTCTCAGCATCGCGACGGTAAACCGTCACGTTATCTGTGTTTTGATTGGCTGCAACCAAGAACTCGTTGCTTGGGTTCAAAGCGAAATCACGTGGGAAGTCACCCTCAGTTGAAATCCATTGGATGCGCTCAACTGATGCGCCGCCGTCCTTAACCGCAAAGACAGCAATTGAGTTGTGACCACGGTTTGACGTGTACACAAACTTACCGTCGTTTGACAAGTAGATAGCTGCACCACCGTTGTGCTCAGTCCAATCTGCAGGAATCATTGAAACAGTTTGCAACAACGTGAATGATCCGTCAGCGTTGTACTTCAAAACTGACAACTTTGATGACAATTCACCCAACAAGTATGCGTATTGACCGTCGGGGCTAAAGCGCAAGTGACGTGGACCGAAGCCAGCTTCTGTTTCAAACGTTGCAACCAACGTCAACTTTCCTTCGTCAGACACATCAAACGTCAACACCTTGTCGGCACCCAAATCAACGACTGCCACACGGTTGTCTGGCGTCAAGTTGTTCCAGTGAACGTGTGATGAACCTTGTTCTGGACGTGGACCTGATCCTTCTGATTGGAATGAGTCAGTCAACGTCAAAGAACCATCGGCTGCAATCGCGAAGACTTCCAACGTACCCTTGTGGTAGTTACCTGAGTACAACAATTGACGGGCTTCATCAACAGACACGTACGCTGGTGAAGCACCTTCTGCCAAAACTTCTTGCGTCAACGTTGCTTCGTCATTGGCAAAGTCGAACACACCAACACCACCTTGGTCGCCGTTCTTGTCAACCGCGTACAACTTGTTAGCCTTGCTCAAAGCAAGGTATGTTGGTGAACCAACTTCAGCAACCAACTTGGCATCTTGCAACTCACCAGTCTCCGTGTTCAATGCTGCTTCGTAAATTCCCTTTGAAACATGTCGCGTATAAGTACCAAATAAAATCTTTTCCAATGCCATGGTTGATCTCGCTTTCATTCATTAAATATCTTTTCAGTAAACGCTTACATTATAACATAAAAGCGTATGTATCAACAGACACATACGCTTTCGTTACCTATTTATTCGCAATTACTTCGATTTCAATGCGGGCGTTCTTTGGCAACGTTGCCACCGCTACAGCTGAACGAGCTGGGAATGCGGCAACCTCACTAAAGTAATCGGCATACAACTCATTTACAGGTGCAAAATCAGCCATATCAGCAAGGTAAACACTCACTTTAACAATATCTGCTCGCGTCATGTCAGCTGCAGCAAGCAAGCCATCAATGTTCTTAAAGACTTGCGTTGCTTGTTCCAAGGTCGTCTCCCCTGCAAATTCCCCTGTGCTAGGAATCAAACTAATTTGTCCTGAAGCGTACAACGTCCCATTCGTCAAAACAGCTTGTGAGTATGGTCCGATAGCAGCTGGTGCATCAGTTGTTGCGATAATTTGCTTTGTCATTTTTCTATCCCCTACAAATTTAATATCGTCAGTATACGCGCAAAAATCGATAGTGGAATTAAAAAAGGACCTACCCGAAAAGGTAGATCCTCCAACTGTTATTCAGCCTTAAACTTACGACGCTCTTGTACACGAGAGACGATAACTGAGGCAATAATTGATAGTGTTAACAATCCAACGATAACGGTCAATGACACCACATTTGAGATGTGGAAGTGCCAATCGAAAGCCTTCGCTGATTCATTCAAGACCATCTTCACCCCAATAAAGGCCAAGACGACCGCCAATGCGTACTTGATGTAACGGAACATTGGCAAAATACCAGACAAAGCAAAGTACAATGAACGCAATCCCATAATCGCAAAGATGTTTGACGTCACGACGATAAATGTATCTTGCGTAACGGCCAAAACAGCTGGAATTGAGTCAACGGCAAATAGCAAATCTGATGCTTCAATGAACAACAATACCAACAAGAATTGCGTTGCATAACGCTTACCATTTTCCTTAACCAGGAAATGTGGTTCTGCCACATCTTCCTTCAATGGCAAAATCTTACGCAAACTCTTGATGATGAAACTATCATTCAAATCTTGCGCTTCTTCCTTTTCGAAGAGCATCTTCACACCAGTGACAATCAAGAATGCGCCGAAGATGTACATCAACCACGCAAAATGGTGTAGCAAGGCTGCGCCACCAAAAATGAAAATCACACGCATGACTAGGGCACCAAAGGCACCCCAGAACAGCAAACGGTGTTGATACTTCAATTCAATACCGAAGAAACCAAATACCAAAATGAAGATAAACAAGTTATCAATACTCAATGACTTTTCAAGCAAGTATGCCGTCACGAAATCAAGCGCATGATCACCGCCAGTGAAGAACCAAAGACCACCTGCAAAAATGAAGGCAAGCCCAATCCAAAAGGCACTCCACAACAATGATTCTTTCATGGTTGGTGCCTCATTGTTTTTGTGGAAGACACCCAAATCAAGTGCCAACATCACCAAAACAAAGGCGAAGAAACCAATCCAATAACCTATACCAACTTCCATGTATTTCTCAACTTTCTTATAAATAGATACGTCTCGGGCCACCAATTTGGTCCGCGATGACTATAACTCTATTCTAACCGAATATTAATCGTAATACTATTACTAACTTTTATTAGGTTCATTTCACGCCGGTAAACAAAAACACCCGCCCTAGGGTAAAGGCGGATGTTTTATAAAAGAAAGAAAGTGGGTCTTTCAGACTTTTTTATAAAGAGAGAAGTAGATAACTTTAGTTTGTGTTTTGGCTAGTGTTCATGTTCTCATTGCTAGCACTTGAGAATCTAGCCCGACGCTGCTAAAGCATCACAACATTGCGTTGCATAATTATTATGTCATAGCGATAGCAATCACTAGCACACTCTTTTTTCAAAATTGTAAAACTTTTTGAAGCTTACAAAATCGACGTCTTATTTAGTTTTGACACACTAATTTCACCTAGGCGCTGTTCGAACTGGTGCCATTGGCGACTCGTTGGTAGCGCCGTCCACTCGAACTTATTTTGCGGTTCCACGTTGGCTTGGAAGTTTGAAATGACCAAGTCAGCATTTTTAGTCGTATTTTCCGTAAAGACAATTTCATAACGCGAAACTGACTTAATCATTTCCTGTAACACGCGGTTAGCGCTAGGATATTGCTGCATGTTAACGTTCACCACGATCGGCTTGAACATCTTATCAAATGCCAAATCATTCAAGAACGTCACAACCAATTTGTCATACAAGAAATTATCTGAAAGATTTTTTACACCCATATCTTCGCGGAAAATCTTCATGGCCGCGTTTGTAAATTCATGTACAACCGGATACAACGTTGCAACATCAATCGAACTAAAGCGTTCCGGAATAAACAAATCGTCACTGTCACCAAATGAACGAATAATTGTCGCAAATAAATGACGACGTAGATTTGCTAATTCTTCTTCCTCTAGTTCGGTATTGAAGCACTCAAAATACAAGCTCTCCACCTTGAAAATAAAGTCATTCAAACGCTTCTTCACACGCTTCGTGACATTCATCATCCAATCCGTGTCGATGCGAATGTTGTTCAAATACAAAATATAGAGCAGCTGCACGCTTTCTTCCTTAGCATTCGTCACGCTAATACCTTGGCGTTCAAGCATTACTTGCCATTCTGTAATCAGCCACTGCGCACGATCGTCGAGTTCATCATAATTAACAAGCGTTTCGCGCACTGGGGCACTGTTAATAAAATGACCAAGTCGAGCACGAACTAATGAAATTGCCAAAAATTGCTGAATAACCAATGAACGAACGTTTGTTAACGCAGCTGAGTTAATACGGAAATCCTTGAAAATCGGTTCACGTGTCACGATGTCACGGACCTTGTCCGTTTGGGCCACCACATCCCAACGCATCATGATATGGAACAACATTGAGCGCAAATACATTTCGTTCCCTTCGAAATGATAATTTGGCGTAATCGTCAAATTTTTACTTGGCTAAACGTTCATTCAAAGTTTGCTTGATATTACTTACCGTCCCGGCAGAAATCGCATGTTGCAACGCGAAGTGCTCATATGACTTCATCGTTTCGTTCAATACATCAAGTGTAAATTGCCAATACACTGAATTTTTAATGTAGTAGCTAATAATGCCATCTACATTACCCAAATAACGATCATCCAAATAAATTGTTTTTGAATCATCTGAAACAAGCAACGTGTCATCTGTCGTGGACATCACAACTTGAATATCGCCATTCAGTGCTCGTGCATTCTCAAGCACCTTATACTTTGACCAATCCAAGCGCTCCATCAATTCTGAAACCGGCAAAATCAGTTCATCAGAATTCGCAAGTTCGGTTAACAGCGTCACCTTCTCTTGCTCTTTTTTATCTAACATCCATAAATCAACAACCATACCCCTTATCCTCCACTGGATAATAGTAATTGAAAATTTATTATTTAGAATTTAACGTTTTTTCAAAAACAAAATAATTTTGCCGTTGTTTTTGCCATGAAACCAAAATAGTGGCCCAACCGCATGGGTCGTACCACTATTGCATACATCATCTTAGAATAAGTCTGTTTTTTCGGTTTTATCCACCATTTTTGATCTTTGCATCTCAATCAGACTTCGTTGTAACTGTGTAATTTGTTTTGTGCTTGGTAAATCTTGCCAATTGAATCGATTGTTCATATTAGCAGTTGGTCCAATGACATCCGAAATGACAATGTCGGCGATCTTTAAATCATCTACAAACTGCACGTTAATCTTTAAGAATCCTGAAATTAGACGTCGCAACATCAATTCAAGATTAGGTCGCGTACGAATATCAATTAAGACATTAACTGGCGGCCAAAATAACGTCAAACTAACATTTGAAAATAACAACATGAAGATTGGCCCATAGAAAAGATTTTTCATCATTTCTAAATCAATTGCCATTGACTGTTGCCATTCAGAAATGATTTCGTCCGTAATTTGTGCCGTCGTTGGCACCATTAAAATTGCATTATCAATTCTTACCGGATTATCGAGCAATAACTCATTGTGTTCCTTGTAAACTTCGACAAGAATCAACGGTGCCAAAACATCTCGGGGCAGCGCCTCTTTGGTTCCTTCCGGCATAGTTGATTGTATATGCGAATCAAACACCCGCACCATCACCTGCCACAAATCCTTAACATTTTGGACGATAGGTTCTGCTAAATCGTTTTGCCAATCTAGCCGTCCGCCTAGGCCGACCACGTACATCGCGAGATAAAATCCTTGAACCTGTGCCCAGACATCCGCTTCTTCGTCCAAAAGATTAATTTCTTTGAACTTCTGGACTAACTGCGTCAAGATTAGTTGCGTACGTTGTGAAAGTTCTTGCCAAGGTCGCAAAATATAGTTGGTTAAGGTTTCACCACCACGGTGTCCATGGCGTTCTCTGGTAAGTGATACCAACAAATAAACTTTCAAAAAGTGCCACTCTGATGAAGACAGTTTCCCTTCACCTTCAAAAATCAGCTTATTCAACAGCACGTGGCAATCCTGAACTGTAATACTCAACGCATGGTTGAATCGCATTTTACGTCCGCCATAGAAACGGGCATAAATTTGAATGAATATCAGTCGAACCGATAATTCAGTATCCCCTTCAAGTGTGTTTTGTGGCGTGATGTGCACACCATATTTCAAGAGCAGATGCTCCAACTCTTTCTTATGATTACCTACCGTCCCCACAGAGACAGACTTTTCTGCCGCGTAGCGTTCATAGTTAATCATTCGTTCATTAAACATATCAACCAGCATCTGCCACTTCAATGACTGTGATAATAACTCGTACTTCAAATCATCTAGGTTGACATGCCGATATTTCGAGACAACCACCACGCGATTATGATCTGTCAGTTGAATTGCATTCTCGCCGTCCTCATCAACACCGTATAACTTAAGCAAGTGTTGTGCCAACAACTCGACGGTACGACGGACTTTGTATCCTGACCAATCGAATTCGTTTTCTAACTCTGTCACAAATATTTTATCGCTATTATTGTTGACAATAAATGATGCTAACGCAATTTCATCATTGTCTGCTTTGTCGAGTAACCAATCGACTTCGTAACCCATTAACATTTCTCTCACCCTAACAAGCAACCTCTTCAATCCCACATATCGGAGGCCTGTGTTGCATCCCACAAAAAACAAAGAGGACCTATATAAATAAGTCCTCTTTTAACATTGTACACCACAATTCAAATAATCATACTGAACAATTACGGTTTTTATGTCGATATTATTTTATTCGTCTTATTTTCGTATTCATCAAATGAACAAACTTGGGAAATCTGTTCATTATTCTCGAAAACTAAACTTTGAAAACTAACAGATTACTTGCGCTTTTGTACAAATGCAAAAGTTACAAGGCTAGCCATAACCGTCATAGCTACCAACAAGGCACTCTTGTCTTGGGCACCCTTAGCAGCCGTTTCTGGCAATGACACCGCATTTGAAATAGCTACCGCAGCGCGATCAACGGCTTGTTGCAAAGCTGCTGGCGTCTCTGCGTGTGCAATATCATCAATGCTTGAAACAACCGTGGCATCCTCGGCAACATTTTGCTTAGCAGCTTCATCTGTCATAGCATCCTTAGCATGATTCTTATCATCATCTGTAACACCATTGGCTGGTGCTTCAATTGGATCATTTGGTACTACTGCTGATGAACTGTAAATTGGATCATTTGGCACTACCGCTGATGACGTCAAGATTGGGTCGTTTGGTACTACCGCTGATGACGTCAAAATTGGATCATTTGGCACTACTGCTGATGACGTCAAAATTGGATCGTTTGGTACCACCGCTGATGAACTGTAAATTGGTTCATTTGGCACTGCCGCTGATGATGTCAAAATTGGGTCGTTTGGTACTACCGCTGATGACGTCAAAATTGGTTCATTTGGCACTACTGCTGATGACGTCAAGATTGGGTCGTTTGGTACTACCGCTGATGACGTCAAGTATTGTGGGTCATTTGGTACTACTGCTGATGACGTCAAGTATTGTGGATCATTTGGTACTACCGCTGATGACGTCAAGTATTGTGGATCATTTGGTACTACTGCCTCTGACGTCAAGTATTGTGGATCATTTGGAACCACCGCTGATGACGTCAAGTATTGTGGATCATTTGGTACTACCGCCTCTGACGTCAAATATTGTGGGTCATTTGGTACTACCGCCTCTGACGTCAAATATTGAGGATCATTTGGAACCATCTCTGTATCTGACACATCAGCTTGAATAAACTTACCACCGAATCCGTGGTGACCATCGGCCGCATAGTTATTGTTTCCATTTGCATGAATGGTTGCAATCAATTCAGCACTGCTGTTTCCAAACAACAAGTGCTTTACTGTCGTGTTAATACCATTTGCTGCATATACCGTGTTTGTTAGCTCAGGCGTGAAGTTGTTGTTTGACAAGTCAAGCGTTTCAAAAGATGCCGTCTTGACGTTAGAAAGTTGCATTTCCCAGAACAACTGCGCCGCGTCGTGACCATTGTGCTTATCAGCCGCATTGGCAGCAGCAAACGTTCCACTCAAATCAACTGACTTCAAGTTCTTGTTTTGCGCAAAAGCACGTCCCAAATCAGCAAGTGCGTTACGGGCTGCTTGTTGATCTGACCAGTTGTCCCAGTTCTTAACGACATCCGCTAACCAAGCTGAAAACTCACCGTTGTTTGACAAATCAACATCAGCTTCTGTGCTTGCTGCCGTCAAAACGCTGGCTGGTACCTTGGTAAAATCAGTTTCTTGCACAGAAGCTGCAGAAACCGTTTCTGGCGTCGTTAATTGTAGCGTTGCAGACATAACCGGTGTCCCAACAACCAACGCTACACCCATAACTGACAAACCGTAGCTTACCCACTTCTTGCCAGCCTTATACATCTTAAAATGACCCTTGCTTTGGACATTCTTCTTCATCATAACTCAAAACCCTTCCCACTATTCGAAACTTTGCAATCAAAATCACCCCAACAGGCGACTTGATCTATCAATGTGTAAGGTCATTGTATTTTTGATTATTAGTTTTCACTCATAATGTTTTAAGCATATGAAAGAATATATTTTTTATGTTTAATGAAAGGGCGAATGCCACAAACGCCTATAAATCAGGGTTTATAAATTTGTTGAAAGATATATAAAACAGTTCAATTTGAAAATTCCGTTAAAGTAGTACAAAAACACCTAACATAATCGTCTGTTTTTTAATTTAACTGAACGACAAAAAAGCGATCACACAGAAAAATGCGTGACCGCCTAAAATGTTTTCAATTTCTAAATCTTGCTAACTCTTGCCCTGCAACAACTTTTTTGACCATCCCAATTTTGCATCTAACCACCAGCACAATCCAACTAAAGCGTATGTAAAGACCGCATCCAAAACCGCGTGCTGGTGCAACAAGAACGTACTTAACGTAATTAACAAGCCGAAGACAACACAGATAACACCAAGGACAGAACGGTGCTCACGAAGCGCAACAACACCGAAGAACACCGCTAAAGCCGCCCAAGCATTGTGATAACTGGGGAATGATCCGAACACGTTCACAGATGACGAATCTAGCACCGCAATCTGACTATAGAATGCAGTGCCCTTGGACAAAACTTGAATCGGGCCCACCAAAAAGTCATGTGGAATCGTCACTGTTGGCATAACAGCGTAAATCACTGTCGAAATCACGTAAACCAGCGAACTTACCGTGAAGTATTGCCAAAACAAACGCTCCCGGCCAGCAAACCAAGCCATGACCGGCCATAAAATAATCCAAATAAACGGCAACGGCATATACAGTGCAAAAATCGGCGTAAACCATGGTATCACGCGATCAATGCCCAACTACAAATTAACCGCTGAAGCGACACCGCCATGCACGCCACCAGCCCAAGTTGCCACAACAAAATAACTGAACGATTCAATCGCCCATACAAACAAAAACAGTCCCACAATCATTGGCCATTTTGCGTGCCAAACCTGTTTAAAACTTATCATGATATTTCCTCCTGTCATCTTCATCAAACCCAGGTTATCACGGCGTTGTGAACAATTTTCGAATGGTGCTTGAGACACAAAAAAGGCCAGGCAAAAATTGCCTGGCCTTCATATTAATTAATGATTAGTTTGACTTAACATCCAATTCTAGGAAGTTAGCTACCTTAGTCGCTTCGTTAGCAACAGCGTGCAACGTAGCCAAACGGTTGTTCTTAACAGCTTCGTCTTCGACCATGACCATCGTCTCATCGAAGTAAGCTGCAACTGCGGGTTGCAAGTTCAACAAAGCAACCAACTTGGCATCCGTTTCTGAATCTTCAGCAACTGGTGAAACAGCTTCGAACAAAGCCTTTTCAGCATCGTTCTCGAACAACGTCACATCAACAACAGCGTCAGTAGCGTTCTTTGTCGTCAAGCGCATGACACGCGTCAAAGCTTCAACACCTTCACGGAAGTTATCGTCAGCCACGTGAGCTGCCAAAACTTGTGCTGATTCGAACATTTGAGTCGTATCAGCAAAGTCATTCTTCGTTACCGCGTTGATGATGTCACGACGAACACCATCATCTTGCAACGCCTTCACAACACGGTCCGTCAAGAAGTTCACAACGGCAGCCACATTGTTTTGCAACTCAGCCATAACATCTTCTGGCAAACCAAACTTAGCAGCATCGGCGTTGATGTCATCGATCAAGTCTGACAAGATACCGTCAATATCCAACTCCCACTTGTTGTCGGCCAAGATGTTTACAACACCTGAAGCAGCACGACGCAAAGCATATGGGTCGTTTGAACCTGATGGTACCATGCCACCAGCGAAGAATGACAACAAGCTATCCAACTTGTCAGCCAAAGCCAAAACCTTACCCAAATCTGACGCTGGCAATTCACCATCAGCTGAGATTGGCATGTAGTGTTCACGGATTGCTTGGGCCACAGCGGCGTCTTCACCAAACAAGTTGGCGTACTTCTCACCCATGATACCTTGCAATTCGTCGAACTCACCAACCATACCAGTCATCAAGTCGAACTTGTAGATCTCACCTGCACGGGCCAACTTCGTTTGTTGGTCAGCTGAGAAGTTCAAGCGACCAGCAATGATAGCAGCCAATGCCTTGGCACGACGCGTGTGTGCGGCAACTGATCCCAACTTAGCGTGGAACGAAACAACTTCCAACTTGTTGTTGTAGAAGTCGATGCCGTGCTTTTGGTCCTCGTGGTAGAAGAACTTAGCGTCTTCCAAACGGGCAACCAACACCTTCTCGTTACCGGCAATCACGTTGTCGATGTGTTCAGCGTTTCCGTTACGAACTGAGATGAAGTGTGGCAACAAAGCACCATTAGCATCAACCACGTGGAAGAAACGTTGGTGCTCCTTCATTGACGTAATCAATACTTCGTCAGGAACTTCCAAGTAACCTTCGTCGAAGCCACCAGCAAAGGCCGTTGGGTATTCAACGATGTTGTTAACTTCTTCAAGCAAATCATCGTCAACAACCACTTGCCAGTTGTTGTCGGCTGCAATTTGGCGCACTTGTGCACGGATGTTTTCCTTACGTGCTTCAGCATCAGCTTGCACGAAAACAGACGTCAAAGCTTCTTCGTACTTGTCAGCAGATGCGATTTCAACATCGTGACCCAAGAAGCGGTGTCCACGTGATGAACGACCCGTTGCAACACCCAAAATATCGAATGGTACAACTTGATCATCCAACAACGCAACCATCCAACGAATTGGACGAACGTATTCGAACGTGTGACGGCCCCACTTCATCGTCGTTGAGAACGTCATTGCCTCAACAACTGACTTGAAGCCTGCCAAAACAGCAGCAGCTGGTTGACCAGCTTCAAACTTCGTTACGTAAACGTATTCGTTACCGTTAAATTCCTTGAACGTGATGTCGTCCGTCGTCATACCTTGACCACGTACGAATCCTTGGGCAGCCTTTGAGTAGTTACCTTCAGCGTCCAAAGCAGCCTTCTTAGCAGGTCCCTTTACTTCTTCAGTAAAGTCTTCAGCCTTTTCAGCCACACCTGAAATCAAAACTGCCAAACGACGTGGCGTTGAGAATGGCTTGATTGACTCGTAAGCCAAACGCTCATCCTTCATAAAGTTTTCGGCACGCTCAACCAATTGGTTAATTGCGGGCGTAACCAAGTGGGCAGGAACTTCTGCCAAACCAATTTCTAGCAAAAAGTTAGCCATCTTAGTTCTCCTCCTCATCTGCAGGCAAGTACTTCGCACGCAAAGCTTCGTCCTTCAACAATGGGAAACCAAGCTTCTTACGCTCATCAATGAAGGCACGCGCAACTGAACGGGCCATGTTACGGATACGTGAAAGGTACTTTGCACGCTCAGTAACTGAAACCGTTCCACGCGCGTCCAACAAGTTAAACGTGTGTGATGACTTCAAAATGTAGTCGTAAGCTGGGTGAACCAAGCCCTTTTCCAAGGCCTTCTTGGCTTCAGCTTCGTACTCGTTAAAGTGACGCAACAACATCTCTTGGTCTGACTCTTCGAATGAGTAAACTGAGTGTTCGTACTCAGGCTCCTTGAAGATGTCACCGTACAAAACACCGTTACCCCATTCCAAATCGTAAACTGTTGGCACGTCTTGGATGTACGAAGCCAGACGCTCCAAACCATACGTGATTTCTGATGTTACGGCATCAACTTGGATTCCACCGACTTGTTGGAAGTACGTAAATTGCGTCACTTCCATACCATCCAACCAGATTTCCCAACCGATACCAGCGGCACCCATTGAAGGGTTCTCCCAGTTATCTTCAACGAAACGGATATCGTGTTCCAAAGGATCAATACCCAAGGCCTTCAAAGAATCCAAGTACAACTCTTGGATGTTGTCAGGTGATGGCTTCATAACCACTTGGAATTGGTGGTGTTGGTACAAACGGTTTGGGTTATCCCCGTAACGTCCATCGGCTGGACGACGTGATGGCTCTACGTAAGCTGCGTTCCATGGCTCAGGACCATTGGCACGTAGGAACGTGTAAGGGCTCATCGTACCAGCACCCTTTTCTGTATCGTAGGCTTCCATTAGCATTGCGCCTTGATCAGCCCAGAACTTTTGCAACGTCAAAATAATGTCTTGCACACTCATTTTTGCACTCATGTTGACAAATTCCTTTCTCGTGGTTGGCTTCGAGCAAATAAAAAGCCCTACACCAATCACCTTTAAAAATGATTGATGTAGGGACGATAATTCGCGGTTCCACCCTACTTCTAGGAAAACTCCTAGCAGCTTCATTGGATTAAATTGTGCTCCGGCAGTGCCCCTTGCGCGTTTTCAGATCACCCTCACATCACCGGTGACTTGCTGGACTGAGTTCACGCAATTCTTCTGCTTTCATCGCTTATTACATGTAATAAGTTTATCACTCAGCGTTTAAAAGTCAACGCGCATGACTGATTAATTAAGAACGACGATGTGCTTCTTTTCGAGCACGCTCACGGGCTTGCTCAGTCGCTTCTTGTGCTTGTTCCTCAGCTTGCTCACGGCGTTGTTCCTCACGCCAATCATCAAATCGTTTTTGTGCGTCAGCGCGCTTTTCTGGTGACAAGCGACGCCAGAATAGACGTTGCAACACTTTTTCTTGCATATCCATCGATTTCTCACTGATTGATTCATCATCCGCATTTAACATATCTTGCACACGCGCTTGTTCTTCTGGTCGCCAACGCGCGGCTTGATCATTAATGCGATCCTTCAATTCACCTTCAAACAGCGTTTGGACGAAACTAACAATTGGCACCAAGATAAACAACCAGAATCCCCACGTTGGCCAGATAGTCGCCACGATTAACAGAACTATTGCACTAATTCCCGTTAGTCGCGCCTGAGTATTAAATGCGAAATGATATAACTGCGCTAATGAATTATTGCCCGCCTCCGTCATCTCATCAGGATTGAAATTCGTCTTCACCAAATTGAGTAGTAACGCCTGTTGTAACACGCTAGCTAAAACATAAATAATCCCGTACCCCAACACTGCATACCGATTATGCCAGTCTTCAAACATCCAGCGGGTAAAAAATGGCAAAAGCGCTAATACTGCCAGCCAACTAAATACCAATAGCATCCCCACCGGATTAATTTTGTGAATCAAATTGAACATACGCATGTTCGTCACGTATTGATTCACCACCACAATGAAACTCACCACAAATATCGCAATCCCAATCAAAACAGGTTGGATTGTCGTCCAATCGTGTGCCCCTTTAATTGGCAACTTCAATGCCAACACCATGATAGTCGCTACAATTGCCAAAACAGCGTCAATCAATCCGTTCAGTCGATTGATCGTCGGCTTTGCGTAGTAACGATCGCTTAACTGCAACTTCGCCTGTTCAGCTTTCTTCAAATCAAATTTTTCTGTCATCGTCTTCCCCACATTGTCCCCGATTTTACTCAAGGATAGCGATTCATTGTGAACAGACACCGACTAAATCAAAAAAAGACTGACAACAAAATGTTGCCAGTCTATCATAATTAATCTTTATATTCGGTCGTCTTAGACCACAAGTACATCCCGTAGAAAGCATTGAATGTTTTCACAATCATGAGGACAAACATCCCCAATGCACCTGAGCCACCTGCTTGGATTTGATTCCACCAGAGCAACAAGCCCACAGCGTCAACGAACAACCACACAATCCATTGTGATAGGTAACCGTACGTTGCCAAAATTTGGGCCAACATACCTAGTGGTAGTTGTGATGAGTCCAGGTAAACTTGATTACCGTGGGCCGTCTTCGCAACCGTCAAGACAATGCCGTAGACGACGACTGCCCCTGCGACCAGGCAGCCCATCATCTTCGGACCAATGCGCTTAGCTTGAATTTAGCTGTTATCGGCCTGTTGTGACAGTTGCTTGTACCAAGCCGCCATCCCCACAAATTGCATCACGAAGAAGAATCCTTGGTTCAAGATATCACCAACCAAGTGATTATGAATTGACATCAACAGCCAAATACCATTCGTCAACAAACCCCAGAAGAAATTCGTCAAACGGCCACTAGCCAACATAATCAAATAAAACGCCAACACAAGGCCAGTAATCAAACTTGTCCAACCGGATGATGAATAGTCGCCTGTATAAACAAACGCCCAAACCGTGACGGCCATAATCACAACCATGTACACGCGTTGGAATCGATTCATCAACGCTAAGTCACGTTTGATGTTTGCTGGCGACGTTGCTTCACGCAAAGCTCGCTTCAAATTCTGCATCTTTCTACTACTCCCTAAAACTAAAACACTAAGCAATAGATTACCACATTAACTAATCGTTTGTGCACAATGTCACAGGACTGTAACTAGTTGGTGGTTGAGATGCGAAAAAAGACGGCACACTCACTCGAGCATGCCGTCCATTAGGTGTTTATTCAATCTTTTCCAAGCAATCCTGATAGCTTGTCCTTAACGTCATCTAAATCAACGTTATCAAGCATGTCAGCCTTGTCGCCAAGCAACTCGCCGGCCTTATCCTTCAATTCGTTCAAGTCAGCCCCTTCTAGTGCGTCAGCTGCCTTGTCCTTCAAATCATCCAAATTAATGTCCATAGAATCATCTCCTGTCTGAAAACGTTTTCTTCTACACATTTATTATAAGTGATTAGTCCGTAGAAGTCTCATTTCGGCCCTCAGAATTATTGCGAGTCGCTAGCCGTGCTTGCCAGCCTGATAACTGTTGAATAAATGATTTTGCACGCAAATGTACACCAACCTGATCGTCATACAGCTTATCCATCACACGCGCCATATCTTGCTTTGTTTCATCCTTCAGACTCAACGTGCCCAGTTGCTTCAAATCCACCTTCGCCAGTTGTGACAAAATTCGAACCGAGCGCGGATTGGCGTTCATGCGATTTTCATCTTGGTCCCAGTGTATCTGGCAAATGGTGCCATTTAACTTTTCAGAAAAATCGAGTGGCAAATCACGACGACCACAAACCGCGCATTCACCCCAAGTCGGATTTAGACCAAATGCTGGCAATAATTGGACTTCAAAGTAGTTCGCCAAGCCTTGTGGGTCGAGACCTTCCTCCAGCTTTTCAAGCGCCAACTTTGCCCAATTAAACCACTTTTCAATCGGCTGATTGTCGACGAAAGCAGCGTCAATCAAGCCAAGGATGTATGTCATGTAAGCATTCTTCTCAACATCCATCATCAACTCACGAGAATGATGACTTTCTTTAACTGAATTAATGAAACTTAGCCCGGTTTGGTTCAACGTTCCTTCGAAGGTTGCAATCGTCATCGGTTGGACATCAGCAGCAAACTGGTAACGCTTTGACTTACCATTTTTGATATAAAACATCCGCTTGCCGGCTGTTTTAGTCAGCATTTTAACCATCAAATCTTTTTCTTTGTGGTCACGTTGATACATGACAATCGCTTCAAATACTTCCGCCATGCCGCCTCCTAATAAAAAAGAGACTAATTAGTCTCCTTCTCACATCATTAAATATCTGAATCTTCCTTGTAACCATACGTTTGCAAGGCTTGTGGCTTATCACGCCAACGTTCTTCAACCTTAACCCACGTCTCCAAGAAAATCTTGTCTCCAAGCAAGCGTTCGATATCCTTACGGGCACGAACACCAATTTCCTTGATCATCGCACCTTGCTTACCGATAACGATGTTCTTTTGCGTTGGACGTTCAACAACAATCGTGGCTTGCACGTGCAAGTGGTTCTCATCTTGACGTTCGATCTTATCAATCACAACGGCAACTGAGTGTGGCACTTCTTGACGTGTCAATTGTAGCACCTTCTCACGAATCAACTCACTCATGATGAAACGCTCTGGGTGGTCCGTAATTTGGTCAGCTGGGTAGTATTGTGGTCCTTCTTCCATCTTGTCCATGGCGAAGTCCAACAACTCTGGCACACCATCACCCTTCAAAGCTGAAATTGGGAAGATTTCCGCGAATTCCATTTGTTGGCTGTAATCAGCAATGATAGCCAACAAGTCTGATGGGTTCACCAAATCAATCTTGTTGATGATCAAGTAAACTGGTGTGTTTGTGTCCTTCAAACGGTTGATGATGAAGTCATCACCGGCACCACGTGGCTCGTCGGCGTTAACCAAGAACCAAACCATATCAGCTTCACGCAAAGCTGACATCGCCGTCTTCACCATGAAGTCACCCAATGAATTGTGTGGCTTGTGAATTCCTGGTGTGTCCATGAACACAATTTGGCCTTCATCAGTCGTGTAAATTCCTTGGATCTTGTTACGTGTCGTTTGTGCCTTTGGTGACATGATGGCAATCTTTTCACCAATCATCTTGTTCAAAAGCGTTGACTTACCAACGTTTGGACGACCAACTAGGGCAACGAAACCTGACTTAAATCCTTGTTCACTCATGTATATTATTCTCTATTCTTTCTATAATCCACGCATCGCGCGTACAACTAACTTATTTAATAATCATCTGCAAATTTGGCAAGATGTATGGTTGGAAAATCAAAACACCAATCACAACGGCAAATGCCACCGCCGCCAAAACGGCACCAGACGCCACGTCCTTTGCCACCTTAGCCAACGGGTGATATTGTTCACCCA
Source organism: Weissella confusa (assembly GCF_004766315.1). Classification (GTDB taxonomy): domain Bacteria; phylum Bacillota; class Bacilli; order Lactobacillales; family Lactobacillaceae; genus Weissella; species Weissella confusa_A. Next base: position 79,071 of record NZ_PVSN01000026.1, on the reverse strand, counting down.
CAATCAAATCAACAATTGCTTCGACCATGGTATTCACGAACTCAGCCATGATAACCGTAAAGACGGCAACTGAAATCCACAACCAATCTGAACGTCCTAGTTTAACATAGATGCCGACAAGTAAGACTACAATCGCCGCAACAATATGAAAACGCATGTTTCGTTCACGAACCAAAAGTTGACCAATACCTTCTAAGGCATGTCCAAGGGCTTGGAGGAAGTGCGTATTTTTCTCAATTTGTGGCTCTTGTGTAGTAGCCTTTTTCTTATCGTGTAAGTCCATAACTATCTAAAATCTCACGTTGCAAATCAAACATAATCTTTTCGTCTTCATCACTGCGCATGTGGTCATAACCATTCAAGTGCAAGAAGCCGTGCACAACCAAGAATCCTAGTTCACGCTCATATGAGTGTTCCAAGTATTCCGCTTGCTCACCAATCTTATCGACAGAAACGATAATGTCACCAATGTTCTTAGCCAAATCTTCGGCCATCTCTTCATCCATCATCAATGGCAAATCATCACCATCTTCTTCAATGGCAAATGAAATGACATCCGTTGGCTTATCCAACCCACGGTATTCGCGGTTGTAACGTTGAATTTCATCATTGTTTACGAACGTTACTGACATTTCAGTATCAGCTGGCAACTTCATATACTCACCAGCATAGTTCAAAACCTTTTCAACGAGTTCAATTTGCTCAGCGGGAACGCCAGGCTTTGATTGGTCAATGATCGCCAAATCCATAATCTTAATCCTTCTTCTTTTTTGCTTCTTTTGCCTTTTCTTGCGCTGCATCAAAGGCGTCGTATGCATTAATAATCGCTCCGACAACTGGGTGACGCACAACGTCATCTGCCGCGAACTCAATAAATTCGATATGTGACACATTTACCAACACACGACGGGCTTGAATCAAGCCTGAACGCACCTTACTTGGCAAATCAATTTGTGACACATCACCGTTAACCACCATGTGTGATCCAAATCCCAAACGGGTTAGGAACATCTTCATTTGTTGCGGTGTTGTATTTTGTGCTTCATCCAAGATGATAAAGGCATTATCCAACGTACGACCACGCATGTAGGCCAATGGTGCAATCTCAATCGTACCACGATCCATCAAACGCTCCGTGTGCTCAGCACCTAGAATAGCATGCAACGCATCATAAATTGGTCGTAGGTAAGGATCAACCTTTTCCTTCAAATCACCCGGCAAGAAACCAAGACTTTCACCAGCTTCAACAGCCGGACGCGTAATGATAATCTTCTCCACATCGCCGCGCTTCAAAGCAGCCACGGCCATAACAACAGCCAAATACGTCTTTCCAGTACCAGCTGGTCCGATACCAAACGTAATATCATTATTGCGAATGGCTTGGATATAGCGTCGTTGACCGTAGTTCTTAACACGAACTGGGTGTCCCTTAGCATCACGAATCAACGTTTCCGTGTACATGTCGCCAAAGTATTCCAACGTACCGCGTTCTGACATCTTCATCGCTGACACGATATCAGTTGCGTTCAACTTCACACCTTTTTTAATTAGAGCGGCCAATTCAGCGACAATCGCTTCAGCAGCATCTACTGCTTCAGCTTCACCCTTAATCGTTAGTTGGTCCCCAAACACAGACAATGCAACCTGCATGCCTTCTTCAATTAACTTCAAATTACTGTCTTGTGCGCCGACCAAACCAATTTCTTGCTCAGCATTTTCAAAACGATAAACTTTTTCAACTTGTGCTGCCAAAAATGTAATCCCTCTAATTCGAATTATTCTCTTACGGTTACTATTATACCGCAAATATATATGTATCGGGGGTATCCCCCGTATCATAGTTCGACCTTAATTAGCCCAACAATGATTGAACAGTTTGGTTAACCAACTTACCGTCAGCCTTACCCTTAACCTTAGGCATCAAAGCGCCCATTACCTTACCCAAATCAGCCTTTGATGATGCACCGACTTCAGCAATCGTTTCCTTAACAACGGCAACGACTTCTTCTTCAGACATTTGCTCAGGCATGTAACGCTTCAAAACGTCGATTTGACCTTGGATTTCTTCTGCCAAATCTTCACGATCAGCATCCTTGTATGATTCCAACTCTTCGACACGTTGCTTCATCTCACGTGACAAAACAGCCAATTCTTCATCAGCAGTCAAGTCGTGACCCAACTTGATTTGCTCGTTAGAAACTGAAGACTTTACCATACGAACAACGCCCAAAGTAACCTTGTCCTTAGCCTTCATTGCTTCCTTCATGTCGTTAGTCAGTTGTTCCAACAAACTCATAATCATAATCTCCTTTAATTACTTGAATATAAAACAAAACCGGACCACCAGCAGGTAGCCCGGCAAGAGTCGAATTAACGGCTCTTCTTGTTCTTGCGCTTACGAGCGGCCTCAGCCTTCAACTTACGTTGTACTGATGGCTTGATGTAGAACTCACGCTTACGGTACTCTTGCAAGGTACCATCCTTTGATACACCACGCTTGAAGCGACGGAGAGCATCATCAAGAGACTCATTCTTACGAACAACAGTCTTTGCCATAATGTTTACCCTCCCTTCCCGTGTGAAGTTTCCAACTTTTATATATGTCGCACACTTTTGTTCTTTAATAGTTTACCAGAATTGAACCTGTTGTCAACGCTTTATACAAAACTGCTGACGATTTGTTATCACTCTTCACCTAGTCACACCTAAAATGTTTGTCCCTAAGCTTTTTGTACCTAACAAACCGTTAGCTTACAACTTTGGCTCGTAGAAACGACCGAACGTGCGATCGATACGCCAGAGTGATGCCCAAGCTTGTGGATCAACCTCGTAAATCGCATCACGCAGGTCATATTGTTCATACATTGAAATAACGGTGAACAAGACTTCCTTGTGGTGGTGGTTATACCCACCCTCAGCGTGGTGCACAATCGTAATGCCACGACGGATATCACGCTGAATGGCTTCAATAACCAAATCAGGCTTTTCTGTCACAATCATCACTTGCATCTTTTGTTGACGTGTATAAACCAAATCAATGACGCGGGCGTTGATAACCAGACCAATACCGGTATACAACGCATATTGTGGACCAAACAAGAATCCTGAGGCCAACAAGATGAAGAAGTTAAACGTTAAGTTTACCGCTCCCATCTTCATGCCAGTCTTGCGACGAACCAGAATCCCAATAATATCCAACCCACCAGTTGAGAGCCCGTTACGTAGAGCCAACCCGGTTCCAAATCCGTTGACAGCACCACCAAAGATGGCCATGACAAGTGGATCGTGCGTCCATAATTGCTCCGGTTGCGAAACCAAACGCATCGCAATTGCGGCCAGCAACAAAGCCAACGCCGTAAACATCGCAAATCGCTTACCAATCGCACGGTAGGCGGTAATCATTAGTGGCACGTTAATCAGCACCAGCAAGACACCAACTGGCACATGCCATCCCACAAAGCGTTCCAGCAATGTGTTCAGCAACTGGGCTAGTCCTGTAAATCCAGAAGAATAAATGTGTCCGGGTGTCCAAAAAAAGTTCAACGCAATCGCTGAAGCAACTGCGTATACCATCGCACTACCGATGCGACTTGAGTACTGGTGTCGATTAAAATACTGTTCTATCTGGTCCATTTTCTCGCTTCTTTCAATTTGTACTTTATGATTTTAGCACGAAAACGCCCATAAAAATAAAAAACTTACGGACCAACGCCCGTAAGTTTTCGTCATGCTTTAATTATCGTGTTTCGTTTTCTTCGTCACGCTCTTCACGTCGACGACGGAAGAATGCGAACAAGAAGCCAAGGATTGCTCCCGCTACCATCGTGAACCATTCAGATCCAACGCCGGCTTGTTCCAACTTCAATGCATTAGAACGCTTGGCATCCTCAGAAACAATCATGTCGTGAATCAAATCACGCCCAGCACTTGAACTTGCAAGACGTGCTTGGTTGCTGTTTGATGCTGATTGGCTAAGCGTTGGTTGACTTGATGTCGCATAGCCACCGATGAACGTGGGTGCATCATCACCAAATACCGCTGTACGTGCCGTTGTATTCGCACCCGCTGAAACCAATCCTGGTGTTTCGTTAGTCACGAAGCCGGTTTGTGACCCACCAGGCGTGACAACTGCTGACGCACTTGAATCATCCGAAGTATTTACTTCATTTGAATCATTTGTATTGTTTTGATCATCAACGACCGGTGTATCTGGATTCGTGACGTTTGTATCACCTTCACCTGATACAACTGGCGCTGCGATATCGCCTGTATCTGGCTTACCACCTTCAGTGTTCCCATCAATCGTTTGTTGACCGTGATCAGGTGTGCTTGGTGCTGGAACAGCCCCATAACCTGGCTCAGTAGGTGCTAGGATATCCCCGGTATCTGGCGTGCTTGGCGCTGAAATATTTCCAGTATCGCCCTTGCTTCCTTCAGTATCACCGTTGATTGTTTGGTCACCTTGGTCTGGCGTGCTTGGCGCTAGGATGTCGCCAGTGTCCGGATTGCTTGGTGCCGAGATGTCACCAGTGTCGGCCTTACCACCCTCGGTATTACCATCAATGTTAATATCGCCGGTGTCACCCTTGCTTCCTTCAGTATCACCATTGATCGTTTGATCACCTTGGTCTGGTGTGCTTGGCGCTAGAATGTCGCCAGTGTCTGGTGTACTTGGCGCTGAAATGTTTCCAGTATCGCCCTTACCGCCTTCAGTATTACCATCAATGTTGATGTCACCGGTGTCACCCTTACCGCCTTCCGTGTCACCATTGATCGTTTGGTCACCTTGGTCTGGAGTGCTTGGTGCTAGGATGTCGCCAGTGTCTGGTGTACTTGGCGCCGAAATATCCCCCGTATCTGCCTTGCCACCTTCAGTATTACCATCAATGTTGATATCACCAGTATCACCCTTACCACCAACTGTGTTTCCATCAATCGTTTGGTCACCTTGGTCTGGCTTACCACCAATAGTATTCCCGTCAATGTTGATATCACCCGTGTCACCCTTGCCGCCTACTGTGTTTCCGTCGATGGTTACATCCCCAGTGTCAGGCGTTTGCAATGGCACACTTGGCAATGTCGTCCAATCAGAAAAATTAGGTGCATCAATAGGTCCCGTCGTCCAACCAGTTTCTGGATCTTCTGGCTTAGGTGCCTCCGGGTCCTCAGGCGTAGCTGGTCGCTCACCTTGTTGAATACCCACGTACATTCCTTGCGCACCATACCAAGATTCTGATTGATCGCCGTTTGCGCTCACTTGATACAACACTTGGAATTGAATGTCATAGACACTGTTAAACTTAACGAAGATTCGCGCAGTCGATCCGACGCTAAGTAAGCGGCTACTCTTGAAAGTTAAGTAGCCATCAAATTGTTGTCCGTTAACTGAAATACTTCCTGGGTGCCAATCCATGGCCTTCTGCCCATTAATCATGAAGCCCGCTTCACGAATAATCTCAGTGCGAACATCGGCATCCCCGAGCTTTGCATTCAAAGCATCCATATCTGTCGTGTACAACGGTGAGTTCCATGTCACCTTAGTCGCGTTGTCCAAAGTGGTTGATGCCGTGTGACTATTATCAGTCAAATAAACATCATCAGAACCGTAGGCAGTCCCTGCCACAGTCATCATCCCTAGAACAACAGCTGAAGATAATGCTAATTTACGCCAATTCAACATGTCACAATTCCCCAAATTTCTTTAATCCAAATTCTCTAACAAAAGATACTTACTTATCTTTATCACTAACAAAAAGTATAAGGAGGATTTATGAACAAAATGTGAAATGCGACAAATTCAGCTGTGCTATTTTTGCAACAAAACAACTTACTATTAATAGGAAAATCGATTGACAAACCAAAAAAGAGCGAGCTTACAGAAAACTGCAAACTCGCTCAATTAAAAACAATTATTCTTCTGACATGTTTGGTGCTTCAATGTCGGCGTATACAGGCGCCGTCAATCCCAAGTCATCAACGATTTGTGCCTTGGCAACTGGTGTTGGTGCTTCTGTCATTGGCTCAGTAGCCTTTGAGTTCTTAGGGAACGCAATCACTTCACGGATGTTGTCACGTCCAGCCAACAACATAGCCAAACGATCCAATCCTAGGGCGATTCCACCCATTGGAGGGAAGCCGTATTCCATACCTTCAAGCAAGAAGCCGAATGCGTCGTGGGCTGCTTCCTTAGTGAAGCCAAGTGCTGACAACATCTTCTCTTGGATGTCCATACGGTGAATACGGATTGAACCTGAGCCCAACTCGTATCCGTTCAACACAAGGTCGTATGATTGAGCGTGCGCTTGGTGAGCACCTTCCGTCGTCTCCAACAATGGCAAATCTTCTTCGTTTGGCATTGTGAATGGGTGGTGTGCCGCAATCCAACGATCTTCTTCAGCTTGGTACTCAAACAATGGCCAGTTAACAACCCAAGCGAAGGCCCACTTGCTGTTGTCAATCAAGTCCATTTCCTTAGCCGTCATACGACGCAAAGCATCCAACGTTGCTGAAACAACGCCTTCTGAATCAGCCGCGAACAAAATCAAGTCGCCGGCCTTAGCTTCAGTTTGGGCCAACAAGTCGTCACCCTTCGTCGTCAAGAACTTAGCAATTGGTCCAGTGATACCTTCATCAGTCACCTTCAACCAAGCCAATCCCTTGGCACCGAAGCGCTCGATGTATTGGGCCATCTTATCAATGTCCTTACGTGAGTAGTGATCAGCACCACCAGGTACAACGATTGCCTTTACTTGGCCACCGTTCTTAACCGCGTTAGCAAAGACACCAAATTCTGAATCAGCCATCAATTCTGACAAATCTTGCAATTCCATGCCGAAACGCATATCAGGCTTGTCAGTTCCGAAACGCTTGATTGAATCAGCGTAATCCAACACTGGAATTTGAGCCGTATCCAAATCAACATCAACTGTCTTCTTCATGATAGCGGCAACCCATTCGTTAACCAATGCCATGATTTCATCTTGCGTCATGAATGACGTTTCAACGTCCAATTGCGTAAATTCTGGTTGACGGTCACCACGCAAATCTTCGTCACGGAAGGCACGGGCAACTTGGTAGTAACGGTCAAAGCCGGCACCCATCAACAATTGCTTAAACAATTGTGGTGATTGTGGCAAAGCGTAGAATGAACCAGGGTAAACACGTGATGGCACTAGGTAATCACGGGCTCCTTCTGGCGTTGACTTAGCCAAGTATGGCGTCTCAATATCGATAAAGCCGTTTGCATCCAAGAATTCGTGCGTTGCAGCCGTAATCTTTGAACGGATACGCAAGTTATTTTGCATCTCAGGACGACGCAAATCCAAGTAACGATACTTCAAACGCAATTCGTCTGAAACGTTGATATCGTCTTCAATGTAGAATGGCGTCGTCTTAGCTTCTGACAAAATCGTTGCCTTGGCAACTTGCACTTCAATCTTACCTGACTTCAAGTTATCGTTAACCGCACCTTCAGCACGTGAACGAACAACACCTTCAACTTCGATAACGAATTCTGAACGCATCTTTTCAGCAACTGCCAAAGCATCTGCGCCAAATTCTTCTGAGAAGGCCAATTGCACAATACCTTCACGGTCACGCAAATCAACGAAAATCAAACCACCCAAGTCACGGCGCTTTTGCACCCATCCTTGTAGCGTGACAGTTTGATCAAGGTAGGCTTCATCAATCAAGCCAGCATAGTTAGTACGCTTCATAATTAGTTTTCCTCTTCTACGTCTTCTTCAACTTCAATAAACTCTGGGAGACCCGTGTAAAGTTCAGCCAACTTTACCGTGATTTCTTCACCAGTCGTCATGTTCTTCAAGTTTGCCGTTTGCTCAGCCAATTCACGTTCACCAATCGTAATGATGAAGCGTGCGCCCAGCTTGTCGGCTGTCTTAAATTGTGCCTTTAGCTTACGGTCTTGGTAATCGCGTTCTGCGCTGTAACCAAATGAACGCACTGCTTGAACCATTTGCATAGCTGCAACATCAGTGCCTTCGCCCATGTTGGCAACGTAAACATCCAATGGTGCTTGTTCAGGCAACGTTGCACCCTCGGCTTCAAGCAACAACATCAAACGCTCAAGACCGATTCCAAAGCCGACACCTGGCATTTCTGGTCCGCCAAACTCTTCAACCAAGCCGTTGTAACGACCACCACCAGTGATTGTCGTCCAACCACGACCAAGGGCAGCTGATTGCGTCATCACTTCGAAAATCGTGTGGTTGTAGTAATCCAACCCACGCACAACATTGGCGTCGACTTCGTAATCAATCCCCATTGCTTCAAGGTAGGCTTGAACCTTTTCCCAGTGTGCTTGGGCATCTTCCGTCAAGTAATCCAAGATTGATGGTGCATCCGCAACGATGGCTTGATCCTTTTCATCCTTAGAGTCCAAGACACGCAATGGGTTCTTCTCCAAACGCGTTTGTGAGTCAGCAGACAACTCATCAAAGTGTGGCTTCAAGAAGTCGATCAAGGCATTACGGTAGTTTTCACGTGATTCCTTGTCACCCAAAGAGTTAATCTTAACCTTCAAGTTCGTCACACCCAATGTTTGGAACAAATCAACTGCCATTGCAATAACTTCAGCATCCAAAGCAGGTGAGTCTGAACCCAAAGCTTCCACACCGATTTGGTGGAATTGACGCATACGACCGGCTTGTGGACGCTCGTAACGGAACATTGGTCCGATGTAGAACATCTTGTATGGATGTTGGTGTTCAGGTCCAAACAACTTGTTCTCAACGAACGCACGAACAACACCGGCAGTACCTTCTGGACGCAAAGCAACGTGACGGTCACCCTTATCCTTGAAGTCATACATTTCCTTCGTCACAACGTCTGATGTATCACCAGCAGAACGGGCAAAAACATCAAAGCTTTCAAAAATTGGCGTACGTACTTCTGAGTATTGGTAGTCGCCGAACAAAAGGCGCGCCGTCTCTTCAACGTAGTGCCACTTCAATGATTCACCAGGGAGCAAATCAGCTGTTCCCTTTGGCTTTTGGAATGATTGCTTAGCCATGTTTAAAATTCCTCTCATGTTTCCGATGGTGCAAAACGAAAAGGCGCCCTCAACGACACTTCATGTATCGTCAAGGGCGCCTTTTAGCGCGGTACCACCTTGAATTTGGTCTCATGCCGTAACGTGGCAACACGCGCATTGCTGCGACCTAAAAAGTGTCCCCTTGCTTCAGTAACCACAGGCTTGCACCAGACCCTGCTCGCTTTCTTCTACCAACCACAAGTTTGCTTTCTCATCGGTTTATCTATGGAATTTATTATCCAATAGAAAGTAAATTGCGTCAAGGTCTATGGTGCCACTGTATAGCACATTAAGCGGGCATATAAACGTTCCATTTCAGTTACGCGATTTGAAACTGCCTGAACGGCCTGCCAGTCGGCTGCATTATCAAATTGCAAGAAGGCAGCACTCATATCATTAATTTGATTTTTCAACGTGGCCAAACTGTGCGCTTGTGTTTGGCCAACTTCAGCGTCAACAAAATTACGCAATTGAATGCCCAAATCACCTAAGGCTGCTGTAACCGCGGCCTTATCAAAATTGACTGGGTCATCCCCAAACATCACATTCGTCAAGTGGTAAGCAATTTCGTCTACAACGCCAGCTAGACGCATAACTTCCATTGCCACCTCGTTATCAGTATTAATCGCTGTCATATTAAATGCCCCATTTCTAAACACATTCCCCATCAGAGAAATGGTATCGAAATTCCGCGAATAATTCTATCAATAACCCCTAACAACCTGTGACTAATTAACGGTTTTTACCCGATTGTCAAAATACGTTTCCAACCCTTGTTCAACATCTTGCGCAATCAATTTACGATATGCTGGGCTCTTAATTTTCTTGAAATCACGATCAGAATTGATGTAGCCATTTTCTAGCAACGTGGCAGGCACTTTATTATCAATCAACACCACATATTCAGCGTGATCAATTCCGCGATTCTCCAAAGGCATATTTGGATTCATCGCATCATTAATTGCCTGTGCTAAGTCCTTTGACCCGTTGTCCTTGTGGTAATAATAAGCAGTATAGCCACTTGCCCCATTCGCCTCGGTCACCGAGTCAAAGTGGAACGAAATAAACGCATCAGCATTCGCGTTTTCTGCCACCTTTGGAATCTGAGACAGATAAACCAATTTATCGCTATCACGTGTCATGATGACGCGCGCACCTGTAGCACGCAACGTTTTAGCAACTTGTTGGGCAAGTAACAACGTATAAGTCTTTTCAAACTTACCGCTATTCGACTCGGCACCAGGATCGTTACCACCGTGACCAGGGTCCAAAACGATTGTTGCTTCAGACAGTGGTGTGACCTTATCCAATGGTGTTGTGCGTTCTAGTAACCAACTAGCCACCCAACCCGTCGATTCATCTTCACGACGCACTTGATACCAACCATCATCTTCTTGCAAAATTTGCAAGTGTTCTCCTTGTTTCAGAACCGAAATTGGCGTACTTGTCACCCCGCGTTTTTCACGCAAGGTTAGGTTCGGAATCTGCACCGTAATTTGCTGCTTATACAGCATCACAGTTGTGACGGAAACCGCAACCGCCAGCATGCCAACGGTAATCGCTAACGGCACCCAAAACTTTGTAATCCATGCCAACATTAACCGGCCTAGTTTTTGCATGTTGTCATGTCCTTTCTCTAATTAATGTCTTAAAACAGTTTACCTTATTTCGAACAAAAAACGGCACCCACTTTTTGTGAGTGCCGTTTAATTTAAGTCTTCTATTTAGGTAAAACCCGAATTAGAAAGTCTTACCTTCCCATTCGTTTGATGGCAATGCATCAAAGTCATACGTTGCAACGTCGGCAACATCCGTGATAAAGGCGTGGGCTGGTACTGACATCATCAAGTTGATGCCACCTTCCTTTTCCTTCACCAAGATAACTGGCTTCTTCGTTGCTTCTGAGTAACCAATCTCCCAGGCAGTACCTGGATCAACGTGCTCACCCTCATAGTCAATCACAGCAATTACAACTTCGGCTGGATCCAAGTGATCCTTATCACCCTTGTAAATTGCCTTTGCCCATTCCTTTGAACCGAATTCAAATTCGTCGTGTTGCTCAGTACGTGGACTGAAGAATTCTGATACCGTTGGGTTGGCTGCTAGAGCCTTTTCCATACGTTCAATACGATCAATTTGGTCATCATCAAAAAATGGACCGGCTAGGTAGACGCGCTTCATAAAATTCCCTCTTCATCTAACTTTTATTATTTAGTCTTACCCAATAATTTTACCTGACGAATAGTGAACAAGCAACATCTACATAAATGGTGCATCTGCTTTATTGGCAAATGGCGCTGACGCTGTTTTAGCCACCTGAACTTGCGTGTGTAGCAACGATGCATTGGCATGCGTCAAATCTGGAATATACACCACTTCCATGTCGTACGTCTGCCCCTCACAGCGTACGACTTTCCCAATGAACGGCCGGTCAATGCCCTTTGCTTCATCGCAATGGGACAAGTCGCCAACTTTAATCTTGCATAGGCACTTCCCCCTGTACTAGTCTTTGCGATTAGTGTACCCAGCGCGTTTGATGAAGCCACGCATAATTATTGATTTTTTCTCGGAGTTAGTGTGCCACGTATTGGCGTTGTTGATCCTTCAAACCAGCCAAGACAAACTTAGCTGGATCAGCTGAGATATCAAACTCGCGATCCTCTGAACCGTGCAAGCCAGCCATAAACACTTCCTCGTATGCTGGAATCGTCAAATACTCACGATTCTCAAACAACGCGTCCATTTGACCAGCAATCAAGCCATCACGGAAGTTAGGTTGCAAAATAGCTGAGTAGAACTCACCCTCGGCACCAGAACCATATGAGAAAATACCCAAACGGTCACCAGCAGCCAAGTCTTCAGAGTTGGCCAACAATGAGTACAAGCTCAAGTATACTGAACCCGTGTACAAGTTTCCAATTCGCTTGTTGTAAACACGGCTGGCTTCAAATTCGTTCAACAAGTCGGCTTGCTTAGCTTCATCCGCCTCAGGCAAAATGTCACGCAAAGCCTTCAACCCCATCTTCGTGAATGGCAAGTGGAATGCGTATGCCTTAAAGTCGTTAATTGAACGACCCGTCTTCTCCTTGTATCGTGACCACAAATCACGGAAGAACTCACGGTAAACTTCAGCTGAATACTTACCATCAACCAAAGCTTCTTCAGCATAAACTGGACGCCAGAAATCCATCACGTCGCGTGACATGAATTGGTTATCGCGATTCAATTCAAGAATACGTGGGTTTTCAGTGACCAACATGGCCACCGCACCAGCACCTTGCGTGACTTCACCTGGTGTGTGCAAACCGTAACGGGCAATATCAGATGCCATAACCAACACCTTTGAACCAGGGTGCAAAGCAACGTAGTCACGCGCTTGCATCAAGCCGTACGTACCAGCGTAGCAAGCTTGCTTCATTTCAATCGTGCGTGCATATTCATTCAAGCCCAACAAACGTTGTACATAAACGGCCGCTGACTTTGAGTTATCAATACCTGATTCAGTGGCAAAAATAATCGTATCAATTTCAGCACGTTCTTCAGCCGTCAACAATTGATCAGCTGCATTGGCTGCCATCGTGACCACATCTTGAGTTGGTGGCACAACCGCTTGTTCCGTCTCACCGATACCAATCAAGTACTTATCTGGTTCTTCATTGCGCGCATTTGCCAAATCCACCATATCAATGTATTGGTGTGGTGAGAAAAAGCTCATCTTATCAATTCCAATTACTGCCATGTCTTATTTTCCTTCCACTTGAGTTGCAATACGATTCATAATATCACGGGCCAACGCTAACTTAGATTGTAGCGGTAGCTTTTCTGGTGCCGCATCACGTTGCAACAACGTCACTTCATTTGTGTCGTGGCCAAAGCCGACTTGCGCCTTAGACACGTCGTTCGCAACTAACATGTCGGCATTCTTCTTTTCCAACTTGTTTTGCGCATATGTCAACAAATCTTGCGTTTCGGCGGCAAAGCCAACCAAATATTGGGTCGTCTTTTGTTGGCCCAAAGTCGCCAAGATATCCGGATTCTCAACCAAGTCAATCGTCAAACCGGCGTGGTCAGCATTCTTCTTCATCTTTTGATCTTCCGGCGTCGCAACACGATAGTCGGATACCGCTGCTGCCATGATTGCAACATCAGTTTCCTCAAAACGTTCCGTCATCGCTGCCAACAAGTCGCGTGCTGATTGTACTGGTACCATCGTCACGCCAACCGGCGCTGGCAATTCAGATGATGATACAAGTGTCACATCTGCACCTTGTTCAGCAGCTGCTTGCGCCAACGCGTAACCCATCTTACCTGATGATCGATTCGTAATGAAACGCACTGGATCAATCGGCTCAACCGTACCACCAGCTGACACAACGACCTTTTTACCAGCTAAACGGCCCGTCTGTTGACGAAGCTTCAAATCAGCAAGCGCCAAAATTTCATCTGGTTCAGACAAACGGCCCTTACCGGCGTAACCTTCAGCAAGCATGCCTTCGGCTGGTTCGATAATGATCACGCCATCTTCGCGCAACATCTTCAAATTACGTTGCGTTGCTGGGTTCTCATACATATTCACATTCATTGCCGGTGCAACAATCACTGGCGTGTGGCGAGCCAACAACACTGACGTTGCCGCATCATCCCCGATACCCGCAGCCACCTTCGCCAAAATGTTTGCAGTGGCCGGCACGACAAAAATATAATCCGCCCAGTCAGCCAAGCTAACGTGTGCAATCATACTTTCGTTGTGGTCATCAAACAAATCGGTCACAACCGGGTGTTGTGTTAGTGCCTCAAATGTTTTTGGGGTTACAAATTCAGTTGCAGCCTGGGTCATCACGACCTTTACATTTGCGCCTTGCTTCATCAACAAGCGCGCGAAAATGGCTGACTTATATGCTGCAACGCCCCCACTGACGATGAGCACAATGTTTTTATCAGTAAACATTTCGACACTCCTTTTGCATCTAGTTAAAAGTCATCTGGTTTAAGTTTACCATGAAGCGCCACTACAAATAAAAAGAGAGTGATATCTCTGATTTTTCAGAAACATCACTCCCTTAAAATTCACCCTTTACTTATCGGCTTGCTTACGGCGCTTAGCAATAAGCAACAACAAAATTGATGAGAATAGGAAGATACCAATTGGCAACCAACTGTTTTCATGGGCAATTGTTGTATCAAGACCAGCACGACTTACGCGTTGACCGTCCAACTGACGAACACGGTCAATAATCCGACGTCCTTCAGTATCACCAGCCAACGTACGTGGTGCAGTGGCTTGATATGGCAAAAGTCCACTAGCTGTTGGTGTTCCGACACTAGGTACCCAGGCAATACCTGACCCATATCCGGTGTATGGCAACACACCAGGGATAATGATTGGGTAACCACCGCTCATGTAAACCGGCGTTGTACCATACAACGTTTGCATTGTCGTTGCTGGTGTCTCACCCGCTACCGTCGAAACAACAGTGGCTGTTGGCGCTGTTTGACTACCTACCGTCGGTGCCGGTGCTTGGGTTGTCACAGCACCGGTTGTCGCTTGGGCAGCCTCCGCCTTCGCAACTGCCGATTGCAATGCCTGCATTGCTGCCAAAATATCAATCGTTAGGTTATCCGGACTATCTGCCGCTGCTGCTGCAAGAATATCTTGCAAACGTTGCATCGCTGCCTGTACAGCTGGATCATCACTAACCGCACTATTTTGTGCCGCTTGAATGGCTTGCTCAGCTTGACTATTCGCACTCTCACGACTTTCCTTGGCTGGTTCAACCGCATTTTGAAGTGCGTCCATCGCTGCTTCAATTGCCGTTCGTGTGGCGTTCGGATCATTAATCAACGTTTGCAACTTCTTAATCGCATCAGCCACACCCTTTTCATTCGAAACTGGCTTAGCATCAACAATGGCTTGTTGTGCTTGACCACGCGCATCATCAACTAACGCTGTCATTGCATCAGTCAACGCTTGCATGGCTGCCTTAATGTCAGCCGTCAAGTCATCACTGCTATCAGTCGCTGCATTTTCAATCGCATTACGCAATGTGTGCATGGCTTCAACTACCGATGGATCATTTGCCAAGTCTGACTGCGCAGCTTGGTCTAACAACGTATTACCATCAGCACTCGTTGCGTCACGTTCTTGTGTATCCGTGGCGACTTGCTTCAACAAGTCTTCCGTTGCTTGCTTAATATCTGCATAATTGGCGTTCGGATCATTAACCAAGGCGTTCAACGCATCGATAGCTGCTGCTGTGGCTGGCTCGTGACTGACCGGTGCCGTCTTAGTCAACGCATCCGCTGCCGCGTCACGAGCTTGTTCACGGTAACCAACAACATCATTTTGCGCCTTAGTAAGCGCCTCAGTTGCTGCAGCAATATCCTTTGTCAAAGCACCACTTGAATCATTAGCCGCTTCAGTCATCAAACGTTGCAAATTAGCGACCGCTTCAGCAACCTGTGGCTCGTTTGCCACTTCAGCTGGCACGTTCGTAATGGCATCGTTCGCTGCTGTGTTAGCTGTATCACGGTTCGCCTTTTCGCTCGTCGTTGCATCAGTCAGTGCCTTCACTGCATCGGCAATCTCATCAGCCGTTGACTTTGGATCACCCAACACAGCTTCCAAAGCATTCTTTGCTGTGGCCACAGCCGTTTCATTTGAAACCGGTGCTGTTGCATCCATCGCTGCTGTTGCATTATCACGTTCAGTTGCTTGGTCCGCCGCTTCCTGAGCGACCGCATCCTGCAATTGCTTCGTTGCAGTCGCAATCGCTTCACTTGTGCCTTGGTCATCCGCGGCATTCTTCTGCGCCTCTTGCAACGCAGCAATCGCATCCTTCACTGCCTGAGATTGACTCTGATCACTATTTGCAGCGCTTGTTGCAGCATCGTTAGCCACTTGGTTAGCCGCATCACGCTCATCGTTCGCTTCTGAAATGGCATCTTGTAGTGCCTTGATTGCATCATTAATTTGGGCTGCGGTTGCTGTTGAATCATTTAGTAACGTATCCAAATCACTAACCGCTTGTTGCACACCTGGTTCTTGTGAAACCGGTGCTGTTTGCCCCTTAACCTGATCAGCAAGGTCAGCTGCTTGGTCACGTGAAGCCACCGCCGCAATTTGTGCATCTTGCAACGCCTTCATGGCATCTTGAATATCACTCGTCAACGCATCAGCGTTATCCGCATCTGCTTGATCCATGACATTTTGTAACGCCGTAATCGCGTCTTGGATGCCTTGATCAGCTGACAAATCGCTGTTCTGTGCTGCTGTAATGGCATCCGTTGCCGTAGACTTCGCATTGTCACGTTGCGCCTTCGTTTGATCGATAACATCTTGGTAGGCCGCCATAGCATCGTTCAAGTCGGCTGCTGTCGCATTTGGATCATCGATCACATCTTGCAACGCTGATTTTGCATCCGTGATGGCCGGTTCATTTGTTACAGGACTAGTCTTGCTGTCGTCCTGTAACAACGCCGAGGCTTCGTCACGAGCTGTGTCTTGGGCCTGTTCAGCTGCGGTAACCGCGTCTTGCAAAGTCGTCATCGCATCAACAATATCTTGTGATACCCAGGCATGCCCGGCATCGTCAACAGTTTCATTGGCAGCCTTGGTCTGTGCGTCCTTCAAGTTTTGGATAGCCGTCAACACTGATTCGTCAGTCGCAACCGTTGACGCTTGTGCATCAGAAATTGCGTCTGCGGCATCAGAATTTGTCGCATTACGCTCGGTCGTGTCGCTCGCGGTTGCTGCAGTCAGTGCCTTAGTTGCTTCACGCACAGCTTCAGCAGTTGAATTTTCATCTGCGAGTAGCGCTTGTAAATCAGAGATTGCTTGCGCAGTGGCTGCTTCATTTGAAACTGGCTTTGTTTGACTCAACGCATTTTCAGCAGCTAGGACAGCTTCTTGCTTATCAGCCGCCGCTTCGGCAACTGTGTCAGCAAGGTTCTGGATGGCGTCCAAAGTATCTTGGGTCAAAGCGGAAGCCGAATCGTTAGCTGCATTCTTTTGTAACGTTTGCAACTTTTCGACCGCCTCTTGTACAGACGGCTCATTAATTTGTGGCGTACCTTGGGCCTTTGAAACGGCTGTGTCAGCATTGCTATTTGCAGAGTCACGGGCTGTGTTTGCCGCATCGACTGCATTTTCCAATGCCGTTGTCGCGTCTTCAATTTCCTCGACTGTCGCACTCGGATCGTTAAGTACCTTATCCAAGGCAGATTGCGCATCCTTAACGCCTGATTCATTCGAAACTGGCGCTGCCTCAACTTGACTAGCCGCATCACGGGCGGCATCTTGCGCAGCCTTGGCGTCGGCAATCGCTTGCGTAACTGCCTTGGTTGCTGCTTCGATATCAGCCGTCAATGCCCCAGCGTCATCAGTTGCCGCTTTGTTTTGCAATTCTTGCAAGGCCGTGATGGCATCTTGTACGCCTGGTTCACCAGCTTGATCACCAGATTGCGCATTGGCAATCACATCATCAGCTGTATCATTCGCCGTGTCACGATTATCCTGCGCTGTTTTCACGGCATCCTCAAGTGCTTGTTGGGCCGCTTCAATTTCCGCGACTGTCGACGCCGGATCATCAAGTACATCATTCAACGCTTGTTGGGCGTCCTTAACACCTTGTTCATTTGAAACCGGCGCCGTTTCTACCTTACCAGCCGCATCACGGGCGGCTTCTTGGGCAGCTGCGGCGTTTTCAACAGCATCGGCCACAGCCTTGGTTGCTGCCTCAATGTCCGCCGTAAGTGCATTTTCATCATCTTGACTCGCCGCATCTTGCAGGTCACGCAAAGCTTGAATAGCATCTTGCACACTTTGCTCATCAGCTTGGTTAGTTGCTTCGGCGTCAGTCACTGCTTGATCAGCCGCGTCATTAGCATCGTCACGTGCATCGGAAGCCTCATCAACGGCATCTTGCAGTGCTTGCGCAGCGTCATTAATATCCGCAATTGACACATCCCCACCAGATTCAGCCGAAGCAATCAAGTCATCCAGTGCATTTTGCGCATCAACAACATCAGCATCATGACTAACTGGTGACGTCGCCACAGCTTGTGCGTCATCGATGGCCTTTTGTTGCTCAGACTTAGCCGCATCCACTGCATCTTGTAGCGCTGTCATTGCTTCTTCAATTTGAGCAGTCGTTCCTGTATCGCCAGCTGCGTTTTCTTGTGCTTCCTTTAAGGCCGCAATCGCATCTTGAACGCCCTTTTCATCGGCATAATCCGAATTTTGAGCTGTTGTAATGGCGGAAGTCGCTTCACTATCGAATGCCGTTCGCTCTTCGCGCACAGTGTCAATAGCCTCCTTAAAGTCCTGCATCGCTTCTTCAATGTCGGTTGCTGTCGCCTTTGGATCATCCAAAACCTCTTGCAGTGCAGCCTTAGCCGTTGCCGTATCTGGTTCTAATGAAACCGGCGCTGTGTCGCTCATCGCTTCTTGCGCTGCTGTCACTGCATCCTCACGAGCTGATGCTGCATCAGAAATTGCTTGGGCAAGTGCTTGCGTTGCTGCTTCAATGTCAGCTGTTAGTGGCACCTTACCATCGGCATCCGCCGTTTCAGACGTTGCATTATCAATGACGGTTTGTAGGTTTTCAATTGCTTCCTGTACACCTTCGTCATTCGCATTATCGCCTGCTTGGGCAGCCGTAATAGCACTATCAGCAGCTGTTACCGCATCACCACGAGTTCCCTTTTCAGTCGTCGTCGCATTTGTCAAAGCGGTTGTCACATTGGTAATTTCATCAGCGGTTGCATTTTGCATATCCAAAATATCTTGAAGTGACTTATAAGCCGCCAAAATATTCGCTTCGTTAGAAACTGGCGTCATCGCTGCAATTGCTGCGGCTGCGGCTGCACGAGCGGCTTCTTGATCGGCTTGTGCGTCAGCAACGGCCTTGTTCAAAGCTTCCGTCGCCTTTGTCACCGCATCCGTTGTGCCGGTGTCAGCATTCGCGCTCGCAACGGCATCTTGCAACGTCTTTTGCGCGGCGATAACATCTGGATCAAGCGCAGCCGTTGACGATGCAGCATTGGTCAGCGCTGTATTTGCACCAGCCAATGCATTATCACGAGCTTCAAGGGCTTCATTTACGGCATCCTTCAACGCATCACGGGCCGCGATGATTTGGTCGGTTGTCGATGCCGAATCCGCCAATACCTTGTCCAAATTGTCCTTGGCTGACGCAACGGCGGTCTCCTGACTAACCGGATTAGTTGCAACTGCCTTTGCCGAGGCCACTGCTACTGCGCGATCCAACGCATTTGTCGCATCAACAATCGCCGGGGTTGTCCCAGTATTGTTGTCGGCTGCTGCGATGGCATCATCCAAGGCTTTTTGTGCATCGACAACAGTGCTATCGTCAGCGACGCCTTGATCCTCGGCGTTCTGCTCAGCTGTATCTGCATTTGTCTTAGCTGTTTCACGATCACTCTTAGCCGTTGCAAGCGCATCATCAAGTGCCTGTTGCGCCGCTTGTACGTCAGCTGTCGTCTTGGTTGGATCATTCGAAACTGATTCCAAGTTTGAGGCTGCTGATGACACCGCTGATTCTTGATCGTATGGTGACGTTTCCGTTACCACAACTGTAATCGTTTTTGTTGTCTTCAAGCCCGTCGCATCAGTGGCCGTTAATGTCACTGTATACGTACCTGGTTCATCCTTCACGACATCGGCGTAGTCAGACGTCAACGTTGTGCTACCATCCACCTGGTTGTCGGCAACTTGGGCATTAATCGCCGTCAAGAAACTATCGGCCGTTGTACCCGCACCGGTCGTCACTTGATAGCTATCCTTACCTGTTGAAATGGTAGGCGCTTGCGTATCCGTGTAATTCACTGTGAATACTTGAGCAGTCGCATCAGTATCACCGTCATTACTTGTATTGTCGTAATTTGGTGTCGCTGCCAAAGCCGCGGAGAGTGTGTCGTACGTCTTACCATCCGCCCCCGTGACATTGTAGGTGTAACCTGTCTTAGCCAACGTGCTATCAGTTGACGAAAACGCAATTTTACTGTCAGTTCCACCAGTTACCGACTCCACATCCGAATTCGTTGCATTAATAACCTGCTTCAACGTCGCCGTTTGC
Source organism: Weissella confusa (assembly GCF_004766315.1). Classification (GTDB taxonomy): domain Bacteria; phylum Bacillota; class Bacilli; order Lactobacillales; family Lactobacillaceae; genus Weissella; species Weissella confusa_A. The sequence goes on along the minus strand of NZ_PVSN01000026.1, from coordinate 58,923 downwards.
TTATCAGCCTTCAAAACAATCGTTGAGTTCTGATCCGTTGCCGTGTCCGCGTCAAATTTACCGGTAATCGTTGCACTGCGCATTGTTGTCGCATATGTCATGTTAATACCTGAAGCCAACGTCGTACTTGCGCTGTCCAAGCGGTATCCGCTTGGTGCGTAAACATATAATGATCCTGGCAAGGCATCATCCGTGACACCAGAAGTAACAGTTGGTGCACCTGAAAGTGGTGTCCCACCTGAATACGTAAAGTTAGCCTTTTGTGACAAAGCTGAGTATGAAACGCCAAAACTTTGTACCGTCGCATCCGAAGCGCCTGAACTGTTAGTTGTGCTGTCATAGACGCCATTTGTACCAGCTGCTAGCGTTTCACTCATCGTCGCGTATTGCTTACCATCTGGCGCCGTTACGACATAGCTATATCCAGCAACTGCCAAGCTAGCATCCGCAATGGCAATCGCACCACTAGTTACACCACTTGCAGCGACAGTAGTTCCGTTTTTAACCGTATTCGCGTCATTTAACCCAGTCCTAGTGACCGTGGCTTGTTGTGGTGACTTTTCATACACCAAATCCAATGATGGCGTCGTCCCTGAACCAACCTTAACGGAAATATCATTTGCAGATTTAATGTAGTACCCCGGCACGACCGGCGCATCATAGCTATACGTATCGCTCGACGCCTTTGGTGAAGCACCATTAATTCCAACCGACTGTCCGTCACCGACGTCCAACTTCGTGCTAGTCAACAACGTATTACCAGCCGTGTCCTTATATGTCACCGGCACAGATAGTGAGGCCTTGGTTCCTGATACCAACTGAATTGACGATGTCATTTCAGTCGAATTATCTCCAGCCGATCCAATCAGTGCGAATGACAAATATGGCATCATCGTCGTATTAATGGTCATACTCTTAGTGACTTTACCTCCCAAACTAAACGTCAATGTTTTAGTTGAGGCCGTGTACTTTACCGTCCAAGCAGCACCCGTTCCATCATTGATACCATTAGGCTTATTGTCAGCTGGCAAACTTGAAACACCACTTCCTGAAGTCAACGAACTATCCACTGTCGCTTGTGTCAGATTACCGCTTGAATCAGTGGTTCGGATACCAACCATCGGATACGTCCCACTTGCGTCTTTGTAGGTAGACCCGTTTGAATACATGTCCATACCAAACGAAATGGCATTTTTAATGCCTTGAATTCCAAGGCCACCACCTCCCGTACCACTTCCAAGCGTGTCCGGCAAAATTGATGACAATAAAATACCATTATAATCGGCTGCGTTCGCGCCGTACGTATATACATAGAGCGAACCACTGACACTAAAATCATTCTTAGTATCCAGCGCCGTATTATAAACAACCAATCCTGTTTGCTGTTTTCCATTCGACAAGCTGTACCATGAATAATTATTATTACTGTTCGTAGACTGATAGCTTGCACTTCCCTTAACGATATAATCGGCGGTCTCTTTTCCAGTTGACGTCGTTGATCGACTTGGCACCGCCGTCGCCTTATCAATCGTCGTACCAGAAACCGTTGCCGCAGCTGCCGGCTTAATCGCCATGTGAACAGCTGCTTCAAACATTTCGTCAACTTTGTCAGTAACACCACTTGCGTCACTCGCCGCTGCAATTCCACCTAGCATCGCTAATGTTGCGATTCCTTTGACCAGCCATTTTTTCTGGCCACCATCTTCAGCTATTTTATGTAACTGGAGATCCCCCGTAACTTGAGATTTCATGTTCATTTCCTCATCAATACTCTAATATTCTTGTTATACCGCCAGTATAAAAAACGAATATGATGCTAACGCAATAAAACAACGCCAAAACGACACGAAAAGTCTGAACAGAATACGGTAAATATTTCATTTATGTGAACAAAAAATCGGTCGAGACACTCACTGCCCCGACCGATTTCATCTACTACTATTTTTGCTGACGTCGTCGCATCAACATGATGAGCCAAAGAATAATTATGAGCAATCCCCCGATAATGCCCAACATAATCTTTAGCCAAATTGGTAGCTGTGTCGCTTCAGCAACCGCCCCACCAACTTGCTGCTTAGCTGTCACAGTCAGCCCATCATTAAAATGCCATTTGCCTTGATTCGTCTTCACGTCCGTCACCACCCGATACCGACCGGCTGCTAATGACTGATCAAGCACTGTCATGTGGTGATACTGGCTATCTGGCGCAAAACGCAACCCCACTTGCGTTTTATCCAAAATCAACTTGTCGCCCCGATACAAGCGTGTCCGCACCTGCATGTCATGTTGAAATGCCGGCATCGGATTCACAAGCGTCGTTTGCAACACGTTTTCACCAGTAACCGTTTTGGTTTGCGCCCCCACAGAACGCATCTTAGCTGGTACATCCCCCTCGCGATTACAAACTAAGACCGCAACTGTATAAGCATATGACTGCTTAATTTGAACACCAGATTCCCCCGAATCATTTAGTGTTTTACGTTCAGCAAATGTTAAGCCCCCTGCTTTTATCCCATCAAATTGGTTTGCCGGCATATGAATGGTCGTTGCGACCAATTCTTGGCCATGCAGTGGTAGTGTAATGCTCTTTGGCACCGCAACAAGTTGTCGCCAAGCTTTTGATTGCGCCGTTTCATAATCGACGACCCCGTTACGATTGGTTGTCGCCTGGGCTGATTTGATATCAACCGTGAGTGGCTTCTCCGTTTCGTTCGTCAATAAAACCTGGACTTTCTTCACTTGATTAGGTGCCAAAATTAAATCGAAATACCCTGTCGTTTCTGGACGCTGTTCGGCAGCTGCCATGACGCGAACTGCAAACGGCATTTCATTCGCTGACGCTGGTGTTTCCCCGAACATCACCGTCAAGATCATTACAACTACTCCCCAAACCAATTTCATCTCATTTACGCTCCTGTTGGTGCTGCGAGGAGCTTATAAACTACCTCACTTGAATAATTACCGGCCAACTTTTTCGCCTGACCCGGTACCGTTAACTTAACATCCGCCATCGATAAAGATGATGTGCCATAGCCATCACCAGCTTTAGCACTGGCCAACCGGGCAAACTCCCCATTCAATGTGATTGCATTCTTTGATGGCATCACTAAAGTGCCTTCAACTGCTGACTTAACCGACATTTCGCCCACGTGTAGCTTAGCCCCCTTTAGCTCAGCGCCAGATGCATGCATGAATGGCGTTACTTGGCGGATTTGCAATTCCCAACCATCTAACTTTTCACGTTGGTCAGTCACCTGAACGTGATTGGCAACTGCCTGACCCGCAAACGTATCGCGCTTAGCCGAATAAGACCGATCCATCAAACTCACTTTTTGGATTTCAAAACGCCAAGGTGACGCGTAATCAATCGTCAATGGCATCCCCGTCTCACGCATATTCGCTGGTACCGCTGGATCTTTGGTTTTTGCATCAGTCGGATTTACCCGATCAATAACGATTGGTTCTTCAACCCCCGCAAAGCTTACCGTCGCTGGCACTGTGGCCGTCTCATCCTTTTCAGCTGAAAAAATCGAGCCACCAGTCAACATCGTTAAGCCAACCGTCAATACCGCCAAAGTCGCCCGGCACTTAAACATCATCATGTCAAATTCCCCCATCTTCTATCCCTATGGTCCTGCGACCAATTTAATCTCAAGCTCGGCTTCATAGTCACCGAGCGGTATAACCTCGTGGTCAGCAATTTGCATCTCAAAACGTGTTGCATGCGTTTGTCCCACTTGACCACTCAATATCTCTTGAAACGATTCCGTTATGTTTTGTTGATTCGCCATCAACTGCGGTGAAATGGCTTGTCCGGTTACCCGATTTGTAAACAGTCGCGCCAATCGAAGCTGCACTGCCCAGGATTTCAAAATACTCCCCTGTACTGTCAAAATACCTGTGCCAGGCAGTGCCGTCGTTCGAACTGATTGACCATATGGTTTAACCACGTTGCCAAACGAGACTGGTGTCATGACCACCTTCATCGGTTCTTCAGCCGGTAAAGGGTGCGCCGTTAGTCTATTCAAACTGTCCACCCATGCCGAAACAGCATAGGGTAAATCACTTACGGTTTGCCCGTTACCACGCCCTTTCACGCGCAGTGATTGGATTGAAAATTCTGTTGCGACTGAATTAGTCGTTGTACTGTGTGCGATAAGCTGTTGTAGTTCAAAAGTGCCACGATTCCGTTGATACACAAGTCCCCTCTCCTGTGTATTAACGAAAGCCAATTCAGCTGGTGCGACGATTTTTAGCACCGTCGGCTGACAAAATTCAATCAATGCGGTGGTGCTCGACCCTGTGACAGATAATCGTCCGGCCTTTTTCACCTGTAATCCGCCACCACTCACACCGTTTTGATTTTTATAAACGACGGTCTGTTGTTGCAACCCGGTCAATTGTAATTGGCCACCCGATTCTACCGTCACCATTGCAGCATCCGTGTTTTGCCAAAGCAATGCTGGCTGGATGCTCGCAATATCAACTTGGGCACCATCTTGAATAACGACTTGATCAAAACCCATATCAATCGGGCCGACGTTTGGACCATCACTTTGTTGGAGAACAGATACAGAAATATGCGCCCCCGATTCTACGGTTAACTGCCCACCACTGTCTGTCGCAAAAACGTGACCGCCCGTTTGACCAAAGGCTTCGACAAATCCTTCTGATGCAATTTGAATATTTGGTGCGGTAATCATGTCACCGTGTGATCTGTGTAATACCAATTGACCTTTGATAATGACCTCGTCAGCCACTACCATGCGACCCTGATAACCAGGACTCATGAACACATTACTGTCAGGCAATGCCTGGACCCGCCGTGCGTTAATTAAAGGTGTCTCATCGGCACCTGACAACCACAATTCCCCAGCTAACTTAATTTCTCCCAAACTCGTTAGGCTAACCGGTTGCTTGTTCTGTTCAGGCGCAAAAGCTAATTCATAGCCATCGCCTATTAATGTGACATCCTGTGTCCGTGGTTCTAATCCTGTCGCAAGGTCGTCAACAAAATCCGCTTCCAACCGGATTTTCTGATCCGGTTCGTCCAAATGCCAAGCTTGCTCGAATTCGCGCATCGTTTCCACTTGATGCTCAGCAGCGTGCAAATCATGACTAAACCACATACTTATGACACCCAGCATAACGCCGAATATCAGTCTTCCAATTCTCATCTCACTCCTCCCGTTCAACAAATAGGAATCGTTTACGTGCTTAACTTTATCGGATAGCAACAAACTTCACCACGTCGTTTTTTTCTGTTTTTTTCAAAAAAATCTACTTTTTCTTTGTAAGGTGTTGAAAATACTAAAAAGGCCAGTGAAATAATCACTGACCTTTAAATCTGTCTTTTGTAAGTAATACAGCTTGCTCGATGAATTGGGCAAACATTGTTTCATCAGGATAGCGGGTCCAAATGAAGCCTGGCGTTACACCAAATTGCGAAATTTCAACATCCGATATGTAGAAATCGGTATCTGGACGGAATTCATGCGCCACTATCACATTAATCATCGGCGAACGCTTCAACCGATCTTGAACCAATTCTTCAAGTGCCGGCAAATTCGTCATATCAATCACCACGATAATCGCCGGTAAGATGGATTGTTTTGATAAATTCCGAATCATCGCATCTAAATATTCTTCGAATAAAGAATTAACCAGTACCTGCTCATCAAACCCAATTTTCTCCGCCAGGTTATGGAGTACCCGCAAAACAAATGCTGTATGAATTGGAAAGTCACGTTGTGCAATTTCCAATTCAGGCGTTGGGCGATACCCGTAAACGCTAAAATACGCTGTCCGCATATTGGTTGCTGAGAGTTGTAATGTCACGCGATTCAAGATGCGTTCCGAAAGTTCCTGGTTAAATAACGCTTGGTACTCCGTCTTAACAATGGTTTTAAATCGCGCCAATTTTTTCTGAGCCACTTCCGTCAATAACGATACTGGTACGCTCGATGCAAACCCAGTTGAATACAGGCTTGCTATCGCAAAGTCAGCTTCACGTTCCAAAACAGCTGTTGGTAAAGACACAAACGAGCACATTAACTCAATTAACCCAGCTCGTGTCGCCTGGTGCTCAGCGTCCCAATTGACTGAGTCCGTCAACAAGGCTGGAATTTCCTCAGGTAATAGATGATGATCGTTAATTAAGCGATAATACCAGATGGTAAATTGCATGCGCATTGCTTGTTTTGCCGTTTCACGTAACGGAATATTAAATATATTCGCAATTGCATGTACGGCTTGCTCAGTTCGATCGCGCATTTCTGGTGGAAATGGAATCTCATGGTTACCATAGGCTTGCCGCATCAACCCGAAGAAAAAGATGCGGATAGTTGTTTCATTACCGACTAATCCGTTATGCAACGTCAACTTGATATTTGCTTTTTTCAGAACGGCGGCAATTTTACTTTTGGCTGCCCGCGCAATCGGCACACTCGTGTGGTAAGTTTCGGCAAACTGTTCATACGAATCGAACGTTCCGGTAAAAATAACGCCGAGCAATTGCCAAACCACTGATTTTTGTCGGTAATCAAAAGCAACCGTTTTAATATCGACCAACACCGATCGATCAACGATAACCGCTTTTTGCTTTTCGTCATAAATATACGCGGTTGGTTCATTTGGAAAATACACCACTAAGTCATCGAATAGCATCGTAATCGTCGATAGCGTTCGATATCGCGACCACCCCAGCGATGTCACAATGCGCTTAATTGGTAAAAAACTATCTGTCCGCGTCGCTAAATAGGTCAGTAACGTTAATTTGTCTTGCTCTTTCTTTTCTAACACCCACGTTAATTCATCCATCCCCACACGCCCCCCAATCCTTGTATTTAGTGTACGGAACACACGAATTTAGTGCAAGGGGAGACACTTTTTGAAGAAAAGTCGACTTTTTTTGAAATTAGGTGTTGCATGATAAATATCCATCTGGTATATTATTATCTGTTGTTAAGAGCGGTAAGCAATTAACAAAGTTTCATGGCCCATTGGTCAAGCGGTTAAGACTCCGGTTTTTCACACCGGCATCCAGGGTTCGACTCCCTGATGGGCTATTACTTTTAACGAAGTAATCAATAAACAATTTCATGGCTCATTGGTCAAGCGGTTAAGACTCCGGTTTTTCACACCGGCATCCAGGGTTCGACTCCCTGATGGGCTATTGCCTTTGTCGATTAGGCATTCAACATTTTCATGGCCCATTGGTCAAGCGGTTAAGACTCCGGTTTTTCACACCGGCATCCAGGGTTCGACTCCCTGATGGGCTATCTTGATAGACATCCAGTTTACTGGGTGTCTTTTTTGTTTCATTTATTCAACTTGAAACAATCAAAAATCATGGTTTATAATATTAAATATTGTTATGGAGCTATGGCAGAGTGGTAATGCAGCGGACTCGAAATCCGCCGAACCGGTGTTGAGCCGGCGCACGGGTTCAAATCCCGTTGGCTCCTTCCTAAAAAAGCACGTTTCGAAATTACTTCGAAACGTGCTTTTTGTTTACTATTTTTCTGCTTATTTACTTCTCTTCGGTATCGTCGTTTACTTCAGCAACTTGCGCTTGCTTTGCCCAGCGCATACCAAGATAAACTAAGCCAACAAATACCAAGACCGCGACTGACCAAATAGCTACTACTGCTTGCGTACTCAAGCCAGCAGCTCGCTTCAGGAAGTCATTCTTATGCTTTACTTCCTTAGCTGGCGCCTTGGCCGTCGTCTTCGACTTCACTGGCATGTCCACTTCCAATGGTCCGTGCAACGGATCATTAACGGCTCCGTGATGCAACGTTTCATTAGCAGCTGCCGGCACTTGCTTAGCTGGTGCTTGGGTTGCCGTTTGCGTAGCCGCCGGTGTTGTTGCCGTTGGCACGAACACGACCGTTGATACAGCTGGCGTCACAGTTGTTGCGGCTGGTGTCGTAGCTGCCGGTGTAATCGGTGTACTTGGCGCTGGTGTTGGTGTTGAGCCACCGCCATTATTTGGTGCTGGCGTTGGTGTCGTTTGGACGATCAATTGACCAGTAGCTTCACCACCAAATACACCCTTTTCTACGTCAGCCGGTTGACTAACCTTCACGCTATATTGACCAGCGGCCAACTCACCACCGTTAAAGGTCGTATAATCTGAACCGTTTTGGCTAAGTGATACCGTTACCGGTTGACCATTACCAGCGATGTACAAGTCGGTCGAGTTAATCTTCTCATTTGCTAACTTAGTAGCATTTACAACTGCCAAGTTATCATCCTTAAATGACAATGGCGTACTTGAAACTTCAATTCGCGTTGCCGTTTCACCGTTTGGCCCCTTCAATGACAATGGTCGCGTGCTGTAATTTGCGGCATCGCTCCAATCCGTATCATTCTGATCATAATCAACACGCCATGATGTCGCCCCGACAATCTTATCCAAATTGCCTGACAAAACACGTCCTGGATTGTAGATAGTCGCCTCCCCGCCAATTACACCATCCGTCGACTTACCTGCCAAAATCAATTGATTCAAACGGGTCGCGTCATCTTTTCCAAGGGTGATAGTTGGTACAGTCTTGCTACCATCCTTGTGCGTCAAGGTCACCGGCTTAGCAAAATCTCCTTCAAGTTGCATCTCGCTGGCCATACCCGGCGTGTCCTCTGCGTAGACAGCCAATGCGTCACGAGACCCGCCCAACAAGTTGGCAGTTCCAGCTACCGACGTAATACCTTGCAGGGCACCCTTTACCACTGAAGGCTTCTCACCTTGGAAGTAAAGATGCGTTTGTTGATTGGCAGTTGAAGCAATTGACGTCCCCTCGCCATTTGGATTCAAAGTCACGCCGTTCAAATAAAGATCGACCTGACCATCTGCTGTTTTCGTTTGTTTTACAGTCCCACCTGCAAAAGTCACCGTGTCATCAATATTTGAAAGCACCTGCGTTCCGTTTGAAATTTTCACCCCGTAGTCCGCCGCTGAAACACTTTGTGCCGCTGGTAATGTAAGTAGGCCTGCGAAGGGTACAATCACCGTCGCCAACATTGCCCCTCTAAACAACCTAGTCACTTTTTCCATTGTCCCCACCTCTTCTAAAAATTGCTTCGTAACTAATTTGTAACAATAGGATACGGCCATTTACTCTATATTTCACGTGACAACCCTTAAATTCATAAAACGTTCACATAATTCACAAAATAGTCGGAAGCATACAAAAAGACGACCTACACAGACCGGAAGTGATCTGTGTAGGTCGTCTTTTTTGTCGTTATAAACTCGAATCTTATCTCTATCTAATGTAGCAGATTTTTCAAGTTTTCGCTAATGTTTTAACAGTGATTAACGCTTAACACGGCGCCCATGGACTAAGAAGTACCAAACCAAGGCAATGATTGCAAAGGCAATCATCAACTCATACAACCCCACAAAGCCAATAGTTGGTTCAATCAAACCAAGCAAGTATGGTCCGACACCAAATGCCAAATCAAAGAAAATAAAGTACGTTGATGTGGCATATGACATACGCTCAGGTGGCACAATCTTCGCAATTGTTGCTTGGGCGGCTGATTGGAAGTTTCCAAACCCAACCCCGATGAAAATCGCAGCCAACACAAAGACCCAAACGTTTGTGACATGGCTCAATAGCACAAAACCAATGGCTAACAAAATCAATCCTGGGTAAATGATGTAGTTTTCGTTCTTTTCATCAGCCAGACGACCTGTAAATGGTCGACTAATGAAGATCACCGCCGCGTAAATCAAGAAGAAGCACTCAGTCACTGATGACATGTGTTGTGCCTTCATAAAGAAACTCAAGTAACTTTGGATGGCTGAGTACGTCAACGTGGCAATGAATAAGGCAATTGCCAATGGCACTGCCTTAGGCTCCAAAAACTTCTTAAGGCCGGTTGGCTTGTCAGCCGTTTCAACCTTTTTAACTGTGTGGGCCTTAATATCAACCGCCTGCTTGTGAATCAAAATCGTTGCCAAAAAGGCCAACGCAGCAATCACGGTTTCGACGTTAAACAAGAAACCATAGCCAATCTTGCTCAAGGCCAATCCCAAGAATGGACCCATTGCTGTGGCAATAACTGTACTCAATGAGAAATATGAAATTCCTTCACTGCGACGCTCTTCCGGTACAACAAACACAACTGCCGTATTTGTAACCGTCCCGATTAGTCCAATCATCATTCCTTGGACAAAACGTAGTACCAATAATGAAATCATTGACGTTGTGACGTGATAAGCCAGCATACTAGGAATCAATACAAAGGCCCCGACCATCATCATCGTCTTAGTTGAAAAGCGTGCGAGCACCGCACCAGACATCATACGCATGACGAGTGAGCCAATAACCACGATACCAACTAGCAAACCACTACTTGCTGTTGATAGATGGAGCACATCGACTGCATATGGTCCAACGGCAACAATCAAACTGTAAAACGTCATCAAAACTAGGAAGTTAATCAGCGCAATTTCAAGAAATGACTGGTTAAATATCTTGGTTTTTCCGGAATTCATAAAAACCTCTACTTTCGAAAATAAACAAATAAGTGCCCTTTTTGTTGTGATTAACAAAAAGCGTCGCCTTAGAAAGACGACTTATCTACTTTACGCTTATTTTTAGGAAGTAGCAAACTTAAGTGACCATTCCGTTTGACGCGTCCTTTTCAGAAGCAGATAATGAATTATAGTCTAATTAGAAAGAAGCACATTCATGTCAGCATCTACACCTATGTACCAAGTCATCAGTTATCTGAATGATTTGGGTGGGAGCTATGTCTCCCTATTTGCGCCAGACGCCATTGTCTCTGATGTTGCTTCAAAGCAAATCAGTGTCGGGTTGCCTGACATTCAAAGCTATTTTAAGCAATACTTCTTTTCGCATAACGTCCAAACGAGTATTCACTCCGTCGAACCTTTAAATGACGAAGTCCTAGCTCACGTCACCTTCCACGGTGATTTTTCTGACAAATTCGCCCCGGACGGCAATGTCGATGCCACCATTGAATTGGCCGCTACTGGTCACAAGATTCATAAGATGATTATCAAACTAGACGCTGCCTAATGTGGTATGCTTAGTTTACTAATTAATAGAGAGTGAGCAAACACATGGCCACGTATAATTTGACAGACATCCTCGACATCGTAAAGTTGTGGGGTGTTGATTACCCAAACAAGCAAAAGAACCGTGTTAAGTACGACGCGTTCAAGAAGGATCTCCGCAAGAAGATTGAGGAAACATTCGATACCGAGGCTGATGCTTTAGCAGCCGTCACGCCAGAACTAGCCGCACCGGTTAAGCCAAACCCAGTAACTGGTCAAACGACTACTTACTCAGCTCGTCACATCGTTTGGCTGTTCGAACAACCCCTTTTCTTGGTTTGGGTGATTAAGCACAGCGCTCGCCAAGAAGCTTTGCTACCTTTGTTGAAGGCTGAAAAGACGCGTTCTGAAGTTGGCGATACGGAAGAAAACGCCGAAGCAATCATTAATAACTGGCACTAAAAAATAGGATGGTATCTTGAGAAAATCGAGATACCATCCTATTTTGTTTAATCGATAATACGCAAATCCTTTGATGAGTGCGTGAATGAATCAGCACCTGTCTCTGTCATGACAACTGAGTCTTCGATACGAATTCCCAAGTCACCAGGAATGTAGATACCTGGCTCAATTGAGAAGGCCATACCTGGTTGCAAAATCAAATCATTGCCAGTCGCAATTTGAATTGACTCGTGGACTGATGACCCAATACCGTGTCCTAGACGGTGCACGAAGTACTCACCGTAACCAGCCTTGGTAATAATATCACGGGCAATTGCATCCAACTCACCGGCAGTCATACCAGGCTTCGCTTGTGATTGGGCAGCCAATTGGGCTTCCAAGACAACGTTATACACGTCGCGTTGGTGATCAGAAACTGACTTGTAGGCCACCGTACGCGTTGCGTCTGAAACGTAACCTTCGTAAATCGTTCCCAAGTCAAACAAAGCCAAATCGCCGGCCTTCAACAAGGTTGAACCAGTGTCACCGTGTGGTTCAGCTGCGTGCGCACCGAATTGAACCAACGTCTCAAATGACATCCCCACAACACCCATTGACTTCAAGTCATATTCCAACTTGGCCATCACTTGAAGCTCTGAAACGCCTTCTTGCAATGCAGCAAAGGCAAATTCAAAGGCACGATCCGCATCATCACCAGCCTTGTGCATCTTAGCAATTTCGTCTGGTGTCTTAATCAAGTGCATTTCAGTCATCAATGGTGACAAGTCAGCCACAAACTTGGCTTCTGGTACAGCCGTTTGCAACAACGCAGCACGGTCCAACGTCATTTGCGCCTTTTCAACGGCCCACTTCGTTGCGTGCGTCGTGTGTTGCTTAATGTAGTTCGCAATCATTTGGTATGGTTGCTCGTGGTCTTGGTAACCGTAAACAGGATGCGTCCAACCAGCACCCTTTACCGCCTCAACTTCTAGTGCTGGCGCAAAAATAAATGGCTCATCTTGTGGAAAGACAACCAACGCCAAAACACGTTCGATTGGGTCAGATTCAAAGCCTGTCAAATAGGCAATTGAATGAAAATCTGAGAAGTAGGCGACGTCCAATTCATTGTCGTTCAACCATGATTGGATTTTTGTAAGTTTTTCAGTCATCTGAATTCCCCTCTTGTTTCACTTTTCTATCATTGTACACTCATTTTCAGAAAATGACGCAATAGACCGATTATTTATGCTAAACTATTAACTTGTGATGTATCGAATGTTCTCATGAAAACATTTTATGAAAGCATGATACAATAACCTTGTAACCGTTTGCAGATATGCAATTCGGTAAATGACTGAAAAGTTATGAAAACGACAAAAATTCTGTATGAGAGATATTTAAAGGAGCATCAGCATGGAAAAGCAGACCATCACGATTTATGACGTGGCCCGCGAAGCGAAAGTCTCAATGGCGACCGTTTCACGTGTTGTCAATGGCAACGCCAACGTTAAGCAAGAAACGAAAGAAAAGGTTGAAGCCGTTATCGAACGACTTGGTTACCGTCCAAACGCCGTTGCCCGTGGCTTGGCCTCACGTCGTACGACGACAATTGGTGTCGTAATTCCTGACGTGACCGACCACTACTTCGCTGAATTGGCTCGTGGAATCGATGACGTCGCTGCCATGTACCACTACCAAATCATCTTGGCTAACTCAGATGAATCTGACACCAAGGAATTGCAAGTTTTGGAAAACCTATTGAGCAAGCAAGTTGACGGTATCATCTTCATGGGTAATTTGATTGACGATGATATCCGTAAGGAATTTGCTAAGGCTGATGTACCAATCGTTTTGGCGGGCTCAGTTGATGACGTAACTGATCAACCTTCTGTAAACATTGACTACACAAGTGCCATCGGCGAAGCAACGACCAAGTTGTTGAAGAACGGTCACAAGCGTGTTGCCTTTGTGACGGGAAGCTTGGATCACGGTATCAACCGCGAATACAAGCTTAAGGGTTACATGAACGCTTTGGCTGTTGCTGGTGTTGATTACGACGAATCACTTGTTATTCAAGGTGATTACGACTATCAATCTGGCTACCAAATGGCTGAAATGGTCCGTGACGCTAAGGCAACAGCCGCTGTTGTTGTTAACGACGAAATGGCTGCTGGCTTGTTGAACGCGATGACTGATGCTGGTGTTAAGATGCCTGAAGACTTTGAATTGATTACCAACAACTCAAAGTTGGCTGTTATGACGCGTCCACAAATGTCTTCAATTACGCAACCTATCTACGACCTTGGTGCCGTTGCTATGCGTATGTTGACGAAGTTGATGAACCGTGAAGAATTGGCTGTTAAGAACATTATCTTGCCACACGGTTACGTTGATCGCGACTCAACGAAGCAATAATGATAATGAAAAAGGAGTAACGACCGCAAAGTCGTTACTCCTTTTTTTGCACACAATTAAGCTTCTTCTGACAAGCCCTTCTTGTTCGTCTCAGACAAACCACCCTCGGGTTCCAAAACTTCAGCCGTTACTTGCTTTGCTTCTTCAACCGTAACTGGTTCTTCCAAGTCTTCAAATGCTTCTGACAATGAAGGTGCCGTTGGATCCAAGACGATATCAATGTCTTCATCTTCAAGCTCAGGTGCTACCTTAGCACGGACATGATCCTTCACTTCGCTAGCCTTTGACTTTGCTTGATCAGCCAAGTCTTGTGCTTGCGCCTTCAAATCATCAGCTTTCGCACGCAAACCGGCCGTCTTCTCGTCAGCTTGCGCCTTAAGTTCATCGGCCTTGGCACGCAAGCCAGCCGTCTTCTCATCAGCTTGCGCCTTCAAGTCAGCTACCTTACCATCCAAACCCTTCTCGGCAACGAAATCGTCAGCGCGATCACGAACAGATGCCACCGCATCAGTTGCTGCATATGTGTAATCAACAGCCTTGTCGCGAACGTCAACAACGATGTCGTCAACCTTAGCCTTCAACTTTTCTTGTTCTGCTGGTGACAAGCTCTTGAAGTAGGCGTATCCAGTCGCAGCTGCTACACCACTAAACAACAATCCTGCCAAAAATCCTTTTCCCTTAGACATGGTTAATACCCTCCTAATTTATATCTGATTACTTTGTCGTTGATGATTGTGCCTTGCGCGCCTTGCGGAATCCATTAACCGCTGAGAACGCTGAAGCAACACCAGCCCCACATGAAGCAGCCGTTGACTTAACCTTCCCCGTCAAGTTGTGCGTTGCCGCATTCAACTCAGACACAGATGTCCCCAAATCTGCCACCGCTTGGAAAGCCGGATCAATTGTCGCTACCTTGCCATTAACATCGTTCAACAATGTGTTTGCGTTAGCTAAAATGTCGTTTGCCTCACGTGCAATGATATCCACATCACGCGTAATGACCCCCAAAGTGCGTGTCAATCGAACCAAGAATAGCCCGATAAACAAGACCAACAACAATACCGCCACCGCAATGATAATCAACGCGATTTGACCTGCTGTCATAGTTATTCCTCCAAGTTTCTTTATAGGTCCTATTCTAACTGTTTAAGCGCTTCCTTTCAATGAAAGTGATTTTAATGATATACGGCTGTATTGTGTATGAATTACGCATCTTATCAAAATGTTTCGGTTTTCCTTCACAGACTCTGTCGCAAACGGCACAAAAACGTTACAAACGAGTTAAAAACCCTTAAAAAACATTGAACTGCTCACAATTTTTTGATAAATTGATAAGCGTTCGTTTGTGCACAGAAATGTGCAAACATTTGTTCTGGTTAAACAGTTAAAAATTATTTTCACATTTGGAGGAATTATGGACCACTCATTAGTCGTACGTTTGTTCGCCGAGTTCTTCGGAACAGCGTTCTTGGTTTTGTTGGGTAACGGATCAGTTGCCAATACCGAGTTGAAGAATACAAAGGGAGCTGAAACTGGTTGGTTGAACATCGCCGTTGGTTACGGAGCCGGTGTTGCCATCCCAGCTATGGCTTTCGGTGCTTTCTCAGCTCAAATCAACCCTGCCTTTACGTTGGCCTTGGCCGTTGTCGGTGACTTCCCATGGTCAGAAGTTTTGCCTTACATCATCGCGCAAGTTTTGGGTGCTATGTTCGGTCAACTTTTGGTTGTCGCTGCCTACAAGCCATACTTCGATTTGACGACAAACGTTGACGCGGTCTTCGCCCCATTCTCAACGACTGACGCTGCTAACTCACGCTTCAACGGATTCATCAACGAATTTGTTGGAACATTTGTTTTGGTATTCGCCGCTTTGGGAATCACGTCATCAACTGAATACAAGGGTATTGCCGGTTTGGCATTGGGTGTCCTTGTTGCAACGTTGGTTACGTCATTGGGTGGTGCAACCGGTCCTGGTTTGAACCCTGCGCGTGACTTCGGTCCACGTTTGGTTCACGCCTTGTTGCCATTGAAGTTTAAGGGATCATCACACTGGGAGTATGCATGGGTTGCCGTTTTGGCACCTATCGCTGGTGGTATCCTTGCCTCAACTTTGTGGTGGACATTGTTTAAGTAAGAACAGTTAATTTAAAAGACGCTGACTTCAGAAATTTGAAGTCAGCGTCTTTTTTAGTTCTTATGCCAATTCATTAACAAGTGCTTCGAACTCGTTCAAACGTTCCTCGAAGACCTTGAATGTATCTTGTAGGTAATCTGGCTTGGTCATATCCAAACCAGCCTTCTTCATCACATCAATTGGGAATGCTGATGATCCTGCTTGCAAGTATTCCTTGTAAGCAGCGACTGCAGGCTCACCTTCAGTCAAAATCTTATCAGCCATCGCCGTCGCAGCTGCGAAACCAGTTGCATATTGGAAGACATAGAAGTTGTAGTAGAAGTGTGGAATACGCTCCCATTCGTGGGCGATTTCCTCATCAAACGTCAATTCCGGGCCATAGTAACGACGGTTCATCTCACCATATGCTTCATCCAAAACATCAGCTGTCAAAGGTGTTCCTTCAGCATCTGTTATGTGCATCCATTGCTCAAATTCAGCAAATTGGGTTTGACGGAAGACCGTTCCCTTCACGCCATCCAAGTATTGATTCAAGATGTATGCGCGTAGCTTCTTATCATCAACCGTCTTCAACAAGTAATCCGTCAACAAGTTTTCGTTAGTTGTTGAGGCAATTTCAGCCAAGAAAATTGGGTAGTCACCGTAGTGGTATGGTTGGTTTTGACGCGTGTAGTATGAGTGCACTGAGTGACCCATTTCGTGAACAAGCGTGCTCAAGTTGTTCAAATTATCCACCCAGTTCAACAAAATGAATGGGTTCGTGTCATATGAACCACCTGAATAAGCACCTGAACGCTTACCCTTGTTTTCAATCACATCAATCCAACGACTGTCAAAGGCCTTGTTCACAATATCAAGGTAGTCATCCCCCAATGGTGCCAAAGCCTTCAACGCTTCAGCTTGGGCTGACTCATAATCAATGTCATAATCTGGTTCACCCAAAATTGGCGTGTAAAGATCGTATGAGTGTAGTTCATCCAAGCCCAACAACTTCTTACGCAAGCCAACATAACGGTGCAACAATGGCAACGCCTTGTTAACCTCAGCCACCAACGTATCATAAACGACTTCAGGCACGTGGTTACCAGCCAAGGCAGCTTCACGCGCATTGTCATAGTGGTGCGCAGCGGCCATGAAGTTCTGCCCCTTTACGTGGTTACCAATCAATGAGGCAAACGTGTTTTCCAAAGCCATGTATGACTTGTAGAATGTTTGGAACGCGTTCTTACGGATTTCAGGATTCGTTGACTCCAACAAACGTGAGTAGACACCGTTAGACAACGTCTCCATTTCACCGTTTTCGTTTTCAACAGCTTCGAATGAAATATCAGCGTTGTCCAATACGCCAAAGGTACGTTGTGAGGCACCAAAGACATCACCTGCGGCTGCCAACAGTGACTCTTGTTCAGTTGGCAAAACGTGACCTTGTTGCGTCAAAATACTGTCAAAGTAGTGCTTGTAGTCTTGCAACTTAGGTTCAGCCGCGAAGAATTCTGACAATTCCTCTTCTGACAAGCTCAAAACGGCAGGGTCAAAGAAGGCAATCGCAGCTGACACACGGGCAGCCAATGACTCAGCCATGTTGTTCAAGCCTTGGTAGTACGTGTTTACCGTGTCTTGGTCAGACTTCATTGAGGCATAAACGTACAACTTTTCCAAATTTTGCATCAAGCCCAAGCCGTATTGCAACGCATTGTACAAATCCGTTGCCGAATTCGTCACGTTCGCTGCAAAGAACTCAGCTGACTCAAGACGGTCTTCCAAATCTGCGAAGGCATCTTCCCACGCTTCGTCAGAGGCAAAGATTGTTGATAGATCCCAAGTCATTGACTCAGGCAACTCTTCGCGCAATGGTAATTCTTTTGCCATAATAGCTAACCTCATTTCAAGTTTATACCTGTTATTCTACACTTTGGGTTGCGAAGTTGCACGTGGTAACGGAGGTACTAATCTAATGCCGCTAATTTGTGTTGATAGTCCACGTACCATTCTGGTTCTTTGTTCAAACAAATGCGATTATCAAGTTGCGAAATCACATTTGCCACGCGCCACTCGTCTAATAAGCAGTCTAGCCATAACCTAACAGCATCGGCTTGTTTGGTCGCACCGAAATCAAACCATGCCTGCTGAATCACCACTTCCTGTAGTTGTTCAATAGTTTGCGGCCCTTTTTCCAGCGCCAACAAAACTGCTAATGACACCTCCCATTGCGTTGCACGCCCACCACCCGGCATGGCATTCAGACGATGACAAATCCACTGCATCCCCACTAAACTACGTCCTAAACGATATAATCGTTTCTGCCAACGTCGACTAATGTCTGCACGTTGCGTCGCTAACTGCTGCAATTTCAATAATTGGCGATATGGATCGCCGACATATTTTTGACCAACCCGATTACGACAATCAAGGCGCCACCATGACTGCCACTCAACACGATTGTTTTTTGGTCGCCAAAAGGCCACCTGTAAACTGTCACTACGAATCCGGGCAAACTTGGCCCAGGTGGCTTGTTGTAACTTTTTCTGCTGATAAGTTGGTCCCAATACCCAAACGACATCCATCCCCAACGACTCAAACCCACGTGACCGTTCAGAAACCCGTTGGGCAGTTATTGGGGCACATTGAAACTCAACCGCGATTTTTACATTATTGAAGGTCACTACTAAATCCGGGCGTTGTTGAATATCTGGTAGCCAAACTTCCAATTCAACCGTGCCACCAATATTTTCAAAAAAATCAGCCAATTGTAATTTACCCAACAAATGATCGCGTGATTCTCCCTCAGCCAGCGATTGGCAATCACGTAAGGTTACGTGTGAAAAATGAGGTGTCTTAATCGTTCCGTGTTTTAGTTGCACCTCACCCTCACAACCGGGGCAAACGTAAACAGCCGTTTTCACCGCTACATCGGCTTTCACCAGTTCCACTGACCCATGCTTCTTTGCTATAAACATATGCATCCTCCTAGTAATAAAGAGGTGCAGCCGGCCATATTTTCCAATCGACTTTTTGACAAAAGAAAAAGACTTATAAGTCATCTGACCTATAAGTCTTAATTCTTAATCAACTTGATTAGTTAGTTGCTTCTTCCAACTTTTCAATGTCTTCAGCTGATGGCTCTGCATCACCTTGCTCTTCAGCAAGCAAGACCTTGTCGTACTTACGAGCAAATGGCAAGTAAGTGAATCCAGTCATCACAAGCATCAAAGCTTGCCACAAAGCACCTTGCCATCCATCGACGATCAAACCAGAAATAATGGCTGGCGTCGTCCAAGGAACATACATTCCGTTAAATGGTGGGATGATACCGAAGTAAATTGCAAAGTAAGTAGCGAATCCTGAGATAAGCGGCGTCAAGATAAATGGTACGGCTAGCAATGGGTTCAATACCAATGGCAAACCGAACAAAATTGGCTCGTTGATGTTGAACAAAGCAGGAACGATTTCCAACTTACCCAACGTCTTCATTTGAACTGACTTGGCGCGTACCAACATGAACACAACCAAACCAATCGTCATACCTGAACCAGTAACCGTGATAAATTGGTCCATGAAGGCTTGCGTAACGATGTGACCACCGTTCTCCAACGTCAACTTTCCAGCCTTGTACAAAGCCAAGTTGTCGGCATTGTTAGCCAATAGCAATGGCGTCATGATACCACCAACGATGGTTGCACCGTGGACACTGAAGAACCACAAGAACACTAAGAACACTGGCAAGAAGGCAACAACGACAACACCCAAAGGTCCGTCAGTTGCGTGTTGCAAAGGTGTTTGGATCGTCGTGTAAATCCACTCTACCAAAGTCGTGTTGAATCCCAACTTGAAGATTCCGTAAACAGCAGTTGCAATCGTTACGATAGCGGCACCTGGCACCAAAGCCGTAAATGATGCTGCAACGTTAGCTGGCACTTGTTCAGGCAACTTGATTGTGAAGCCCTTCTTCATGAACCATGAGTAACCCCAACCAACAAGCAAACCAACGATGATGGCAACGATCATTCCCTTACCACCAAGCCAAGCCTTGTCGATAACACCTGACACTTGCCAAGCAGCCGACGTCTTGTCTGGGTCAGCAATGTTCGTTACAGACTTGATTGTGTCTGGTTGCAACAAGATGTCGACAACAACGGCCAACAAACCGGCTGACACACCTTCGTATCCTTCATCACGAACCCATGAGTAGGCGATTCCAAATACGGCGAACAAAGCCATGCTTCCAAATGATGCGTTGTTTGCTTGCAAGAAGATAGGTCCTAGGCCAATCTTATCCAAGTAATCCGCAATTGGTTGGTATGGGAATTGTCCCAAGATCAAGAAAATAGCTCCAATAACGATGAATGGAATTGGGTAAAGCATACCATTCTTAATCGCTGTAACCGCCTTCGTGTTAACGAATTTCATTACCGGCGGCAACAACTTTTCATTAATAAATGTATTCATGTTGTTATCCTCATTCTATGAATATATAGTATAAATTTTTAAAACCGATAGTTAACACCAATCCTCTATTAGAATTACCCCAAATCCTCTCCATTTGAGGCAATCACTTGTTGATACCACTTGAATGAATCCTTGCGGTAACGCTTACCTGATCCTTGACCCATGTCATCCAAATCAACGTAGATGAAGCCATAACGCTTCAACATTTCACCCGTTGAGGCTGACACGATATCAATTCCTGACCATGGCAAGTAACCAATCAATGGAATACCATCTAAGACAACAGCACGTTCCATTGATTCGATGTGACCTTGGAAGTATGCAATGCGGTAGTCGTCATGGACTTCGCCATTTTCTTCCAACTTGTCATAAGCACCAAAGCCGTTTTCAACGATGAACATTGGCTTTTTCCAACGATCCCACATCCAGTTCATGGCCCAACGGACACCAACTGGATCGATTTGCCAACCCCAATCTGACTTTTGCAAGAATGGGTTGTCGCCGTGGTTTGCTTCTTCATCGTATTCCAACCACTCGTCACCAGTATCTGAAACCGTCCATGACATGTAGTATGAGAATGCGACATAGTCGACTGTATTCTCTGCCAAAATCTTTTCATCTTCCGGCGTAATATCAATCTTGAAACCCTTGTGCGCCCAGAACTTCTTCAACCAGTTTGGATACTTACCGTTGGCGTGCACATCACCCCAGAAATAACGTGTTTGCATTGCACGCTCAGCCATCAAAATATCTTCTGGCTTTGATGACGCTGGATAAACTGGGTTCATGGCAATCATGTCCCCAACCAACAACTGGCAACCCTTTTCACGGGCGATTTCGTGGGCACGCTTCGTTACCAAAGCTGATGCCAACAATTCGTAGTGTGATGCTTGATACATCAACTCTTGCGCTTCATCTTCGCTGTAATCCTTCAACCCTGAGTTTTGCAACATCGGGTGTGGATCCATCCATGATGTTTGGTTGTTAATTTCGTTAAACGTCATCCAGTACTTAACACGGTCGCCGTAACGACGAATAACCGTGTCTGCAAACTTCACAAAGAAGTCGATTACTTGGCGGTTACGGAAACCACCGTACTCTGTTACCAAGTGAAGCGGCATTTCAAAGTGACTCAACGTCAAGACAGGTACGATATCATTTTCGATCATCGCATCAATCATCTTGTCGTAGTAACGCAATCCTTCTTCGCTAGGCAACACATCATCACCATTTGGGTAGATACGTGTCCAAGCAATTGAAGTACGGAATGCCTTAAGGCCAAGTTCCTTCATCAACTTAAAGTCTTCTGGGTAAGTGTGATAGAAATCAATCCCACGGTGGTTTGGATAGTTACCATCTGGCAATACTTCATCCGTCACCTCACGTGCCACACCGTGCTTACCAGCTAGCATGACGTCCGCGATTGAGACTCCTTTATCATCCACGTCCCAGGCACCTTCAAGTTGGTGAGCCGCAACAGCCGCTCCCCACAGGAACCCGTCAGGCATTTTATAGCCTTTGACCATTACTTACCCTCCAAAGCATCGACGCGCTTCATCAATTCAATCAACTCAACGGCCATGTCACGGAACGTAATTGCGTTCATCAAGTGGTCTTGTCCGTGAACCATGTACAAGTCAACTTCGGTGTGCTCCCCTTGTGCTTCCTTAGTCAACATGTCAGTTTGAACGTCGTGAGCAGCCTTCAATTCTTCGTTAGCTGCCTTCAAAGCTTCTTCAGCTTCGTCGTACTTGTGCTCCTTCGCAAATTGAATTGCTTGGTATGCTTGTCCCTTAGCGTTTCCACCGTGCATGATCAAGCCCATTACGACTTCCATACGTGCGTCATCCATAATTATTCCCCCATATGCTAATGACTGACTGGTCATTACGCTACCAGTCAGTCAAACCGTCATTTGTTACTGCTCAAATCGTGTTACATCATTGCTTCGGCTGCTGCCAAAACCTTGTCACCCTTCATCATGCCGTAGTCCATCATGTTGATAACATCCATTGGAATACCAGCTTCGTCAGTCTTCTTCTTAACATCGTTCTTCAAGTAACCGACTTGAGGTCCAAGCAACAATACGTCAGGCTTGTGATCTGATGCCAATTCTGCATCAATATCTGACGTTGACTTTGCAAAAATCTCGTAGTCCTTACCTTCAGCCTTAGCTGCATCTTGCATACGCTTAACCAACATTGAAGTTGACATTCCTGCCGCACATGCCAACATAATCGTCTTGTCTGCCATAATTATTTCCTCCAGAAATACCTTTAATAAAAATTTTTTAGAATTAAATTACAAGTCCACACCGTGTGAGGCGATTACTTGCTTATACCAATCAAATGAATCCTTGCGCAAACGTTCGCCTGAACCTTCGCCCATGTCATCCAAGTCAACATAAATGTAACCGTAACGCTTACTCATTTCACCAGTACCAGCTGACACAATGTCAATTGGTCCCCATGATAGGTAACCGATTACTGGGATACCATCCATCACAACTGCCTTTTCAACTTCAGCAACGTGCGCCTTCAAGTAATCGATACGGTATTGGTCATGAACCTTACCATCAACTACTTCGTCGTAAGCACCAAAGCCGTTTTCAACAATCATGATTGGCAAACCTGGGTACAAGTCGTTCAATTCGTTCAACGTGTAACGCAAACCTTGTGGGTCGATTGCCCAACCCCAATCTGAAACTTGTACTTCAGGATTTGGCACGATTTCATAACCATGTAGGTTATCGAATTCTGCATCATCATCTGACGTTGCCTTAATCACGAATGAGTTGTAATAAGAAATTGCCAAGTAATCAACCGTTCCGGCGCGAAGTGCTTCGCGATCTTCTTCAGTGATATCAGGGCGCATCCCTGTTCGCTTTGCAAAGGCTTCAAATTCTGCTGGATATTCACCACGAACGTGAACATCTGAGAACCAGTCACGTGCTTGACGGGCCTTTTGTACCGCCAACATGTCAGCTGGCTTTGATGAAGCTGGGTACAATGGCGCAACGTTCAACATGCCACCGATGACGAAATCAGGGTTGGTCGCATGTCCGATTTCAACGGCCTTAGCACTGGCTACCAATTCATAGTGACCAGCTTGGACCATCGCTGCCAACTTTTCTTCGGCTGGTGTACCCTCTGGGAACTTCAAACCTGAATTCGTCCAGATCATGAATTCGCCCATCGTTTCGTCAGTCAAGTTAGCTTGATTTGAAATTTCGTTGTGCGTCATCCAGTACTTCACCTTGTCCTTGTAACGAGTGAAAACTGTTTCAGCGTACTTTACGAAGAAATCAATCAAACGACGATCAGACCAACCACCATATTCAGTTACCAAATGGTATGGCATTTCAAAGTGGTTCAATGTGATAACTGGCTCAATTCCAAGACGATTCATTTCATCGAACATATCATCGCAGAATTGCAATCCTTCTTCATTTGGCGTTGCATCATCGCCATTTGGGAAGATACGCGTCCAAGCAATCGAAGTACGGAATGCCTTAAAGCCCATCTCGGCCATCAAAGCCAAGTCCGCCTTGTAAGTATCATAGAAGTAGATACCGTGATGGTTAGGATAATTCAATCCCTCGATCACACCATCTGTGATTTCACGTGGCTTCCCGTGAGCCCCGGCAGTCAAGATATCTGCAATTGAGACACCCTTACCACCAACGTTCCAAGCACCCTCGGCTTGGTGTGCTGCAATCGCACCACCCCACAAGAAATCATCATTCAACTTTAGTCCCATAATATCCCCCTATTCGGTTACGTAAAGTGAAAATCCAACGTCGCAAATAATTTAATGTAAGCGTTTACATTCACAATTTACTGCTTCGTTGTAACAACTATATTACAGATATATTTTGTAAAAGTTTCGAACAAAAAGACTAAAGTATGAATTCTGACGGTTATAGTCTGTGATTAAGTTGTAAGTTTTTTTATTAACAATCCCAAAATAGCAACAATGAAAGCGTTTACTGCCAAATACGGCACAGTCTCATCTGATACATTGCCCACCTTTTCATTTGTAAAACTTTTGCAACAAACAATGGTTTTTGGCGTAATTCTTTTTCTTTAATTTATAAGATTTGTATATGGTCAATGGTTTTGGTTTGTGGTGTTTTATTTGGTAGTAAGTGTCCGTCCTGACGGCCGGAGTGCTTGGCCCCTTCTAGGGCACGCTAACACGTGGCGGGGGTTCGGAGCTCCTGCGATATTAGCCGGTGACCAAGCAAGGACAGGAGCACCAGCAATCACTTAGCAGCAGTGGATTTCAAGGCGACAGGCGCAGAAACACGCTGAGGCTTAGTGAGAGCGGGACTCCGTTGCCACCAGCTTATATTGCAGGACGGAGAACCCCCGCCCCCATATCCACCATGCCTCGACGCAACGCGTCGACACAAACCCCAAACCCCCAGTGAACGACAAAAAAAGCACACAACCGAAAAATCGATTGTGTGCTTTTGGGCTTTATTCTAGTTAAAGTATGACAACACTTGCGTCAATGCGTTTTCAGCGAAGATCGTACGTCCGTGTTCTGCAAGCACTTCTGCTGCTACCGGCGTTACTTCACCATACTCACGTGCTACCGCGGTGATGTCTTGCAAACCAGTTTGTGATACTGAATCATCGAATGACAACTCAAGGTAGTAAGCCTTGTTGTACTCGATAATCTTTGAATCACCAACTTCTTCTTGCATCATCTTAGCGAATTGGATGATCGCTTCAAAGTCGTTGAACTTCAAGATAACTTGACGGCGACCTTGCTTGTCACGTGCCAACTCACGAGCTGCATTAACCATTTGGTTGGCAGCTTGTTCTTCAGCACGGGCACGGCTGTTAGCCTTTGGCTTACGATCGCTTGTACCGTCATTATCAAGTAGTTGCTCCAACAAACTATCTGAAACATCATCGTTGACGTCGCCCGCATCGCGATTTCCAAACATTGAGTTGATAACCCCATCCATCATGGCCTTATCACCAATGTTCTTTGAAATAAACAACTCCAAGCCATTTCGGTTTGGCAATACTTGGAAAGTGACAGCCTCATTGTTTTCAAAATCGTGCTCAACATCAACTTCTTCCAAGATATTGTAGAAGAAACGTTCAATTTCTTCCTGGTTGCCCAGCAAATCGATCACTGAGATACTGCGTTCTGCGAGATCGTCGTTAGTCACCACAACTCGAATTGTATCCTCATTAATGCGTTCCATTTCCATAATTGGGCACCCCTTCCCTTCCCGTTATTCGGGAACTTATCTTTGTTAACCATTATAACAAAGTTACTGATTAATAGTCGATATATTAGTGTTTTAACCACCAATTTGGGCTAAAAAAGAGGCCACACCCAGTAGCCTCATTTTATGTATGGGTTAGGATGTTACAAATCTACCATAAGCGTTGCACGCTTAAGCTCTTGTTGACGAACCTTGTGTGGCAAGAAGCGACGAATCTCATCTTCATTGTAACCAACCTGCATACGCTTTTCATCAATCATTAATGGGCGCTTCAATAGCGCAGGTTGCTGTTGAATCATTTCAATCAATTGACTCAATGACAAGTCATCTAGCTTCACATCTAATTCAGCAAACAGCTTTGATCGTGTTGAGATGATTTCTTCAGTCCCGTCTTCCGTCATGCGGAGGATGTTCTTAATCTCATCTCGGCTCAATGGCTCTTTGAAGACATTACGCTCAGTATAGGAAATGGCGTTTTCTTCGAGCCATGCACGCGCTTTGCGGCATGATGTGCAACTAGGTGATGTATATAACGTGACCATATGTGCCTCCTTCCGGCTTCTACGGTGCTACTGCTACCTATGGCTCCTATTATAACCGTCAATATGTGAAAATGTAACCCCCATTTTTACGAAAAATTGCGAATAAATTACAGAAACATGACAGTCAAACTGCCCTTTATCACCACAAATTATTAAAAAATAATTAAAGCCAAGTTTACTTGTTCGCTATTGTTTTAATGGGGTTCATGCACGAAATGAAACGGTTATCACATTCTTTTGTATATAATTCTTATCACGACAAGTTCAGCGTAAAACATGAATTTATCGTGATAAAAAACGCGGACATTGATAACAATGTCCGCGAAAAAATTTTTTAATTAATGTCTTTGCGACCTTGGTTTTCGGCCATCCCCCAACAACTTTTCCTTCAACTCAGTCTCCATTGCCTGCATTTGTTGCTCAGCATCGGCACGCTTAGCACGACCGTCACGTTGAATTTGCATCGTCTCTTGAATCGTTGCAATCAAGCTGTTTTGCGTTTCTTGAAGCGTTTCGATATCAACAACACCGCGCTCGTTTTCCTTCGCGGTTTCAACCGCACTTTGGTGAAGCATGTCGGCATTTGCACGCAAAAGTTCGTTGGTCGTATCAGCCACAGCACGCTGTGCAATAACAGCATTCTTTTGCTTCAACAACGTCAACGCAATTGCAACTTGATTCTTCCACAATGGAATAGCCGTTGAAACAGACGCTTGAATCTTTTCGGCCAACACTTGATTTGTTGATTGGATCAATCGAATTTGTGGCGCTTGTTGCAAGGCAATTTGACGCGTCAACTTCAAATCGTTAGTACGCTTTTCCAAACGTTGTTCAAACTGCACCAAATCTTGTACCTTTTGAACATCAAGTTGGTTGTTCGTTTGACGCGCCTTTTCTTGGGCAGCTGGCAATTCACGTTGGCGCACGTCGCTCAACTTCATCTCCGCCCCACCAATATAAACATTCAATTGGTTGAAGAAGTCGAGGTTTTCTTGGAACAACCCATCCAACATCTTGTTATCAGCCAACAAGGAATCCTTGTGACGATCCAAGCGGGCAGCCACGTTATCAACTTGCGCACCAATTCGTTGGTACTTCGCTGTCATTTCATAGACTGACTTTTGAACGCGGTTAAAGATACGGGCAAAGAACCCTTGCTTTTCCGGACGTAAATCGTCTGGGCTAGCTTGGTTCAATGTGTTCATCAACTCAGTTAGTGAGTCACCGATTGGGCCAACATCTTGATTTTGAACCTTATCCAATACACCTTGTGAGAAAGCTGAAAGGTTCTTTTGTGCATCTGCACCGTATGTTAACACTGAGTCGCTCGTTGAAACGTCCAACGTTTGTGCGAGTTGCAACGCCTTTGACTTCTCTTCAGAGGTCAACGTATCCGTTAACTCCGGTGTCGCCACCGTCTCTTGTGTCATTACTTCTTCTGTCATTTTTTATCCCCCATAGTTCGCTTCGCCACATCAATTTGATCGCGAAGTGAGTTTAAATCATCACGTGTGATTAAACGGTAGTCTTGTTGAATTTGATCAGCAAGTTGGCGCAATACTTCACGTGCCGCCTTCAAGTGCGCTTTGTCCGACTCGTCAATCATTTCATGGTTCGCAATTTCTTGATACGTGACCAGAATTTGTTCCATGTTTGGCAAATGCGTATAAACAAACTCATCTGCTTCCGTTAATTGGGTTGGATCATCAGCTAATTCTTTTAGAATACCGCGTGCAAACCGCATCACATCGGTTTCAACCGCAATTTTACGCAATCCCGTCGTCAACTGCAACAATTCTTCCACGTGATCAACACTGGCTAGCGTCCGATTGAATGTTGCTTTAAACACAGTGACATCACGCTTCGATAAGTTATCAGTATTAATGGTTAGTTTTTGCTTTGCTGTCGTAATCCGTTGCTTAGTTTGCTTCATCGGTGTAAATACGACTTGACGGGCGCCCAAAACAACGCCTGATAGCACAAGTTGCACTGGCCAACCAATTCCCGGAATGGCCCAGGCAACACCGATTAACATTAGTGGTAGTAGCCAACGGAACACAAAGGTCGGCTTTGTGACCATGCTTACCAAGAACGCGAAGACTAACACATTCGAAATACTGTCTAGATAGGCTGGTGTAAACCCAATTGCCAAGAACAGTATTAGAACCGTTATCCACTTACTTCGCCTTAACGTCTTTTTTGGAATTTTATCTAAATCCAGCATTTTTCTTATCCTCTCGAAAGCAACTATTCTTATTATACGTGCAATCGATAACTCTTGTCATGGTATAAAAAAAGCAGGTCATCGACCTACTTCGTTGCCTCAGGATGCTCTTCAGCAAACACCAGTTCTTCACGCTCCTCGCGATGCGCCAAATCTGCCAGATAACGGCGTGACCAGCGGTAGACAACTAGCACTAAAATCAAAATCGCAATGGCTGCTGCTTGAATCAAAATGCCAATCGTATCGTCGTGATAAACCAATAGATTTCGAAGCAATGCCGTAATCCCAATATACATAAAGTTCTGCAAAGAAATGCGATCTTGGATAAAGTACTCACGTGTTAGCACCACAAACTCGAAGAACAAGAACGTTTCCAAAATGCGTTCCGCCACCCCGAAGAAATCCGTTGCCAAATCCACATGTATCAGCATTGTGACCAATTCCCAGAGTTCTTTCACAAAGAACCCAATCATCACAATTCCCAACACCAACATCGCTAAATCGAGAATGATGGCGTAACCTTTTTCAATTATTTTACGATTCATATCCCGCCCTCACGCTTCTTTTCTCCATCATATCAAACCAAATGACCCGAAACAAACTTCGAGCCACCAGTAAATTCAATCTCATGTTCAAAAAAAGGATGACTTCCCGTGTGTGAGAAATCATCCTTTCCTGTATGCCGCCGACAGGAATCGAACCTGCACGAGATTGCTCTCACACCGACCTGAACGGTGCGCGTCTGCCAGTTCCGCCACGGCGGCATATCAATAACAGTATTAACTATATCAAATTATCCTGTTATTGAATAGATTATTTACATATTCTGCTTTGAGAACGCTGCGAAGCTGTATTGCTTACGCATCAAACCATATAAGCTGTTTGAACTCTCATATTGACGGAGTGGGAAGTCATTCTTGGCATGCCATAGCTCCCAATCAGACTTCATGTTCCACGTTGATAGCATCACAAGTTGATGTTGGTTATCGTTACGTTGCAACAAGAATGAGCTAATGAAACCATGCTCATCCATCCCCTCTTCATAGGCATTATAACGACGAATGAAGTTATCACGCTCTGCATCATTCAATGTGATGAACGTAAAATTCATCCAGCCACGAATATCACTCGTTTCCCCACGACTAGCAAGGATTTCATACGTTGTTGGCATTGCAAAAATTGACTTCTTATCCGTTGTCTTTTCAAGCAACTGGTAGCGAGACTTATCTTCGTCATCAACCATCATCAACAACTTGTGATCCAAGTGTTCATTACGCACATTTTGCAACACTGCCTTTGAACCAAAGGCGACATGTAAGTATTCAGTCATTATGTTTTCCTCCACATTATTCCCCAATTAGATTAAAAACATTATAACCAATTTATATCAAAAA
Organism: Weissella confusa; assembly: GCF_004766315.1. GTDB lineage: Bacteria > Bacillota > Bacilli > Lactobacillales > Lactobacillaceae > Weissella > Weissella confusa_A. The sequence continues at coordinate 29,047 of NZ_PVSN01000026.1, read as the reverse complement.
TGCCCGTCAAAACTATCCGCTTTACTTATATTCTGGTCCGTTTTGATTAGCATCGTATGCTGCAATATCAACCCCAGTGGCATCCTTTACAGCAACACTCTCAACCAAACGACCTTGTTCGTTGGAATCAAGTGCCAAGCCACCAAAATTGTTCTTCTTACGAAGTTGCATGTTTTCAGCTAGCAAAGACTTTGACGTACTCTTGATGTACCAAGTCCCCAAGCTCGTTTCCAAAGGCATATCAAACCAGCGTTGGTATGGGACATCCTTGTTAACAATGTTAATCGTAAAGCTTGTTTCCATCGTAACATCTAGCGGATCATTGTATGGGCTTATCCCATCTTCCACCGCAAACAAAATCACTTGGGTCTCAGGATCAAAGTTATTCATTACACGGTTCGTTGCGTAATCATAAAGTTCAATATACATCTTCATCACCTCATCTTTTGTTTTAACCTTAGAATAATTTCGGCTTTATTGGTCAAAAAAAGGACCGACAAATTTGTCGGTCCCTCTTCTATTAGTTGTTGCCTTCAGCTTCTTGACGGGCGATGTAACCGCGTGACGTCGTTTGAGCAAAAGGTCCTGATTGCATTTGCATACGCATACGCAAGTTTTGTTGAACGTTTTGGTTGATCGTTTGTGCTACCAATGGTGTAACATCGGCAGGCACTTCTGAGTCAACCTTCGTACGAATTTGGCGAATCAATTGGTAAAAGTCCTTACCCTTACGCATAACCAACTCGTTGTCAGCCTTATCAAACGCAAAGTGCGCGTCATCAGTGTCCTTGTTGTAAACAAAGTCCATGATTTGTGACGTTACAGCTTCGTTCTCGTAGTTGTCTTCTTCACCTTGCCAAAGGTTAGCGATTTCCGTCAAGTAAGCCTCAACTTCTGCTGGGTCGATGTAAACTTCCTTCAAGTTAACCATGAATGCCATGTGCCAAATCCTCTTTCCGTGCTTATTTATATTCGCATACTTACTAATTACAAGTATTAGTTTATCGAAAAACAAGCTAATATGCACTGATTAAGGGAGCTTCCATAACACCTTTTATGTTGCATTTTCGAAACACACGGTGTAACGATTAATGCAACGCCATCGAGATTAATGATAACGACGCAATCGCGTTATTCAACATGTGCGTCATCATTGAATATTGAATCTGTTTCGTCTTCTTATAAACAACCGCCAACGCAATTCCCATCAATGAATACTGAATAAGCGCGAAGATTTGGAAATCTTGGAAGACGTGGAAATAACCGAACAGCACCCCTGAAATGACCACATTTAGCCACCAAGGTCCATCCTTAAAGAAGTAGTTCAGCACAATACCACGGAAGATCAACTCTTCCACTAATGGTGCCACAACCACCGCCAACAAAATAACAAAGACTAGATTTGTCCCGCCTGTGCTGGCCATTTTTTCGAGCGCCTGTTGATTCGTCGCCGTCTGAACCCCGCCGGCAAAAATATATTGCAACAGGACGGTGACAATACCGGCACCGATAATCATCAAGTAGCCACGCCAAATCCAGTTTGCCTTATGTCCATTGAACTTGTGCAGACCAAGCTTTGGTGAGCGTTGCCGAACGCCATAACCGACCACCAGGACGGCAATTGTGGTAAACATTGCTAAGAACAGCACCATCGTGATGATTGGTTCAGCACTATTTGCTGACACATGTAGCAAGCTCGCCATACTGCGTGCACTGTACATGCCAGCAACCTGAATCGCAAAATCCAGTAGTACACCGATGATAATCCAAATCAGCCCGGTGATAATGTCACCAATCCAATTATGTTCCTTAGTCATGATTAGCCTCTTCCTCCTTCTTTTCCGCCTTTAATCGCAACGTTACCGTCAACCATGATATCACAACTGTCATCAAGACGAATAGGAGCAAGAATACTGGGATTGACACCCAGAGTGGCCACGCCATTATTTTCGCGACTGCTGCCAGTCCGACAAAAAGTAGCACCGTTATTATACTCGTGCCAATCTGCAACGCTAATCCCATTATTTACCTATCCTTACAGTACGTATTTTTCAAGAATTTCCGCAATCGCACCCTCGTTGTTCGTCTTTGACGTCACAACGTCAGCGGCTTCCTTGATTGCTGGAATACCATTCGCCACACTGACACCTAATCCAACAGCAGTCAGCATCTTTAAATCATTATTATTATCACCAGCTGCAATAATTTCATCACGTGCAATGCCTAGCTTCTCACCCAACAACAATGATGCTGATCCCTTATCAACACCCTTCTTGTTAAATTCAACATAACGTGAAGATGAGAATGTGGCTTCAACTTGGTCGGCCCCAACAGCAGCAATCACCGCATCACGAATTTGCTCACGGACAGCTTCATCAGGGTGCTCAAAAATCACCTTCATCACCGGCTGTTCGTTAGCCAAGAATGACAAGTCATCCGTTGCCATCAATTCATACGGCACACCACGCTCGGCCATGTATTGCTTATCAGTTGGTGAGATGTTGTAAATGAACAGTGTGTCTACCGTATATACGTGCACATCAACCGTCTCGTTCACCAAGCCAGCCTTAAAAATCTTTTCCGCAAGCGCAAGATCCATGCCACGCGTCAACAAGACTTGATTGTCTTTGTTTTCAACAATTGCTGCCCCATTGTAAGAGATAACATATTGTCCGGCTTGGTCGTAAAGTCCTAACGTCTTAAGCAATTCTTGGACTGACTTAAATGAACGACCAGTGTTGGGCACAAACTTAAATCCCGCCGCCACAGCTTGCTTAATCGCTGCCAAATTGGCTTCGTGAACGGTACCATCATCATTCAACAACGTCTCATCTAAGTCTGAAACTAGCATTTTATATACCATTTGTATTATCCCCCGTGTGTTTACCTTTATTGTAACAAATAAAGGCAACTGCTTATTACCAATTCATGAATAATTATTTGATTTTTACTTTGTTTTTCAAATGCTTTTGCTTGCTGTCACATTTCTGAAACAGTTATAAACAAGGTAACAAAAGGAATATAGGAGAGTATTCAGATGCGTAATTTTATTAATGAGTTCCGCGACTTTATTATGCGTGGAAACGTCATGGACCTAGCTGTCGCCTTCATCATGGGTTCTGCTTTCCAAACTGTTGTTAAATCAGTTGTTGACGATTTGATTATGCCACTAGTTGGTATCGTCACAGGTTCAATCTCATTTTCTGCTATTGTTTGGCATGTGGGATCTGCCGACATCAAGATTGGTGCTTTCATCTCAACGTTGATCACATTCTTGTTGACTAGTTTTGCGGTCTTCTTGATTTTGAAGGCAATCCGTAAGGCACAAGCTTTGACTTCTAAGGAAGTTGAAGAAGAGGAAGAAGCAACAATCGAAACGGAGCTTGGCGTTTTGCAAGAAATCCGTGATGCTTTGGCTGCTAAGAAGGACTAAAGCCGAACGATATTTTCGACATAAAATAGACATATTTTATTCACTTTCCGAAGAATGCCTAAGCGGTGGGGTTTATCCCCACTTGGCATTCTTTTTTTATTTGTCAAGACGTTGAATTAAATTCATATTTTGGCTAAGATAGTTATCAGTTATTCAACGCAGCTTATGCTGTAGTTGACGATTCTTGAAACAAAATTCTGAAGGAAGAAGGACTACCATGGTGATTATCACGGCAGGTATGATTGGTGTTGGTAAGACGACATTGACTGATTTGATTGCAAAGCATTTGGGGACGCAAGCATTCTTCGAGCCAGTTGGCGAAAACCCGGTTTTGCCCCTATACTACGCTGATCCCAAGCAATACGGTTTCCTATTGCAAATTTACTTCTTGAACAAGCGATTTGCGATGATTAAGAAGGCCTTGACCGACGACAACAATGTCCTTGATCGTTCAATTTATGAAGATGCCCTCTTCACTCAAGAGAACCACCGCGAAGGTAACATTTCAGACGCCGAACTTGATGTTTACATGACGTTGTTGAACAACATGATGGCGGAAATTCAAACGATGCAAAAGGGACGTCCTGACTTGATGGTCTTCGCCGATGCTGACTTTGACACGATCTTGTACCGTATCAAGAAGCGTGGTCGTGACTACGAACAATTCGAAGACAACGACGAATTGCGTAGCTACTACTTCAAGATGTGGAGCGCTTACCAAAAGTGGTACGAAGAATATGATGCTTCACCAAAGATTAAGATCGACTTGCAACAATTTGACCTTGAGGATGAAGCCAACCGTCAAGCAGTCCTAGAGACGATTGACGCCCGTTTGGCCGAACTTGATGCAACTGTTAAGTAACGATTGAAAAAGCCGTTAGCACTGTGCTAACGGCTTTTTTGGTGCACAAAAAAACACAGACGATTAAACATCATCTGTGTTTTTGAAATTATGCGTTATATGAACCAACAAAGGCAGGCATAAAGCCAGTCGTCACGTTTTCAACGCGGACATTGTAACCTGGTGCTGGTGCGGCAACATATTGACCATTACCGATATAAATAGCCACGTGCCATGAAGAACCATGATCACCCCAGAACAACAAATCTCCTGGTTGTGCAGTGGTGATAACATCAGCTGGTGTCTTAACATCAGTTGTTGAAACGTATGCTTCCTCTGATACCGTGTATGATGGCAAGCTTAGTCCCGCATCATTGAATACCCAAGCCGCCAAGCCTGAGCAATCGAAACCAGCTGGTGTCTTTCTACCCCATACGTATGGAATGTCTTGACCAGCATACTTCAACGCAGCGTTAACAATCGCCGTACGTTGTGATGCCGTCAAACCACCTTGAACAGTGCCGGTGCATTGACATAGTCAGAAGCTGGTGCCTCTGATGCAACCGACGCTGCTTCTGATGGTGCAACCGCTGTCTCTGAAGTCGCAACCGATGTGGCTGGTACTTCAGCCGGTGCTTCTGAGGCCATAACTGGCGTTTCACTGACAACGGATGATTCAGCTGGTGCGACTGGTGCTTCTGAAACGACAGATGCCTCTGACGCAACCGGTGCTTCCGAGGCCACTTCTGACGTTTGTGACACAACTGATGACTCAGCTACCACTGGCGCTTCTGACGGTGCCACACTAGCAACAGCTGGCGCTTCTGAGGCGGCTACTGATGCAGACGTGGCCGTCGCTGCTCCTGCAGCTGGAATGTAGACAATTTGCCCAATTTGCAACATTGTCACGTCAACGCCAGAATTCAAGGCTTGAATAGCTGCCACTGAAACCCCATATTGGGCTGCCAATTGGCCAAGCGTGTCGCCATCCTTAATTATGTACGTGATTGTATCAGCAGGCTTCTCTGTCGTTGCCTCAGCTTCTGATACGACTGCTTGCTCAGCCGGTGTCACCGCAGCACTTGTCGCAGCTGAAGACGCTGCTGGCGTGTAAACTGCCGTCGCGGAAGATGGTACTTCAGTCTCCGAGTTAGCTAGCAGCTCGACATCCCCCACGTTGTCAGTTGCTGGCGCCACTGGCGCAACGTTGGCAACGGCACGCAAAGAAATCTTTGGTGCGGCAGCCAATACCTTATCGCGAACAACATCTGACTTGGTTGTCACTTGCTTATCATCATTGTCCACCACTGCTGATGATTCATGCGTCGTCGCAACGTGCTCTGAATCAGTTGCGATGTTCGCTAATTGATCAACCGCTGCTTGTACCATTGGCACTTGCGTTGTTGCAACAACGCCCAGAGCGCCGGCAACACCAGCAACGATTGCTTTAGTTGATACTTGTCCCATACGAACTACTCCTCTCAGGATTTATATACTCTCGTCTACAGAAAAAGTGTTAAGAAAGTTTTAAATAATATCTCGACTACTCTATAATACCCTATTTTTTCGCTGAAATTTGGGGAACTTATGTTCGGATACAAAAATTCACACTTTAGCATGTCAAATACAAAATCTATGTTTTAGTAAAAATTAAGATAATCGTCGTGATCCAAAATATGTCACAGGCAAACCCGCACGAATACAAACAAAAATGACGATTGAAACATCACCTGTGTCACAGGTAGATTGTCTTAATCGTCATTTGCGTTATTTCATTTGTATTGCAACGCACATATACTTTGCAATTATTTATTTACAAACTTATCAAGTTTACGTTGCATATCGCCTAATCCAAGGGGAACATACGTGCGACTTTGACTGCTCGTTGCCACCCTGTATAAGCCTTAGCCATTTCAACTTGGCGTTCTGCAAGCGGTTCTTTCATCTCAGTTGCCGCTTGTTCGGGCAGTGCATCCATCGACTCCCAGTAACCAACACCCAAACCTGCAAGATATGCAGCTCCAAGAGCCGTCGTTTCAAGTTGCTTTGGACGACGAACCGGTACGTTAATTAAATCTGCTTGGAATTGTTGCAAGTAGTTATTCGCCGCTGCACCACCGTCAATAACCAAACTACCAACTGTCAAATCAGTATCAGTCTGCATGGCATCCAACACATCACGTGTTTGGTAGGCCAATGACTCCAACGTTGCACGAACAACGTCACCCTTTGTCGTGGCACGCGTCAAGCCAAACATCGCACCACGGACGTTTTGGTCCCAATAAGGCGCACCTAGGCCACTGAATGCTGGCACTAGATAAATTGGTTCAGGATGTTGTTTGCGGGCTACCTCGGCCAAATCAGCGGTCTCCTTGGCGCTCTTGATAAGCTCCAAACCATCACGAAGCCATTGAATAGCTGCACCAGCAATAAAGACTGATCCTTCCAAGGCGTACGTCACCTTGCCATCCAAGCCATACCCAATCGTCGTTAACAAACCATTCTTTGAAGTCGCGATATCATCCCCGGTATTCATCACGATAAATGAACCGGTTCCAAAAGTGTTCTTAACATCCCCAGCTTCAAACGCCTTATGACCGAACAAAGCCGCTTGTTGGTCACCAGCAATTCCAGCGATTGGCACTTGAATACCAAAGAACGCATAGTCAGCTGTGTAACCGAACACACCAGATGAATCCTTAACGTCAGGCAACATACTGGCTGGAATATTGAACTTGTCCAACAACTCTTGATCCCATGACAACGTGTGAATGTTAAATAGCATTGTACGTGAGGCGTTTGAGTAATCCGTCGCGTGGACCGCACCATTCGTCAACTTATACAATAGCCAGCTATCAATCGTACCAAACAACAATTCGCCACGTTCAGCACGCTCACGAGCACCTGGTACATTATCAAGCAACCACATAATCTTCGTTGCAGAGAAGTACGCATCAATCCAAAGACCAGTCTTCTCGTAGACCCAGTCCGTCAAACCGTCCGCCTTAAGTTGCTCAGCAATCGCGTCACTTTGCTTTGATTGCCAAACAACAGCTGGTGCAATTGGCTCACCGGTCAACCGATCCCAAATCACCGTTGTTTCACGTTGATTAGTTACACCAATTCCTGCGACCTTATAAGGTGGCACGTTAGCCTTAATGACAACTTCGGCCATCACTTGACGGGCATCATCCCAGATAGTCATTGCATCATGTTCAACCCAACCTGGTTGCTTAAAGATTTGTGGCAACTCTTTTTGTGCCGTTGCAATGGCCGTACCGGTTTCGTCAAACAAAATAGCACGCGTACTTGTGGTCCCTTGATCAAGGGCCATGATAAATTGATCAGCCATAAAAGCTCCTAATAATTCGTTTATTGTTTACGCATCCCCGTTGCGTAAAAAAGAGAGATGGTTTTTAAAACCACCTCTCTTATTGTACGCAATTACTTTTCAGAACGCAAAGTACCGCCGTCCATGAAACGGTCAGCGCGCATTTCGTTAACAATCACCTTGATTGCCTCACGTGGTGCCCCAGTGTTCTTTTCAACAGCTGCAGTGATGTCAGCCATCATTCCCTTCAATTGTTCGTCTGAACGACCTTCAACCAATTCTACGTGTACAAATGGCATTATTATGTCCTCTTTCTTTTCTACTTATTCATTAGCTTATCAGCCTCAGCATCTAAATTCAATGCCTCGGTAATTTGCGCTTGTGCCGCTAGTCGCTCACGGCGAATTTGGCTCTGCAAATTTTCATTCCAGAAGTTGTTTGAAACGTTAACGGTATTAACAATATTGATAAACGCATCTGGATCAACCGACTTCGTCAAACGCTCCATCTCAGTCAATTCATAACGTGACAAAACCATCATCAATGTTGTGTTTGGTTCACGTGTGTAAGCACCAACTGACGGCAAAATCGTAATACCACGAATCAAATCTTCTTGAAGTGCTTTGACCACTTCATCAGAACGCTTCGTGACAATGAATGCTGTCAACTTTTGGTGACGCGTGTGAATTGAATCAACCGCAACCGACGTCGCATAGATACCAATAATCGTGTACATCGCGTTTTGCCAACCAATAAATGAACCAGCAATGACAACAACAAACCCATTAATAAACAGGTTGATGAACCCAATTGACTTTCCAGTCGTCTTTTGGACAATCATCGCCACAATATCCATACCACCGGTTGAGAATCCCAACTTAAATGTGATACCGATCGCCACCCCTAGTAGCAGCCCCCCAAACAAACCAGCCAAAATTGGCTCATGTGCAACCAGCGTTTGCTTTGGCAACATAATTTGCATGAACGACGCAAAGAAGTTATTCAAAAATGATAGAATCGTAAATTCTCGCCCAGCGTAAATCCAACCAGCAATTGCTAGCGGGATGTTAACGGCCATGATAATGGCTCCAACTTCAACGTTGATACCAAACACTGCTTTGAAGAACAAACTAAGCAGCTGCGCAACTCCGTTAAATCCGCCGGAGAAGATATTATTTGGGATAAAGAAATTATTCATCGCGACAGCAACCAAAACTGATGCTGCTACAAAGACAATTGCCTTTAGTCCATACTCACGTACACGTGCAATGTTCACAAGTGCCGCCTCCTTACGTCGTTTTTTAATCGTCCCTATATTATCACACAGTTTTCACGGTTAGACCACACCAGATGTCAGGTTTGACAACATATTGAAACACTTCAAATTATCAAAAAACGGAACCTTGCATCAGCAAGATTCCGTCATTACTTTTAGTCGTTCATCGCTGCGACATAACGCAAGCTCTTTTCTTCATCAAAGTCCTTTTCTGACTTTGAAATAACGATTGATGCAGCTGAGTTACCAACAACGTTAACCACCGTACGACCCATGTCGACCAAACGATCAATACCAGCAATAAAGGCCAAACCTTGTACTGGCACACCAATGGTTGAAACAGTTGCCAACAACACCACGAATGATGCTCCTGGCACACCAGCCATTCCCTTTGAGGTAATCATCAACACGACCAACAACGTCAATTGGTGTTGAATAGACAAGTGAATACCATATGCTTGGGCCATAAACAATGCACCCAACGCTTGGTAGATGGCTGACCCATCCAAGTTAAACGTATAGCCAGTTGGCACAACGAATGAGACAACACCTTGGCTAACACCAAACTTCTCCATCTTTGACACGATACGTGGCAAAGTCGCTTCTGATGATGCAGTCGTGAAGGCCAAAATGATTTCTTCCTTCAACACCTTGATCAACGTCCAAATGTTGACGCCAAAGAAGTGCAAGACACCACCCAAAACAGCCAAGATGAAGAAAATCATTGTGACGTAGGCGATGAAGATAAAGAAACCAAGTGAGCCCAATGAGCTAACACCCATTTGGGCAACTGTCGCCCCAATCAAGGCACCCACACCAATTGGTGCAACTTGCATGACCCAGTTCGTCACCTTAAACATAACCTCGGCAACAGCGTCCAAGAAATCAATAATAATTTGACCCTTAGGACCGATAGCCGCTGTACCCAAACCAAAGAATACAGCGAAGAAGATAACTTGCAACATCTTGTCTTCAGCCAATGAGCCGAAGAAGTTCGTTGGAATAATATCCATCAACGTCGCCCAAATACCGTGTTCACCAGCTTCCTTAGCGGAACTCAAGTATGAACTGATGTTTGATGCTTGCAAGTTGTGGATATCAACATGGGCACCTGGTTGGAAAATATTTCCAGCCAACAAACCAATGACAATTGCCAACGTTGACAACACTTCGAAGTAGATAATTGTCTTACCACCGATACGACCTAGCTTGTGCATATCACCCATCTTGGCAATACCAACTGTCAAACTAGACAACACAATTGGCAACACAATCATTTGAATCAATCCAATAAACATTGATCCGATATTTTGCATGGCCGTAATCGCCGTCTTATTTTGGTAGAAAATAACTCCCAAGATAATTCCGACAACCAACCCTAACAAAATGCGCCAGCCAAGCCCAATGATTCGCTTTTGCTTCTTTGTTTTTTGCTCGCTCATTATATGAAAACCCAATCCTTATAGAAAATATCACTCGTTATAGTTTACCCTATTTCACGCCTTTTTCATAACAAATTATGAAATTAACCCTAATAAAATTATATTTTTGTCATTAAACGTTTTACTAATTAAATATCCGTAAGTGCAACAAAAAAAGCTGATTCCAAACGGAATCAGCTTTCTTATCGCTTAATGACGTAATGTCATTAGGCACGGCGTGCTTCGCGGATACGAGCAGCCTTACCGTGCAATGCACGCAAGTAGTACAACTTAGCGCGACGTACACGACCGTGACGAGTCACTTCGATCTTGTCAACACGTGGTGAGTGCAATGGGAACGTACGCTCCACACCAACACCGTTAGAAATCTTACGAACAGTGTACGTAGCTTGGATGCCAGTACCCTTACGCTTGATAACAACACCTTCGAACATTTGCACACGCTCACGTGAACCTTCAACGATTCGAGCGTGGACACGAACTGAATCACCGGCACGGAACTCAGGAATGTCCGTACGCAATTGATCAGCAACCAACTTTTCTAGCAAAGCGTTTTGACGCATAATCAAATCTCCTAGTCGACAATCATTTCACCACCTGGCCAGCGGATTATCGGGTTTATTTTTTGGTGAATAAAACACCAGAAATAATAATATCATCTCTGGTGTCCTTTAACAAGTCTTAATCCTACTTATTCGATTCTTCGTCCTTTACTTCGTTGAGCAATTGGCGCTCTTCCTTCGTAAAGTCGTAGTTTTCAAGCAAATCTGGGCGACGAAGGTACGTGCGGCGCAAGGCCTCCTTCTTCTTCCACTTTGCAATATTAGCGTGGTGACCTGACATCAACGCATCAGGTACTTTCATACCACGGAAATCAGCCGGACGCGTGTATTGTGGATACTCAAGCAAACCAGTTGAGAATGAATCATCAACGGCTGACATTTGATCGCCCAAGGCTTCATCCAGCAAACGAACTGTGGCATCGATAACCACCATCGCACCAAGTTCACCACCAGTCAACACAAAGTCACCAAGTGAAATTTCATCAGTCACCAAATCACGAATACGTTCATCGTACCCTTCGTAGTGACCAGCGATAAATGTTAAATGGTCTTCCTTAGCAAGTTCTTCAGCCATCTCTTGATTGAATGTCTTACCAGCTGGGTCCATCAAAATAACACGGCCACGTGAACCAGCTTCTGATTCAATGGCATCCATCGCGTCGAAAATCGGCTGTGGCATCAACAACATACCTTGGCCACCACCATAAATTTCGTCATCAACCTTGTTGTGTTTGTTGTCAGTATAGTCACGGAAGTCCGTCACCTTAAAATCCACCAAGCCGCGCTCAATCGTCTTACCGATAATTGATTCACGCATTGGCGTAAACATATTTGGGAATAAACTCAAAACATCAATGCGCATGATTAAATTTCCTCAAGCATGTTGACCTTGGCAACACCTGCATCAAGATCAATTTCAGTCACAACGTTTTCAATGTATGGCAAGAAAATATCATCTTGACCCTTGGCCTTCACAACCCAAACATCGTTAGCTGGTAGTTCCATGATTTCAGCTACCTTACCAAGTGTCTTACCGGTTGCGTTATCCACGACATCCAAACCAACGATTTCGTGGTAGTAATATTCATCATCTGCCAAATCTTGTAGCGCTTCTTCAGGCACCATCAAGTCGTGCGTCTTGTATTGCTCGACCAAGTTAATGTTTTGCAAATCCTTGAATGACAACAAGACAAATTGCTTGTGGTTACGAACCGTTGCAATCTCAACTTCAACTGGTGTCTTGCCATCAATGATTAGCTTGCTGCCCTTTTGGAAACGTTCTTCAGGAAAGTCAGTCGTTGCAATCACACGGACCTCACCACGGATACCGTGTGTATTAACGATTGTTCCTACTTTGTACAAAGCCATAATATCAGTCTTCCTCTTACTGTTAGTTTCATCTTTACTCATTACAGTAAAGTTTTCGGTTAATTTGCTAACTTCTAGTATACCTTAATTTTTGTCCCAACTAAACAAGAATTATCCCGCCATCTTTGCTAAACTAGAGGCATACAAACGGGGGATAATTATTTATGAGTATTAACGTCTATATGGTTCGTCACGGCCAAACTTATCTAAACAAGTATCGTCGTATGCAAGGCTGGACCAACGCACCGCTAACGGAAAAAGGGATTGCGGATGGTCAGGCAGCTGGGGAGCGTCTGCGTCACGTTCACTTTGACGGTGTCTACTCTTCAGACCTAGCCCGTGCCGCACAAACGGCGCGTTATGTGATGGATGCTAATCTTACTGGCGACCGCCAAGATTTGGTTGAATTACCTGATTTCCGTGAACAATTCTTCGGTTCTTTCGACGGCCTATCTGGTGTTGAAGCTGGTCATGAATTAGCCAACGTACTTGGTTTGCCTGCGGATACAACGTACGGCGATTTGATTCAAAGCATGGATAGCAACGAACTAATGAACGCTTTCCGTGAGGCTGACCCAGCTGGTGATGCTGAAGATGCTAATATGTTTTGGACACGTATTAACAATGGTCTTGATACGCTTCTCCAAACTCACAAAGATGGCGACAACGTTTTGCTAGTAGTTCATGGTATTTTGTTGATCAACCTAACCAACCGTTTCGCCGGTCCTGAATACAAGGGTGTCGAACCTGAAAATGGTTCCGTCACCACTTGGCAACTTGACGAAGACGGACTTCGCATTGATACGTTTAATGACACGACAACTGAATGGTAAACAAAAGCCCCGATGGCAAAAAATTGCATCGGGGCTTTTACTATATGTCATCTTCGTGATGGTGCTTATCTTGTTGGTTTTGATCATGCTTGTATGCTTCATAGGCCCTGTAACCCATATAGGCTGCCGCAATAATCGCAATCGCTAAAATAATCCTGAAAATAAAGAATCCCATCGTTAGTTACCTGTTGCATCAACCATGGCATCGTTCGTTTGAACCGTGACCCATCCGTGCTTCAAGCGGGCTTGTGCCTCCATGTACGCAATCGTTTGGTCGTTGATTGACGCGTTAATCTTGTTATTCGCTTCGGCTTCAGCGTTCGCAGCTGTAATCTTAGCATCCGCTTCTGCCTTAGCTTGCGTTTCCTTCGTCTTGGCTTCCAGTTCAGCCTTCTTGTTGTCTTGACCAGCCTTGATAATGTCATCAATTGACTTTTGCGTTTGCTCATCGATTGATGGCGTTCCGAATGACAAGTCTTCAATCACAAAGCCATAAGGTTCCGCTGACTTTTGGAAGCCCTTCAAGATACCTGCTTGTGCCTTAGTTGAATCCGTTCCGACGACTTCCAACAACGTGAATTGTGCCATTGACTCACGAGCTGCCTTTTGCAACTTTTGTGCCAACCAGCCAGTTTCAATTGTGTGAATGTTAGCTGACCCAAACTTCTTATAGATCGAAACTGCCTTAGATGGATCTACGTGGTATGAATAGCTAATCTTCACATCCGTCTTCTTTCCATCAGAAGTGGCAACCGCAACCTTTTGCTTGATAGATTGTGTCTTAATTGGATATTGTGTCACATAATCCAACCCAGCAAAGCGAATCCCTTGTGACAACGCCTTATCACGCACACCCCCTGAAATGGCGTAACGAATACCGACGTTACCATTATCAACACGTTCAAAAAACTTGAACCCACCAACAACAGCTAGCAATACCACCACAACTGCCCATGCAATAACCTTAATCTGCTTACCCATATATCCCCAGATATTATCTTAAAAAAGATATTTTTTTAGTTCCAATAAACAGTCTACGGAAATAGCAGACGCTGAACAGAGGTTGCCAAACATTTTTAAGATATGAAAAAAGAGCTGACCCAAATGGATCAGCTCTTTTAAGAAGTTCAAAACTGAACTCTCAAATTACTTTGAGAACTTAGCTTCGTGGAACTTCTTCATGATGCCTGCGTTAGACAACAAGTTCTTAACAGTATCTGATGGTTGAGCACCGTTGTTCAACCATGACAATACCAATTCTTCGTTCAACTTAACTTCGGCAGGCTCAACCAATGGGTTGTACGTACCAACAGTTTCGATGAATCGACCATCACGTGGTGAACGTGAGTCAGCAACTACCACACGGTAGAATGGGCGCTTCTTTGAACCCATGCGCTTCAAACGAATCTTAACAGCCATGTTTATTTTCCTCCAGTTGTTTTTCTACAAGAATTATAATAACAGTTTCTCGAGTGCCTGTAAAGTGTTTTTCCTTTACACGTTGAAATTTCTTCAAAAATCAACGTTTTAGCGGGCTCGAGGCGCTACTTCACTTGCAATAAGTTAATATTTTAGCGCACTCTGTGAAAAATTTAAATAGAAAACAACCACTTTCGGCTATTCAACGATAATATTATCAGTTAAATCACGATACGCCTGTGTCGCATGTAACGACGCATAGGCTTGATTCAAGTCGACATTCACCGTACGACCATCCATAAAGGTTACTGTTCGTTTCGTACCATCAACAAACTTTAAGACAATGAGTTTATTGCCGTCACTATCAAGCAGCCATGTTTCACCATTCCCCTGCGGTGATGCATATAGCTTGGTATCATCGGCCACGGTTGCGCCCGCAGATAGCATCATTAGCGCAATACGTTGTTCCATCGTCAAATGCTGGACGTTTGGATCAACTTTAACAGCCGTATCTGCCAACTTTAGCGGTTGCGCTGAACCAACCTTAATCGGCAAGGTCTTTTTTTCGTCATGGGCGACAGTTACTCGTTGTGCCTCTGCGCGACGTTCTTTGATTTCAATCCCGCCAATCGTCAGTCCAACGCCTACTATCCCCAAAAGTAGCCCCATACTAAACCACTTACTCGCTTCTTTCAATTGCATCTTTTGTTTCATACGCACGTACCATTTCAAAAAAATAAGCTCAGTCGCCTGAGCTTATCTAGCTTTTATTTTGCAACAACTGGTTCAGCTGTTACTTCTGAGGTCGACACAGTCGTTAATACTTCAGATGTAACCAAATCACTACTTTGTTGTGCAGCGATCGCAGTTGTTTCCAACGCTGTTACAACACCAGCAAATAGCAACAAACCAAACAACAAGACTAGCGCCGTAGCAATTGTTCGCGTACGCCGAGCATGTGTGACACGTGTTTCCATAATCGTATTCCCCCTAGATATGTCCTAACTTTATTTATTACAGTTAGTTTACAACTAGATAACGACGATTGCTTTTCTAAAGCGTTAATGTAAATCACTTAATTTATGAATTTTTGAAAACGTTTTCAAAAAATAAAAGACTTACCAGCAATCCGTACCAAAAGTATCGTTGATTGCTGATAAATCTCTTTAAAACAAAAGACCCGATTATCACCGTCGCGACAATTGAGCCTTTTGCAAATTGTGATCACAATAAGTGAAACAAACCCATGCGCATGAGTTTATTTCGTCGCTAGCGGGTGATCGATGTTTATAGTATCGCTGATAGGTGCGATATTTTCAGGATGAAACTGTAACGAATCTCTGAACAAAACGCCGACAAAAAAGGTCAGAGACGGAATCTCTGACCTAATTGATTACTTCTTATTCTTCTTAGCTAGCATTTGCTCACGCAACATTGCTACCTTATCAGCCTTTGAAACGGCACCCTTCTTTTCAGATTGGTACTTTACGTTCATGGCTTTCGTCTTATCATCTAGTAAATAACGACCCATAATTAACGACGCTTCTTCTTGTTCTTTTGAATACGACGAGCCATTTGCTTCATCGCCATGTTTGCCATCTTGCCCTTTAGGCCACCGCCCATACCAGGCATTCCACCTGGCATTCCTGGCATGCCGCCACCCATGGCACCCATCATTTGTTCCATGCCGGCCATGTTACCGTTCATCATACCGCTCATCATCTTCTTCATCTCATTGAATTGCTTGATCAAACGGTTAACTTCAACAACTGGACGTCCAGCCCCAGCCGCCAAACGACGACGACGTGATGGGTTCAACAAATCTGGGTTCTCACGCTCAGCAGGCGTCATTGACATCACAATGGCCTTAATGTGCGCCATATCCTTAGGGTCAACCTTCACGTTTGCCAAAGCTGGATTGTTAGCCATACCTGGAATCATCTTCAACAAGTCTTCGATTGGTCCCATGTTTTGCACTTGATCCATTTGGGCAATGAAGTCGTTAAAGTCAAACGTGTTTGACTTCATCTTTTCCATTGTCTCGGCTGCTTGCTTTTCGTCAAAGTCCTTTTGGGCCTTTTCAATCAACGTCAACAAGTCACCCATACCAAGGATACGGCTAGCCATACGATCTGGATAGAAGACATCCAAATCAGCCATCTTCTCACCTTGACCGACGAACTTGATTGGCTTACCCGTAACGGCACGAATTGACAAAGCCGCTCCACCACGTGTATCACCATCCAACTTAGTCAAAACAACACCAGTAACGTCCAAACGCTCGTTAAAGCCTTCAGCCGTTTCCACTGCGTTTTGTCCAGTCATGGCATCGACAACCAACAAGATTTCATCTGGGTTAGCGATTTCCTTAACGTCAGCCAACTCTTGCATCAACGCTTCGTCGATTTGCAAACGACCAGCCGCGTCAATGAAGACGTAATCTGACTTCAATTCAGCCGCCTTGGCCAAACCTTGGCGCACGATGTCACGTGGATCAGCGTCTGTTCCCATTTCAAAAACAGGCACATCAATTTGCTCACCCAACGTCTTCAATTGATCAATGGCAGCGGGACGGTAAACGTCGGCTGCAATCATCAATGGACGTGCGTTCTTCTCGTTCTTCAACTTCAAAGCTAGCTTTCCGGCCGTAGTCGTCTTACCAGCTCCTTGCAAACCAACCATCATGATAACCGTTGGAATCTTGTCAGATACGTTCAATGGCACATCTGACTCACCCATCATGGCAGTCAATTCATCATTAACAATTGATACAATTTGTTGGGCAGGGTTCAACCCTTCCAACACCTTAGCACCAGCCGCCTTCTCACGGACGTTACGAACAAAGTCCTTAACAACCGTGAAGTTAACGTCGGCTTCCAACAATGCTAGACGAATCTCGCGCATTGTCTCGCGCAAGTCCGCATCTGTCACCTTTCCCTTGCGACGCAATCCGCTCAAGGCGTTTTGCAATCGCTCCGTCAAACCTTCAAAGGCCATGGTTTACTCCTCTTCTAATGTCACCAAACGCTCAGCTAAATGAGTTAGCTCAGCATCATTGGGATACTTTTCTTGAATATAGCCGTTTAATTGCTCGGCCGCAGCTTGGCGCTGAAGATAATCGGCAAACAAGTGTAGCTTGGCTTCATAATCTTCCAGCAATTGTGTGCTGCGCTTTAGATTATCATACACGGCTTGACGTGAGACCTCAAATTCTTCAGCAATCTCACCCAGCGAATAATCGTCAGCGTAGTACAACTGCAAATAGTCGTTTTGCTTAGACGTCAGCAATGGTTGATAGAAATCAAACAAGGCATTCAAGCGCGTGTTTTTTTCTAGCTCCATTACTTCTCATCCTCCAACAAACTACCAAACAAGCTCTTCGCAAAGTCATCGGCGTCGAATGGTTGCAAGTCACCAACTTGTTCACCAAGTCCAACCCACTTAACTGGCAAGTGCAATTCGTTTCGAATTGGCAAGATAATACCACCCTTGGCAGTACCATCCAACTTAGTCAAAACAATTCCCGTCACGTCAGTTGAATCCTTGAACAAGCGTGCTTGTTGCAAAGCGTTTTGACCCGTCGTGGCATCCAAAGCCAACAAGACTTCTTGTGGCTCGTTTGGCAACTCACGCGTGATAATACGCTTCATCTTAGCCAACTCTTGCATCAAGTTCACGTTATTTTGCAAACGACCAGCCGTGTCGACGAATAGCACATCGGCATTCGTTTCAATGGCCGTCTTCACACCATCGTACACAACTGAAGCCGGATCAGCATTCGGCTCACCAGCGACAACCGGAATGTCGTTACGCTCACCCCAGGCTTGCAATTGTTGTGTTGCTCCCGCACGGAACGTATCCGCTGCTGCCAACAACACCTTCTTGCCTTCAGCCTTGTAGCGAGCTGACATCTTACCAATCGTCGTCGTCTTACCAACACCGTTAACACCAACGAACAAAATAACCGTTGGACCTTCAGGTGCAAAGTGCATTGATGCATCTTCATTAACACCTTGTGAACGATAATGCTCGACCAACTTATCAACGATAACACGTGAGATATCAGCCTTGCTCTTAGCGTTCTTCAACTTAACTTCATCGCGCAACTCATCGGTCAATTGCAATGCCGTCGCGGCACCGACGTCAGCGCCAATCAACGTTTCTTCCAAATCTTCGAAGAAATCCTCGTCGACTGAACGGAAGTTGGCCATAAAGGCATTCCAACGCTCTGACCAAGTCTTACGCGTCTTCGTCAATCCTTCGTCCAAGTTCGTTTCAGAAGTTACTTCGGCAACTGGTGCTTCAGATTCAGCGACAACTTCTTCTTCCGGTTCTACAACCGGTTCAACTGTTTCCGTTTCAGCTTCTGGTTCAGCCACAACAGGTGCGACCTTCTCATGCGTCGGCAACACAATCTCAACCGCTTGACCAGCAGTTGGTTGCAACACTTCCGCCGCTAGTGATGTTGGTTCAGCTGGTGCTTCCCCATTTTCCCATGTGTTTGGGTACAACACTTCAACTTTGACAGTTGGGGTTTCAGGCTTTTTCTTAAAAAAATCAAACAATCCCATTGTTCATTTCCCCATTAATTTTCTGCTAGCGTATTGTCTAGCTCTTGCAAGTTAACCGATACCATCGTTGAGACACCCGGCTCTTGCATAGTAACACCGTAAAGTACGTCAGCGTTCGTCATCGTACCCTTACGGTGAGTAATCACGATAAATTGGGTACGATCGTTAACTTCATGCAAATAACGTGCAAAACGGTCAACGTTGGCTTCATCAAGCGCTGCTTCTGTTTCATCCAAAACCGCAAACGGCACAGGACGAACTTCAAGAATTGCAAACAGCAAACTAAGCGCCGTTAGCGCCTTCTCACCGCCAGACAAAAGACTCATTTGCTGGAATTTCTTACCAGGTGGCTGAGCCTTAATATCAACACCTGTTGTCAACAGGTGTTCTGGGTCAGTGAGTTCGAGCTTGGCTTGACCACCACCAAACATCTTTACAAAGATTTCTGAGAAGTGCGCTGCAATCGCATCAAATGTGTCCTTGAAGCGCGTTTCAACTTCTTCATCCATCTCTGACATCGTTTGACGGAGATTGTCTTGTGCGTCAATCAAATCAGTTTGTTGTTGCGTCAAGAAGTCATAACGCTCCTTAACCTCAGCATACTCTTCGATAGCGTTTAAGTTAACGTTTCCGATTTCAGCCAAGCCTTGCTTCAACAACTTCAATTGTGTACGAATACTGTCAATTGGCATGTCAGACATCTCAGCCTTGGCAAACTCAAATGACGTGTCATGCGTTTCTTCCAACGTGCGCTCACCATTTTGAACGGCGGCACGCAACTCTCCTTGACGACCACTCAACTTGCTTAGCGTTGACATGGCATCCGTCTGCGCTTCTTGCGCTTGGACAAGCATCCCCTCCGCAACGTTAATGCGGTCATTCAAGTCAGCCAATTGCTCCGTCAACTCAGCCAACAAATTAGTGGTTGCGTCTTTATCAGCATTGGCCGTCGCCAATTCAGATGACAAACGTTGTTGTACGTCACTTTGATCAGACGTCAAATCGGTCATTTGTTGTTGATAGTTGTTCAAACGAGCTTGTTCAGCTTCAATTTGTTCAACGATATCTTCGTGACGTACTTGCGCAGCTTGCACGTTGGCTTGAGCCGTTGCCAATTCAGCGCGCAATTCTGTCAACTCTGTATCAGCATCTGAAATGCGAGCTAACAATTCCGTACGCTCATCAGTCAATTCAGTTAATTGTGCTTGCAACTTAGCTTGCTTAGCCGTCAAATTAGTGACTTCAGAAGCATTCTCTGCAACCATCGTTTCATGATCAGCTGTGCCTGAGCTTGAAACATTAAATTCATAACTTAATGCCATCTTCTCTTTTTGCACTTGTGCCAAACGTTCTTCAGCAACTTGCAACTTGGCCGTTGCTTGTTGTGCACGTTCGTTAGCTGCTAGCACCTTAGCTTGTTGCTCATTGAATGACGCCGTCACGTTTTGCAACTCAGCATCAATTTCACGAACCTGGCGTTCCAAAACAGCCGTTTCATCATGTAACGTCGCAACTTGCGCCGTCAACGTTTCCACTTCGTTCTGCTGTGAAAGCAAACCGTTACCTTGGTTACGATTTGCCCCACCAGTCATTGATCCACCGGCATTCATTACTTGACCATCAAGGGTTACAATGCGAACACGTTGTTGCAATGCGCGGGCCATTGGTACCGCCTCATCCATCGACTTGGCAATCACCGTCGTGCCCAACAAGTTTTTCACAACCGTGTTATAAGTGACATCCGTCTTCACCAAGTCAGCCGCAATGCCGATAAACCCAGGTTGGTTTTGGGCAGTCTCAATTTGTCCCTGTTGCAATTCACGTGAACGAATCGTTGACAATGGCAAGAACGTGACACGTCCTAAACGGTGTTCCGTCAAGTAGCGAATGGCTTGCTTACCAACTTGTTCATCAGTCACGACCACGTTTTGCAACGCACCACCAAGAGCTGCTTCAATCGCCGTTTGGTGAGGTGCTTCAA
Organism: Weissella confusa; assembly: GCF_004766315.1. Lineage (GTDB taxonomy): Bacteria > Bacillota > Bacilli > Lactobacillales > Lactobacillaceae > Weissella > Weissella confusa_A. The sequence continues at coordinate 7,989 of NZ_PVSN01000026.1, read as the reverse complement.
CTGAAATCAATTCAGCCAAAACCCCATGAATGCCTTGGAAATTATCTTTGGCCTTCATCAAGTTACGCACACCCTGGAAATAGCCATCATAGTTTTCTGACAAGCGACTCAACGATTGCAAACGCGTTGACAATCGTTGATCCTCTTCCATCTTGCTAAACCATTCTTGGCGTTGGGCCTGACTTTTCGCTTCAAGCTCCTTACCAGCGGTTTGCAAACGGACAAACTCAGCTTGGGCATCTGCCAAAACGGTCGTCGCCTCGTCAACCTCGGCTTGCGCAGTTTTCACATTCGCCGTTGCTGTAGCAATTTGCTCGTCCAGCAACGTACTACGTTGTTGTAAACGGGCAGACTCAGCATCATTTCGTTCATGTTCTTGCGCCAAGTATGACTGTTGATTCTTAGCTGTCGTCAATGCTTGCATCGCATCAACTAAGTTTGCACGAACTTGTTCGATTTCCTCACTAACCGCCGCTTCTTGTTGACGTGGATGTGAGGCCGTCAATTCAGTAATCTGCAAACGCAATTCGTCTGCAGATTCTTTCTGACTAGCCACCTTCTTTTGACGTGTTGCTTCCGTCACCTTCAAATCAGCCAGACGTGATTCAACCTGCGCAATTTGCGCCTTTAATTCACGCGTCGCATTTGAACGATTTGCTGAACGCTCTGCTTGCAACTTTTGCTCACCGCTCAATTGCTCAACAGCAGTCGTCAACGCCAATAACTTGTCTTGTGCTTCTTGACGAGCTGTTTCTGCTTGGGTTCGCTCATCCTTCATCGCCGTCAAAGAGTCCGTCTGTTGCTTCACAACTTTTGCTTGTTCATCACTAGCTTGCTCAGCACCAGCCAATTCACGGGCAATTTCAGTTTGCTCATTGTACCAATCAGTCAATTCCAAAACCAAACGTGATTGGTCAAGCTTGTCAAATTGCTTCTTGGTTTCAAGATAATCTTGTGCCTTCGCTGACTGCTCAGCCAATGGCTCAACGCGTCCTTCCAATTCATACAAAATATCTTGGACACGGTTCAAGTTTTCTTGGACACCCGTCAATTCTTTCTCAGCTTTGTCCTTGTTTTGCTTGTACTTATAAACACCTGCGACATCTTCGATAATCGTTCGTCGATCTTCAGGCTTAGCACTAAAAATGCTTTCCACACGGCCCTGCGAAATGATTGAGAAACTTTCGCGTCCCAATCCAGAATCCATAAACAACTCATGGATATCCTTCAAGCGTACCGTCGTACCGTTAATTTGGTAACGTGAATCACCATTACGGTACAGCGTACGGGTAATTCGAATTTCAGAATACTCTGAATTCAAATAATGGTCAGTGTTGTCGAACGTAATCGACACTTCCGCACGATTAAGTGGCGCGCGTTGTGCCGTTCCACCAAAGATGACGTCCGACATTTTGTCACCACGCAATCCTTTGGCAGACTGTTCACCCATAACCCAGCGAATCGATTCGATGATGTTTGATTTACCAGAACCATTCGGTCCAACAACCCCTGTGATTCCTGGCATAAATTCAATCTTGGTACGATCGGCGAATGATTTAAATCCACCAATCTCCAATGTTTTTAATTTCATACCGATTCCCTAGTTCTTCGTCAAAGTTTGATAAGCTGCACGAGCGGCCGCCTTTTCAGCTTCCTTCGTTGACTTTCCCTCTCCAGTCGCCAACGCTTGCTCGTTGACCGATACCTCAACCGTAAAGATTTGTTCATTGTTCTCAACCGGGCGTTCAGATAGCTTCGTGTAAGCAATCTTTACGCTACCATGACGTTGCAAGTGTTCTTGCAACTTAGACTTGTAATCAACGAATTGATCGTAGAATCCTTCATCAATCTTCGTGAACATAATTTCACCCAGGAAGTTCATGACAACCTCTTGACCCTGGTCCAGGTACAAGGCGCCAATAAAGGCTTCCCACAAATCTTCGAGCAATGAATCACGGTTTCGTGCGCCGGACAATTCTTCACCACGTCCCAGTTGGACATATTGATCAAGATGCAACTCACGTGACAAAGCTGCAAAAGCGCGAGTTTGGACCATAGAAATTCGCAACTCTGTCAATCGACCTTCATCCCAATCTGGATAACGCTTAAACAAGTACACCGCCGTTGATTGTTGCATAACCGCATCCCCAAGGAATTCTAGGCGTTGGTAATCGCGACCAGTGTAATTTGTATGTTCGTTAATATAGTTTGCTTGTGTTAATGCCTCCTCCAATAATGACACGTCATTAAAATGGATATTATGGGCAAGTGCTAATTCTGCTTGAAGTTGTTTAAACATAAGCCGTCCTTTCTAGATATACTACTCAATTATACCAGAGAAACCGTTGGTATAACGACGTTTTTTGTTGTGTCACAAGATTGAAAAAAGGCAAGGAGCACTCAAAGTGTCCTTGCCTTTAGTTTACAAATATTAAACGCGTGCTGCGATGTAATCAACAGTGTCGTTGATCGTAATCAACTTTTCAGCGTCTTCGTCAGAGATTTCTGCACCAAATTCGTCTTCCATCTCCAAAACCAATTCAACAAAGTCGATTGAATCAGCATCAATATCAGTCAAAAAGTTCAATTCACCGGTTACCTTAGCTGGGTCCAACTCAAAGTGGTCCGCAACCAATTCGATAACCTTATCCATGATTTCTTGTCGTTCCATTATTCCGTTTCCTATTCGAATATTTAACGTTATTTAGTGTAACGCTATTCGGCCGAACCGTCCACTTCATTCTCTGGACGAGCAGACAAATCTTCCTTATGGTCAGCAACGAATTGTTGGACCTTACCTACCAAATCAGCTTCCAACATCGTGTGAATTTGCTTCATTGTGTTGGCAACGGCATCAGGACCAGCTGAACCGTGCGTCTTAACAACCGGTGCGTTAACACCGATAACAACGGCACCACCATGTTGTGAGTAGTCCAAACGTGATTGAATACCCTTCAACGCTGGCTTCAACATGGCACCAGCCATCTTCGTCTTCAAGCTACCATTCATGATAGTATCCTTGATCAACTTCAACATTGACAAGGCCGTACCTTCGATTGACTTCAACGTTGCGTTTCCTGAGAATCCATCAGCAATCACAACATCAGCAGGTCCTTGCAAAACATCACGTGCTTCAACGTTTCCAACGAAGTTCAACAAGTTCTTGTCTGAACCGTAACGCAACAATTGGTGCGCTTCCTTGTGGACTTGGTCACCCTTGTCTTCTTCAGTTCCGTTGTTCAACAAACCAACACGTGGTTGGTCGTAGCCCAAGATTTCGTGAGCGTAGAATGAACCCAACACACCGTATTGGTACAAGTGAGCAGGACGGTTTTCAGCATTAGCACCCATGTCCATCATCACGAAGGCATCGTGAGGACCATCAAAGGCTGGCAAAGCCGTCATCAAAGCTGGACGATCAATTCCCTTGATACGACCAACGATAAAGATACCGGCTGCCAACAATGCACCAGTGTTACCAGCTGAGAAGACAGCATCAGCATCACCATTCTTAACGGCTTGCGCAGCCAAAACCAACGAGCTTTTCTTCTTACGACGAATTGACTTAACTGGCTCATCCGCCATGGCAATCACTTCATCAGCTTGGACCAACGTCAAACGCTCTTCGTTCTTAACGAAAGGCTTTACCTTATCCAATTGACCAAACAACAAAAACTCTGTGTCAGGCATTTGGTCACGTGCTAGTTCAACACCAGCAACGATTGCTTCAGGGGCGTTGTCGCCACCCATTGCGTCAATGGCAATCTTAAACATCATTAAATCCCTCTCGAATTCAAAAAATAATAACTAAATAAATAAATGCTAGAACAAATCTAACACACTTTTAGGAGTGGGTAAAAGTAAAAGGCGTATCTTTTTTAATCAAAATTACGATATCGCGCCATTGTTTCTGACAACATGTCAGCTAATGGTGCCAGTTCCGGATCTTTATCCCAATCAGGCTTAGAAACAATCTCAATTGCTTCCTCTTGCGCAACGGTCATCATCGCCAAATCCGCAACGGGATCACCGACACGGAATTCAGGCACACCAGATTGACGATTACCAAGAATATCACCGGCACCACGAAGTTCCAAATCCTTTTGGGCGAGCACGAAACCATCAGTCGTTCCCACCATCGCTTCCATGCGATCAATCCCGTATTGCGTTTTGGGATCACTAATTAGGAACGTGTATGACTGACGGCTACCTCGTCCAACACGACCACGCAATTGGTGTAGCTGCGATAGACCGAATCGATCAGCGTCCAAAATCAGCATGACTGTTGAATTTGGCACGTCAACGCCAACTTCGATAACCGTCGTTGAAACCAACACTTGGAACTCATTGGCCTTAAAGGCGGCCATCACATCTTCTTTTTCTTGATTTGATAAACGACCATGTAACAACCCAACCTTATACGTTGGCGCAAAGTACTCAGACAATTCGGCATAAACAGCCTCGGCATTTTGCACATCTAACGTTTCTGATTCTTCAATCAACGGTGTGACAACATAAGCCTGAGCCCCTTCTTGCAGCTGTGACTTTATAAACGCGATGGTTTTCTCCATCTCGTTACTACGTAGCCAGTACGTCTTAATTTGCTTACGACCGGCTGGTAATTGGTCAATGATAGAAACATCCATTTCACCATACGCGGTAATCGCCAGCGTTCGTGGAATTGGCGTCGCTGTCATTGCCAGAATATCTGGATTCATCCCGATTTCACGTAGCGTCGCACGTTGTTGTACACCGAAACGGTGTTGCTCATCGATAACCGCCAAGCCAAGATTTCTAAACGCGATGTCCGGTTGAATCAAAGCGTGGGTTCCAATCAAAATATCGATATCGCCATTTTCCAAATCTTCCAAAATTTGACGTCGGGCGGCAGCCTTAGTTGACCCCGTTAGCAGTTCGACGCGCACCTTTTCTGGATCGAAAAAGTTACCAATAGTTTTCGCGTGTTGTTGCGCCAAGATTTCGGTTGGTGCCATCAAAGTTGCTTGCATACCAGCGGTAATCGCCGCGTACATTGCCAACGCAGCCACGACCGTTTTACCAGAACCAACATCTCCTTGTAGCAAACGATTCATGTGAATTGGACGCTTCATATCACGCACAATTTCATTCACCACGCGCTTTTGAGCATCTGTCAGTTCAAACGGTAGCGTCGCAATAAACGCCTTTAGTTCATCGTTATTAAACGCAATCGCCCGACCACGGTTATCGCGATCCATTGACTTGATCACTTGCAAACGCATTTGAAAGACAAAAAACTCTTCAAATGACGCACTGCGACGTGCTTCGGTCGCAACCTGACCATCAGTTGGCGCATGCATGCCAAATACCGTGTCATGATGATTCATGAGCTTATAGCGGGTGCGCAAATTACTTGGCACAATATCCGTTCGCAGTAATTCACCATACTTGCCCAAGGCTTGAATAATCAAATCCTTGATGGTCTTCGCCTTGATTTCCTTTGATGATGGATAAACGGCTTCCATTTCGTCATCGCCATTGCGTGACATTAATTTAATACCAGATAGGCTTTGACGTGTTTTGTCATATGTCCCATGCACCGCAACTTCTTGGCCGATTTCAAGATTCTTACCAATCCATGGTTGATTGAAAAATGACACCATGATTGTGTCATGTTCGACCGTCAAACGGAAGCTTGTGCGTGTCTTCTTATACCCGAAGCGGTTAACCACGGGTGGCGATGTCACAACGCCTTTGAACGTTACTTTTTCGCCATCTTGCGTTTCGGCAGGCGTTTTCATCGCTAAGTCGTTATAGCGCATTGGATAGTAGCCGAGTAAGTCGTCGATTGTGAAGATGCCCAATTTATTCAGCGCTTGCACACGCTTTGGGCCAACACCATCAAGCTCATCAACTAAATCTAATAAACTAGCCATGCTTAACACCTTCCTTTCTGATGTACCATTATACCGCAAAATTAGGTTTTACTGAATATCAGGTTTGATTCATGCGCAAACACAAAAAGACAGCAACCCAAGTGTATGAGTTGCTGTCTTAATTGTTATTAACGCTTAACTGACTTGATTGAAAGAATCAAGATACCACCGATCATGGCAAATACGAATGACATGATGAAGATAGCTGAGTAACCGAAGAATGAAATGACAACGGCTGCCAAAACTGGTGCCAATGCTTGCGTCACCGTGTTTCCTAGGTTGTAAACACCCAAGAAGAAGGCAACACGGTTGCGATCGGGCACAACTTCCAAATTTAGCAAGTTATCCAATGAGTTCCAAAGTCCCATTCCCAAACCAGCCATCAAGGCGTAAATCATGATCCCCATGTCGTTGCGCAAGATGAACATTGCCAACGCACCAATTGCCAAGAAGATCGTTGAGAAACCAACTGGCAACTTCAACAACTTGAACTTGTCAGCAAATGGTCCAGCCAAGAATCCCATTGCAATACCGAAGACCAACATAATCAAGTTAATCAATTGAATTGATGATTGCGTTGCGCTAGTGCCCTTGTGCATGAAGTCCGTCATGATGTACAACAAGTACCGTGTGATGGCGAAGTTTCCAACACCTTGGAACAACTTACCCATCAAAGCCAAGTAGTAGTCACGACCAACGCGCCAAGCTGGGAAAATTGCCAAAGCTTCCTTCAATGACTTCTTTTCTTCAACTTCTGGTGTAGCAGCCTCATCGTCCGCATCCAAGTTAGATGGCTCGCGAACGATTGCAGCAGCAATCAACGTTCCGATGAATGTGATAATTCCGAATACGACAAATCCCAAACGGAATGATCCCAACATCATGGCTCCGAAGATTGTGAATCCGTTGTTACCCAACGCCATTCCCAAACCACCGTAAGCTGATGATGCTGTGGCACGACCTGAATCAGGCGCCATGTCCAACCAAGCCACCATTGGTGCAACGATGAAGTTCAATGCAACTTGACCGAACATCCAAGCGGCCAACAACGTCCAAACGTTTGGTGCTAGTGATGACCCAATCATGGCTAGCATGAAGGCAAAGGCACCCCCGACAAGCCATGGCGTACGACGACCGAAGCGTGACTTCGTCTTGTCTGACAAGGCACCGGCAACCATGTTTGAAATCGCTGCGACAATCATCGCAAGCGTTGAAAACATCGCAACCAATTGCACCTTGTGCGCACTATCAAGTTGTTGCAACATCGCTGGCAAGAACAAACTTGACGCTACGATGTATGGGCCAAGCCAAGTTGCTGGTCCGATAATTAGTCCCGGCACCAATCGGCGCAATGGAATTTCTTTAACCCGGATTATTCATCAAGACAAACAAAAAACCGCTGAAACAGCAAGTTAATACCGTTTCAGCGGGTTTTGCGCTTTCACCCGTTGGGTGAAAACCATAGGAGCTCTTTTTTATGATATTTTGTTAGTGGAAAACAAACCAAATACTCAAAAATTGGAGCGTCTAAAATTATGACTCAAAAAGTATTACCTAGCAACCATTTAGTTGCAGTTTCAGACAATGGGGCACCAATTACCTCGGATGGTGGCAGCGTGCTGCTTAGTATTTTTCTGAATTCGCCTGTAATTTCCAGGCTCTTTAATAACGTTGAATTCAACGATAATCGCAAAAATCCACGCTATGCTAAGGTAGAATTGTTATTGCAAATGCTCATTCAAGTTATCGAAGGTTATCGCAACGACGACGTTGCAGATTACTTGACCCAAGATATCGAACATCGACTTGTTTATGCGCAAAACATGGCATCTCAACCAACTATTTCCAGATTTCTATCACATCTCACGAACGAAGACATTGATGAGCTACAAGAATTAAATCGTCGTATTGTCTCTTTAATTGATGAAAGATCAGCCAATACTGAACTGGTGCTAGATTTGGATTCAACCTACTTTGAGACCTTTGGTCATCAAGAAAAAATTGGTTTTAATTATCACTACTTGAACGTCGGTTACCATCCGCTTATCATGACCGATGCTTTAACTGGAACCGT